>CAZKTH010000076.1:0-595 GCA_964555575.1 uncultured Devosiaceae bacterium | reverse complement strand
AACCCTGCAGAGCACCAAAGAGCAGGCGGCTTATGTTGCCGGTCTCAGAGAGCGTCACGGGCGCAAACGCAATCTCCTGAAGCTGTTGGGATAATGCCGATGCGGCGCGCGGCGATCAGGGAACAGGACGAACTGATGCTGAGGCGCCAACGCGCGTTTCGCTTGGCGGCCGACGCGGTGACGGATGCCTTCATGGCGTTCGAGGAGGTCGAGGCCGTTGCCGTGATCGGTTCGGTCGCCAGACCCTTGTGGAAGGAGGTGCCGCGTTTCCGGGAATTCCGGCGGGAACGCATCGAGGTGTGGCACGAGTGCAAGGACCTCGATCTTGCCGTATGGCTTTCATCGTTGGATCGGCTGAAACAATTGCGCCGCGTGCGCGATCTGGCGCTGCGGGACGCCTGTGAAGCAGGCTGCGGCGCAAATGTTGCAGGGCACCAGGTCGAGGTTTTCCTTTTCGCCCCGGAGAGCGATCGCCACCTCGGCAGGCTTTGCAGCTTCAACACCTGTCCCCGGGGCAAGCCCGACTGCACCGTGCCCGGTTGCGGCGCCGTCCCGTTCGTCCAGATGGTCGCCGGCTTTGTGCCGACGGCCGATC
>CAZKTH010000075.1:0-12483 GCA_964555575.1 uncultured Devosiaceae bacterium | reverse complement strand
GGTGCCCGTCGGGCGCGATGCAATGCACACCGTCGCCGGCCGAGGTCCAGATGTGTCCGTTGACATCGATACGGAAGCCGTCCGGCGCGCCGGGATCGATCTCGGCGAAAACCTCGCCGCCCGACAGCGTATTGTCGGCATTGACCCTGAACACCCGGATGTGGTGCGGCCGGCGCGGCCCGTGGGAAATCCCGGTGTCCGAGATGTAGAGCAGCGATTCGTCGGGCGAGAAGGCGAGGCCGTTCGGTCGGTCGAAATCGTCGGCGACGATGGCGAGGTCGCCGGTTTTCGGATCGAGGCGGAAGACGTAGCAGCCGTCCTGCTCCTGCGGCGCCCTGTTGCCCTCGTAGTCCGATTCGATGCCATAGGCGGGATCGGAGAACCAGATGCTGCCGTCCGACTTGACGACGACGTCGTTGGGCGAGTTGAGCGGCCTGCCGTCGTAATGGGTGGCGAGCGGCGTGATGGTGCCGTCGTGCTCGGTGCGCTCGACGCGGCGGTTGCCGTGGGAACACGAGACCAGCCGGCCCTCGCGGTCGCGGGTATGGCCATTGGTGTTGCCGGCGGACCGGCGGAATTCGGAGACACCGAGACCGGGGGTGTAGCGCATGATCCGGTCATTGGGGATGTCGGACCACAAAAGCGTGTTGAAATCGCCGAACCAGACCGGCCCCTCGGCCCAGCGGCAATTGTCGTAAAGGGTCTCGAGCCTGGCATTTTCGCGGATGAGCGTCGAGAATTCGGGCTCGTAATGCTCGTACAGCGGCGTATCGCCGGTCATGATCGCCTCCTGGAGCACGTTGGGCTTTGATAAAGTCAAAACGTGTGCTCGCTTTCCTTGTGCTCACGGCGCTTTGCGAAAAACCGACATCCGCTTTTTCGCACGCCGCTCTGGTTATCGCTAATACAAAGCCTATCGGGGCGTCCGGCGCAAGCGGGCCGGATCAACCGCCGGCCAGGGATTCGATGATCGGGCAATGCGGCCGCTCGTCGCCGTCGCAGGCGCAGACGAGCTTGTCGAGGGTCTGGCGCATTTCCCTGAGACGCTCGATGCGCCGGTCGAGATCGGCGATATGGGTCTGGGCCAGGGTGCGAACGTCGACGCTGGCCCGGTGTTCGTCGCCCCACAGCTTCAAAAGATCGCGAATCTCGTCGATGGAAAAACCCAGGTCGCGGGCCCGGCGGACGAAACCGAGGCGGTGGACGTCGTCGTCGCCATAGTCGCGGTAATTGCTGTCGCGGCGGGCCGGTGCCGGAATGAGGCCGATCGATTCGTAGTGACGGATCATCTTGGCCGAAACGCCCGAACGGCGTGAAGCGGTGCCGATCTGCATGATCTTGTCCTTTTGGAAAGCAGATTTGTCTTGACCTTACCATGATGGGAAGCTGCAGAACAACGGCGGTTTTGACAAAGCAGGCTTGAACCATGCACACGCATTCTTCTTCCGGACACGCGCATCACGGCTCCGACGGGTCGGCCGGCGCGGTCATCCGCGATCCCGTCTGCGGCATGATGGTGGATATGGCCACCAACACCCACAAGCTCGACCATGACGGACGCGAACTCGGCTTTTGCTGCGACGGTTGCAGGACCAAATTCATCGCCGAGCCGGCCCGATATCTGACCGCGACCGACCCGGTCTGCGGCATGCGTGTCGACGTGCCGACGGCCGAGTGGATGGCAAAGCATGACGGCAAGAAGTTCTATTTCTGCTGCCAGGGGTGTCTTCAAAGCTTTGAAGCCGATCCCGAGAAATATCTCAACGCCGCGCCCTTCACCCTGCCGCCCATGCCGGCGATGAAGCAGGCCGGGTCCGAAAAGCCGGTGATCCGCGATCCCGTCTGCGGCATGAGCGTCGACATGGCGACCAACCAGAACCGGCATGTGCATGAAGGGCGCGAACTCGGCTTCTGCAATCCCAAATGCAGGGACAAGTTCATCGCCGGGCCGGACAGATATCTGACCGCCATCGACCCGGTCTGCGGCATGCGTGTCGACGTGCCGACGGCGCAGTGGATGACAAAGCATGACGGGCGGAAATTCTTTTTCTGCAGCGAAGGCTGCAAGACGAAGTTCGAGGCCGACCCTCAGAGCTATCTCGGCGACAAACCGGCCGAGGCCGAAGCACCAAAGCCGCCGCCGGCCGGAACGAAATGGACCTGTCCGATGGACCCGGAAGTCGTCGCCGACGAACCGGGCGACTGCCCGATCTGCGGCATGGCGCTCGAACCGATGGGCGTGCCGCCGGCCGATGCCGGACCCAATCCGGAGCTGATCGATTTCACCCGCCGCTTCTGGATTTCGGCGGCTCTGGCGGTGCCGCTCCTCATCATCGCGATGGCACCGATGCTCGGTCTGCCGATCCGCGAGTGGCTCGGCGAACACAGCGCGCAATGGCTCGAAGCGCTGCTGGCGACGCCGGTCGTGACCTGGGCGGCGCAGCCCTTTTTCAAGCGCGCCATGAATTCGGTGCGCAACCGCTCGCCGAACATGTGGACGCTCATCGGTCTGGGGACCGGCGCCGCCTATCTGTTCTCGATGGTGGCGCTGTTCGTGCCGGACATCTTCCCCCCGGGCATGCGCGGCGCCGACGGAACGGTGCCGGTCTATTTCGAGGCGAGCGCCGTCATCATCGCCCTGGTCTTTGCCGGCCAGGTGCTGGAGCTGAAGGCGCGCGAACAGACCGGTTCGGCCTTGCGCGCCCTGCTCGATCTGGCGCCGAAGACGGCGATCCGGGTCAGGAACGGCAAGGATGCGGAAATCCCGCTCGATGACGTTCATGCCGGCGACGTGCTGCGGGTCCGCCCGGGCGATGCCGTGCCGGTCGACGGCGTCATCGAAAGCGGCGCCTCTGCCGTCGACGAATCGCTGCTGACCGGCGAGGCGCTGCCGGTCGGCAAGGGCGCCGGCGACGAGGTGACCGGCGGCACCCTCAATGGTGACGGCAGTTTCCTGATGCAGGCGACACGGGTCGGGGCGGAAACCCGTCTGAGCCAGATCGTCGCCCTGGTGGCCGAGGCGCAGCGCTCGCGGGCGCCGATCCAGGCCCTGGCCGACCGGGTGTCGCGCTGGTTCGTACCGACGGTCGTCGCCGTGTCCGTTCTGAGCTTTGTCGTCTGGTTGCTGTTCGGACCCGAACCGCGCCTGGCCTATGCCATCGTTTCGGCGGTCTCCGTCCTCATCATCGCCTGCCCCTGCGCCCTGGGCCTGGCCACGCCGATGTCGGTCATGGTCTCGACCGGGCGCGGGGCACGGGCCGGCGTGCTGGTCAGGAATGCCGAGGCGCTCGAAACACTTGCCGGCATCGATACGCTCGTCGTCGACAAGACCGGCACCCTGACCGAAGGCCGGCCGACCGTCACCTTCATTCATGCCGTTGCGGACGCAGACGAGGCCGACCTGCTCCATGTGGCGGCGTCCCTCGAAGCCGGTTCGAACCATCCGCTCGCCAGAGCGGTACGGGAGGCGGCGTCGAAACGCGGCATCGAAGCGGCGCCGATTGCCGATTTCCGGGAAATCGCCGGCAAGGGCGTCACCGGTCGGCTCGATGGCGCGATGGTCGCGCTTGGCAACCGGGCACTGATGGACGAGCTCGGCATCGCGCCGGCCGAACGGCCGGCCGAAACCGACGAGACACTGATCCACGTCGCCAGGGATGGCGCGGCGCTCGGCGTTGTTGCCGTTGCCGATCCGGTCAAGCCGGGGGCGAAAGCTGCGGTCGATGCGCTCGAGGCCGATGGGGTCGAGATCATTCTTGCCACGGGTGATGCCGAGGCGCCCGCGAGGGCGGTGGCCAGGGCGCTCGGCATCGTCAGGATCGAATCCGGCTTGACCCCGGAGGGCAAGCACGCGCTCGTCACCCGTCTCAAGGCCGAGGGCAGGCATGTCGCCATGGCCGGCGACGGCATCAATGACGGACCGGCCCTTGCCGCCGCCGATGTCGGCATCGCCATGGGCACCGGCGCCGATGTCGCCATCAAAAGTGCCGGCATCACCCTGATGAAGGGTGATCTTTCCGGCATTGCGCGGGCGCGGCATCTGGCGCGGGCGGCGCTTCACAACATCTACCAGAATCTCTGGTTCGCTTTCGGCTACAATTCCATCGGTGTGCCGGTCGCCGCCGGCATCCTTTATCCGGTCTTCGGCCTGTTGCTGTCGCCGATGATCGCGGCGGCGGCGATGAGCCTTTCATCGGTGTCGGTCATCACCAATGCGCTGAGGCTCAGGAGGCTCAAGCTCTGAAATCACAGGGACAATCGGTCGGGCCGCGCACATTGCCCTCGAACATGGCGCCGTGCGGCGAACGCAGCATCGTCGATGTCGGGCGTCGTCCGACAAGGTGCGCCGCGCCGGCCGACATGTTCATGACGTTTGCTGCCCGGACGTTTCGGGGCGCCGCTCAATTGCTGGTGGAAATCAGACCGGCCTCGATGGCAAAGCGCGTCAGCCCGGCGGTAGTCGAAATGCCGAGTTTTTTCTTGATGTTCTTGCGATGGGTTTCGACCGTCCGTGCCGAAATCCGAAGTGCCTCGGCCACGTCCTTGGAACTCTTTCCCTCGGCCACCAGCGTCAGCACCGAGGTCTCGCGGCTGGTCAGCGGACCGGCCTGGCGGTGCGGGTCGGGCAGGCGCATCAGGACGTCGGAAACGCCGGAAGAGAAATAGGTGCCGCCGGCGGCCACCGCGTCGATGGCGGCGATGATCTCGTTGACCGGCGCATCCTTGAGAATATAGCCGGAGGCGCCGCGCATCACCGAGGTGGAGATGAAATCGCGATTGTCGTGCATGGACAGCATGATGAGGCGCGCTGTTCCGAACGCCTCCCTGTAAAGATCGATGGCATCGAGCCCGGACAGGCCCGGCATGTTGATGTCCAGCATGACGACGTCGGGCGGCGCCCGCATGGCGACGCCGAGGCCGTGGCGGGCGCTGGTCGCCGAGCCGACGATTTCGATATGGCTGTAGGTGTCGAGAACGGCACGAATGCCTTCGATGACCAGCGGATGGTCGTCGACGATCAGAACCTTGATGCCGGGGCGTGTCGGCATTTCCCTCGTTCCGTTCAGGGTCCGTCCAGATCCCTGATGGCAATGACCCAGCTTTCGCCATTTGCGCCAAGGAGACAATAGACGCGGCGTCGCAGGCTGGTTTCTTGCCTTTGTCGGCAGGACCGGGATAAACAGACCCCGAGAGGCGGTTCTCGGGGCCGGGCGCCATCCAGGCCGGCCAACGACCGGCGATGATCGGGCGAAAGTGTCGAAGCCGTTTGCGGCGCGGGGGAGGGAGTGCAATGCGGGGTCTGCTGGCTTTGTCCCGGTTGATCGACCGGGTCACCGAATTCATTGGCAGATCCGTGGCCTGGCTGGTGCTGGCGGCGGTACTGATCAGCGCCGGCAACGCCATCATGCGCAAGGCGTTTTCCATTTCCTCCAATGCCTGGCTCGAGGCGCAATGGTATCTGTTCGGTGCCGTATTCATGCTGGCCGCCGCCTACACGCTGCAGACCAATGATCACATCCGCATCGACATCATCTACGGCGCGCGTTCGAAGCGCACCCGCGACTGGATCGACCTGATCGGCCACGTCCTTTTCCTGATGCCGTTCACCATTCTGATGGTCTATCTGCTCGGCCCCTATGTCTGGCGCTCCATCCTTTCGGGCGAAATGTCCCAGAACGCCGGCGGACTGGCCTTGTGGCCGGCCAAGCTTATGCTGCTCCTGGGCTTCGCGCTGCTGCTGGTGCAGGGGATTTCCGAGATCATCAAACGTGTCGCCATCATGCGTGGCATCATGCGCGACCCGTATCCGCATGCCGGTTCGCACGCGCCGCTCGAGGATGCCGCCAAGCCGGACGGAGACATCCACCATGTTTGAGCTGATCGCCCACAACATGGCGCCGATCATGTTCGGCTCGCTGGTCGTATTCCTGCTGATCGGCTACCCGGTCGCCTTCGCCCTTGCCGCCAACGGCCTGCTGTTCTTCGTCATCGGCGTCGAACTGGCGCCCTATTCGAACGGGCAGATCAACCTGTTCTGGCCGCTTCTGCAGGCGCTGCCCGACCGGTTCTGGGGGATCATGAGCAACGAAACGATGCTCGCCATCCCCTTCTTCACCTTCATGGGCCTGATCCTCGAACGATCCGGCATGGCCGAGGACCTGCTCGACACCATAGGCCAGCTGTTCGGGCCCGTTCGCGGCGGGCTTGCCTATGCCGTGGTGCTGGTCGGGGCCCTGCTGGCGGCGACAACCGGCGTGGTCGCGGCCTCTGTGATCTCGATGGGTCTCATTTCACTGCCGATCATGATGCGCTACGGCTATGACCGCAGGCTGGCGACGGGCGTCATCGCCGCCTCGGGCACGCTGGCCCAGATCATTCCGCCCTCGATCGTCCTGATCGTTCTGGCCGACCAGCTCGGCCGTTCGGTCGGCGACATGTATGCCGGCGCCATCTATCCGGGCCTGGTGCTGACCGGGCTCTATCTGTTCTACGTCTTCCTGATGAGCACCCTTTATCCCAAGGCGGCGCCGGCCCTGCCGGCGGCGGCGCGCGAGCTGGGATCGGGGGTCGTCTCGCTGCTGGTGCTGACCGGAGTGACGATCGGTCTGGCTTTCCTTTTGTACCAGCTGTGGCTGCCGGCGCTCGGCGGCAATGCCGGCATCTGGTCGATGACGGCGGCGGTGGCGGCCGCCTATGGCTATGCCGTTGTCGACCGGACGCTCAAGATCCATCTGCTGAGCCGGCTGGCCCGCCATGTCGTGGTAGTGCTGGTGCCGCCGCTGGCCCTGATCTTTCTGGTGCTGGGCACTATTTTCCTGGGCATCGCCACCCCGACCGAGGGCGGCGCCATGGGCGCCTCCGGCGCGCTGGTGCTGGCCGCGGTCAAGCGCAAGCTGAGCTTCGACGTGGTGCAGCAGGCCCTGAAGGCGACGACGCGGCTGTCGAGTTTCGTCATCTTCATCCTGATCGGCGCCCGCGTCTTTTCCCTGACCTTTTACGGGGTCAACGGGCACCTCTGGGTCGAGGAACTGCTGACCAGCGTGCCGGGCGGCACGCTCGGCTTCCTGGTCATCGTCAATCTGCTGGTTTTCTTTCTGGCCTTCTTTCTCGATTTCTTCGAGCTGGCCTTCATCATCGTGCCGCTCCTGGCGCCGGTGGCCGACAAGCTTGGCATCGATCTGATCTGGTTCGGCATCCTTCTGGGCATCAACATGCAGACCAGCTTCATGCATCCGCCATTCGGCTTCTCGCTCTTCTATCTGCGCTCGGTGGCGCCGCGCGTGCCCTATATCGACCGCATCACCAAAAAGACCATCGCGCCGATCACCACCGGCCAGATCTACTGGGGGGCGATCCCCTTCGTTCTCATCCAGATCATCATGGTGGTGATCGTCATCAGCTTCCCCGGCCTGGTCATGCACTACAAGTCCGAACAGGTCAGGATCGATCCGGGATCGATCGAGATCGTCGTGCCCGATTTCGGCGGCGACGGTGGTCTGGACGGGCTGTCGGTGCCGCCGATCGGTGGCGACAACAATCCCGATGCCGGCCTCGGACTGCCGCCGCCGGGGCTCGACAATACGCCCCCCGATTTCGGCACCGGGCCGAGCGGCAACAACGCCCCGCCCTCCGGCAGCGATCAGGGCGGCGGCGTCGATCTCAGCCAGCCACCGAGCTTCAACTAGAGCATCGTGCGCAAAAGTGGGTCCCGGTTTTGCGCAAAAAGCGATGCGACAACAAAAATATAGAGCGGCGAAGCGATTCAACTTGAACGCGCGCCGCTCTAGACCTCATCAGGTTTTGACGGAAGCGCTTCCCCCGGACTCCTTCGTCATCCCCGATCGGGTCGGGGATGACGGTGGCTGAAGGATGCATCCCAGTGCTCAAGAACCGAGGGCAGATCGTTCTGTTTGAATCTGAACGGCTCCAGGGCAGACAAACGCCACAACCACGTCCGTCATTGCGAGCGTCCGCGGGGCGCGCGGCAATCCATGATCCCCAGCGCCGGCGCATGCTGTCATCTGGATTGCCGCCTCGGATTCGCCGCTGCGCAATGACGGAGCACGGTGTCTGGATAAGGCGAACACTCATCCACAAAATACCCCGGAGCATCGCTCCGGGGTTTTTCTTTTCGTTGATGGATTTTCCTACAGCTTGCCGGCGCGCTGCTGCACCATCATGAAGGTGTCGTAATTGTATTCGGCGATCTGGAACCACAGATAGCCCTTGGCCCGGAACGCCGTCATCGAATCGTAGATGGTCTTGAAATCGGCATTCTTGGCCGTCAGGTCGGCATAGACCGCGTTGGCGGCGTCGAACCCGGCTTCGAGGATGTCCTTCTTGAACGGACGCAACTTGGCACCCTGGGCCACCAGTTCCTTGATGGCGTCTGGATTGAGGCTGTCATAGCGCTGCAGCATGTCGGCATCGGCCGCCTGCGCCGCCGCCGTCACCAGCTGCTGGTAGGCTTTCGGCAACGCGTCATAGAGCCCCTTCTGGAACAGGAAGTGGAGCGAGGAGCCCGCTTCCCAGAAGGCCGGATAGTAGTAGTAGGGCGCGACCTTGACGAAGCCGAGCTTGAGATCGTCATAGGGACCGACGAATTCGGTGGCATCGATCGTGCCCTTTTCGAGGGCCGGATAGATGTCGGCCGCCGCGATCTGCTGCGGCACGGCGCCCATCTTCTCGAACACGGCACCGGCCAGACCGGCAATGCGGAATTTGAGGCCCTGCACGTCGGCGATCGAATTGATTTCCTTGCGGAACCAGCCGCCCATCTGCACGCCGGTATTGCCGCCGGGCAAGCCGTAAATGCCATGCTTGGCGAAGAAGGCATTGAGCAGGTCGTTGCCGCCGCCATGATAGAGCCAGGCATTGCGCAGGCGGGCATCGAGCCCGAAGGGCACGCCGGTCGCCAGCGCGAAGGTCGGATCCTTGCCCCAGGAATAATAGACCGCCGTGTGCGCCATCTCGACCGTGCCGGTGGAGACCGCATCGAGCGGGGCCGCGCCGCCGGGAACGATCTCACCGCCGGCGAAGGGCTGAATGGTGAAATTGCCGTCGGAGGCTTCCGAGACGTATTTGCAGAACAGTTCCGCCGTTCCGTAAAGCGTGTCGAGCGATTTGGGGAAGGCCGAGGCCAGCCGCCAGCTCAGTTTCGGCAATGACTGGGCCAGCGCTGGTGCTGCGAGCGTGGTCGCACCTGCTGCCCCCGCGGCGGTCACACCGGCCGTTTTGAAGAATGAACGACGATCCATGCCTTTGTTCCTCCCGTAGCACATGAAATCCTTTTTTCGCGATGCATGTCGTGCCGCGCGCTTACGCGGCAGATTACACGGGATGCGGCATGAGTCCAGCCGGCACGACGAAAGGCACGGGCGGCAAATTGCCGGTCCGGAAACCGGACGAGTGGGCCGCCCGGGGGGCATCCTTTCCGAAAACCGGTTTCGCGTTTCCCCCTTTCGCTCTAGGCTTGCGTCGGGATGGCCGAGAGGGGGAACAGATGGGCGAGACCCAGCGGGCGGTGCTGATCACCGGCTCAACCAGCGGCATCGGTCTGGCCGTCGCCAAGGCATTCGGCGCGGCGGGCTGGCGGGTCGGGGTCAACAGCTACGAACCGGCGGCCGCGGTCGAGACGATCCTGAACGGCGTCGCCGAGGCCGGAGCGCCGGAAGTGCGCTATTTCGAGGCCGACCTCAGCGATGCGGCAGCGAGCGAGAGGATCGTCGAGGAGGCCATCGCCCAGTTCGGCACGCTCGATGCGCTCGTCAACAATGCCGGCATGCAGAAGCTTTCGCCGGTCGAGGATTTCCCCACGGACGACTGGAACCGCATCCGGACCATCGGCCTGGACGGCTCTTTCCGGGCCATCCGGGCCGCCGTGCCGGGCATGAAGGCGCGCGGCTGGGGCAGGATCATCAACATCGCCTCGATCTATGGCGTGCGGGCCGCGCCCTACAAGAGCGCCCTGGTGGCGACCAAGCACGCGCTTGTCGGGCTGACCAGGGCCGTCGCCCTGGAGCTGGCCGAGCACGGCATCACCGTCAACGCCATCTGTCCGGGCTATGTGTGGACGCCTCTGGTCGAGAAGCTGCTCGAGGACCAGATGCGCGAGCACGGACTCGGCCGCGAGGAGGTGATCCGCAACATCATGCTGGCGCCGCAGCCGACCAAGAAATTCGTCCAGCCCGAGGAGATCGCGGCGCTGTGCGTCTATCTCAGCGGCGAGATGGCCCGCTCGATCACCGGTACGACGATCAGCGTCGATGGCGGCTGGACGGCGAAGTGAACCGGGCGGCGCTTTCACCTCTCCCTTGGGGACGAGGTTCGGGGGCCAGCCGAGCCGCTTGCGTCAAGACATGCAGCTTTCTGGTGGATTGTCGTTCGCAATGACGGGCCGGCGAAGCGCATTCGGGTTGAGCCGCGACGTTCAAACGCTTGGCGCTCGCCTGCTGCTGCGCTAGACCTCGGCCCGAGAAGTCGTGGAGGATCAAATGTTCGTTGTCGGCGGCGAAAGCCTGATCGATCTTGTCACCCAGCCGGTCGGAGCGGACGGACGAGTCCTGTTCGAGGCGCTGGCGGGCGGTTCGCCCTATAACTGCGCCATCGCGCTTTCGAAGCTCGGCAACCGCACCGGGTTCCTGTGCCCGATCTCGACCGATACCTTCGGCGACATGCTTTTGAAGCCGCTCAACGACGCCGGCGCCAATCTGCTGCTGAGCGAACGCGTCGCGGCGCCGACCACCCTGGCGGTGGCAACGCTCGATCAGCGCGGCAGGGCGAGCTACCGTTTCTATCGCGAGGCCGACCGCGCCTTCACCCGCGATGGGCTGATCGCGGCACTGCCGGAATACCCGCAGGTTTTCCAGATCGGCGGCTTCTGCGCCATTCTCGACGAGGATGCCGAGATCTGGCTCGAGACCGCCGACGCGGCGGCGCGGAAAGGCGCCCTGATCACCATGGACCCCAATATCCGCCCGACGCTGGTCGCCGATTTTGCCGCCTACCGGGTCCGGCTCGACCGCTTTTTCGACAAGGCCAACCTCATCAAGCTGTCGGACGAGGATCTCATGGCGCTCGACCGGCAAAAAAGCATCGAGCAGCACGTCAGGGATCTGCTCGACCGGCCGAACTGCGCCCTGGTGGTGGTGACCTTCGGCGAAGGCGGCTCGCACGCCTTCACCCGTTCGGCGGAGGGCCGGACGGACGTCTATCGTCCGGCGGTCTTCGGCGACACGGTCGGGGCCGGCGACAGCCTGATGGCCGGCATCCTGACCATTCTCGGCGAATGGGAGGCGCTCAGCCCCGAGGCGCTGGCGGCACTGCCCGCGGAAAGGCTCAGCGAAATGCTGAGATTCGGCGCGGTAACGGCGGGCCTCAATTGCGCCCATTCCGGTTGCGTGCCGCCGACGCGCCGGGAAGTCGACGCGGTTCTGGCTGCCGGCTGATCCTTCGCCACAGGCGCTCGCAAAAGCGTCATTGGCCCTTTGCGCCCCGTTCGGGAAATAATGCCTGAAAGCAGGTCTGCGTGGCACGGGGGAGGCGGGATGAAACGGGGCTGGCTGATCCTTGTCGGGATTGTCGTCGTCATCGGCGGCGCGGCGGCAGTCACTTTCCTCAGACCGGTCGAAGGACCGCCGCGGGATCTGACCCTTGTCGGCGACGCGACGCGCGGCGCCTATCTGATGGTCCTCGGCGATTGTGTCGCCTGCCACAGCGACACCAGGGCGGGCAAGCCGCCCTTTTCGGGCGGGCCGGCGATCCGGACCGCCTTCGGCACCTTCTACGCTCCCAACATCACCCCCGATCCGACCTATGGCATCGGCAGATGGACGCTGGCCGAATTCTCCGACGCCATTTCCAATGGCAAGGGGCCGGGCCTGATGGATTACCTCTACCCGGCCTTTCCCTATGACAGCTATACGCTGATGAGAGACAGGGAGGTGGCCGATCTATTTGCGGCGCTCAAGAAGCTGACGCCGGTGGCCGAGCCCTCGACGCCGAACGAGGTCGGGTTCCCCTTCAGCATCCGGCCGCTGCTGGCCGGCTGGCAAAACCTTTATTTCCATCCGGCCCGGTTCGCGCCCGATCCGGCGCGTTCGGAGCTGTGGAACCGCGGCAGATACCTTGTCGAAGGCCCGGCCCATTGCGTTTCCTGCCATACGCCGCGCAACGCTCTGGGCGGGCCGGAGAACGCGAAAGCGCTGCAGGGAAGTCGCGGCGGCCCGGCCGGCAACGTGCCGGGGATCACGCGGGCGCAGCTTATCGACAAGGGCTATGACCAGGCGAGCCTGATCGATGCCCTGAAGACCGGCTTCACCCCCGGCTTCGACGTTCTTGGCGGCGAGATGGGCAGGGTGATCGAGTTTTCGACCTCGAAATGGAAGGACGGAGACCTGCAGGCGGTGGCGACGTATTTGTTGAGTGATACCAAGTCTTTTTGAGTGAGACTCACGTCTGGGATTCCCAAATCGTTGAAAGTCT
>CAZKTH010000074.1:0-12615 GCA_964555575.1 uncultured Devosiaceae bacterium | reverse complement strand
CCACCATCCAGATCCGCTCCTGAGCGGGCGGCACATCCGCCTATGGATCATAGGGCCTGAAATGCTTTGAAAGCTTCAGGCCCTGTGCCTGGTAGTTCGAGCCGAGATCGGCGCCGTAGAGCCTTTCCGGCACCTCGGCCATGCGTTCGTAGATCAGCTTGCCGACGGTCTGGCCGTGGCCAAGCAGGAACGGCACTTCGCGGCTTCTGACCTCGAGCACCGCCCGGGAGCCGGCACCGCCGGCCGGGGCATGGCCGAAGCCGGGATCGAAAAAGCCGGCATAGTGAACGCGAAACTCGCCGATAAGCGGATCGAAGGGTACCATTTCGGCGGCATGGTCGGGCGGCACCTGCACCGCTTCGCGCGAGACCAGGATGTAGAACTCGTCCGGATCGAGGATGAGCTCGGGCACGCCGCGCGTCATGAGCGGCTCCCAGAAATCGAGAACGTCGAGCCCGGCGCGTCTGTCGACATCGATAACGGCGGTGTGACGCTTGGACCGAAACCCGACCAGCCCGCCACGGCCCTCGCCCATAAGGTCGATCGACAGCGCCACGCCGTCGCCGATTTCGGCATTGGTATCGAAAACCAGGGGCGCGCGCTCATGCAGCGCCCGGTGCTCGGCGGCCGACAACCGGGTGTCGCCGGTCCGGAAGCGCATCTGGGAAAGCCGCGAGCCGGCCCTGACCAGCACCGGAAAGGTGCGCGGACTGATCTCGAGATAAAGCGGCCCGCGATAGCCGGCGGCAATGGTGTCGAAGCCGCGGGCATTGTCGCAGATGACGCGGGTAAAGATGTCGAGCCGTCCGGTCGAGCTCTTCGGATTGGCGGTGGCGCTAATGGTTTCGGGCAGCGCCGCTTCCTCCTGCAGGGGCACCAGATAGACACAGCCGCGTTCGAGCACGGCACCGCCCGTCAGATCGATCTGATGCAATTTGAGCGCCGCGATGCGATCGGCAACCGTCACGCCCGGTCCGGGCAGGAAGCTCGAGCGCACCCGGTAGGCGGTGGCGCCGAGCCTCAGGTCGAGGCTTGCCGGCTGGATCTGGTCGGCATCGAGCCGCGTCACGCTTCTGAGCGCGTCGGTCTCGAACAGTGCCGCGATCATCCGTGCCGAGAAAATGCCTGCGTCTTTGTTGGCCATGTTGGTCCTTCCTTCCTGCTCGGATAGCAACCGGCAAGATTGACGCCAAGCGGCAATCGCGCCTAAAAGCCAGATCGTTGCGGGTTCCGGACGGAATCCACGGCGGTGGTGATTTGGCCGGTCAGATTGCAGCCACCTAAAAAAGCTCGCTAAACGACCGTTTCGACCGGCCCTCTTCGGAGAGCCGGTTTTTTTGTGGAGAGAGCCGATGGATCGCAACAGCAACCCCCTGTCGGACCCGAGCAGGCGCAGTCCGCAGACGCTGATGGTGCAGGGCGGTATCGAGCGCAGCCAGCATGGCGAGACCGCCGAGGCCATCTTCATGAGTTCGGGCTTCGTCTACGACAGTTCGGAGATGGCCGAACTGAGATTCACCGGCGCGGAGCCGGGCCATACCTATTCGCGCGTCGGCAATCCGACCGTCGACATGTTCCAGAACCGCATGGCGCTGATCGAAGGCGCCGAAGCGGCGCGGGCCACCGCGACCGGCATGGCGGCGATGACGACCGCGGTGATGGCACAGGTCCGGGCCGGCGAGCATGTGGTTGCCTCGCGGGCGCTGTTCGGCTCCTGCCGCTACGTCATCGAAGAGTATCTGCCGCGCTGGGGCGTCAGCTCCAGCCTGGTCGACGGACGCGATCTCGCCGCCTTCGAAAAGGCGATGCGGCCGAATACCAAAGTCGTGTTCATCGAAACCCCGACCAATCCGGCCCTCGAGCTCGTCGACATCGCCGGCGTCGCCGAGATCGCCCATGCCCATGGTGCACGCCTGATCGTCGACAATGTCTTTGCCACCGCCATCTGGCAGAAGCCGTTGAGTCTCGGCGCCGATCTGGTCGTCTATTCGGCCACCAAGCATATCGATGGCCAGGGACGGGCGCTCGGCGGCGTCATCCTCGGCTCCGAGGAACTGATCTCGGGCGACATCCACACCTTCATTCGCCAGACCGGCCCGTCATTGAGCCCGTTCAACGCCTGGGTGATGCTGAAAAGCCTCGAAACCCTCGAACTGAGGGTCCGGGCGATGACCGAGAACGCGGTGAGGATTGCCAGCTATATGACCGCCCATCCCAAGATCGACCGTCTGATCTATCCCCATCATCCCGGCCATCCGCAATACGAGCTGGCGCAAAGGCAGATGGCGGCGGGCTCGACGCTCGTCAGCTTCGAGATCAAGGGCGACAAGACTGCCGCCTTCCGGCTCGCCGATGCCTTGGCGATCATCGCCATTTCCAACAATCTCGGCGACGCCAAATCGATCATCACCCATCCGGCGACGACGACGCATCAGCGCCTCGGACCGGAGGCGCGGGCGGAGCTGGGAATATCGGATTCGCTGCTCAGGCTGTCCGTCGGGCTCGAAAACGCCGACGACCTCATCATCGATCTGGCCTTTGCCCTCGATCAGGTGTGATCGCCTGTCCGTAATTCTGCCAGGCACGCACGATGCGGCTGATGGCCGTGACAAGGGTCAGGGCACCGAAGACATAGGCCAGAAGCGGAAAAAGGCCCGGCCACAGGCAGATGACAACGAACAGCGCGATGGTCTCGGTGCCTTCGAGCAGGCCGCCGGTGAAATAGAGCGATTTGGCGCCGCGGGCGCTGGTCTGGTGTCCGTACCGTTCGGCGAGCACGGCATAGCCGAGAAAGCTCGCGCCATTGACGTAGAAACTGGCGACCAGAAAGGCGGCCGGCAGGGCGTTCTCGGCCGGCATCCATACGGCAAAGCCCAGAGGGATGGCGCCGTAAAAGGCGAAGTCGGCGACGATGTCGAGATAGCCGCCGAAATCGCTTTTCTGCGTCGCCCGGGCCACGGCGCCGTCGATCCCGTCGAGCAGACGCGACAGGGCGATGAACAAAAGTCCGCACAAGGGTCCGCCCAGGGCGATCAGCACCGCGGCGGCCAGCCCGGCGATCAGACCCGAAAGCGTGACGGCATTGGCCGAAATGCCGAGTTCGGCCAGACCGGCGCCGACCCGTTCGAGCGGCGGATCGACCAGCTTGCGCATATAGCCGTCGAACATGGTTAGCGATGCCTTTCAACTGCCGGTGCCGGCACGGAAACAAATGGAAAAGCAAGCGAATTCCGATAGTCCTGCATGGCATTGGCCGAGATTACGCCATGATTCCATCGCAGTGATCCGCAATTGTCGGAAACAATTGGAAATATGACAGCACTTCCCAAAATTCCTAACATTACAAAACGATAAGGAGACCTTTGCCGGGAAAAAGCCTAACTGCTAGTTCTTCATAAACAAGTTTCCGACGCAAGCCGAATGCAAAAATGAAGCTGCTTACTCGCCTTCTCATTCTCCTCGCTCTGATTGCCGGAGGTGGCTATGCCATCTGGTACTTCTACTTCCAGCCCAGCCCGGAAGTCGTCCCCAGTACCACCGCCGTGACGCGCGGCAACATCGAGACGGACGTGCTCGCCACCGGCACGCTCAACGCCAAGACCGTCGTCAATGTCGGCGCCGAGGTGTCGGGCAAGATCGACGCGCTTTATGTCAAGCTTGGGCAGACGGTCAAGAAGGGCGAACTCATCGCCGAGATCGATCCGCTCGACAAGGAAAACGCCCTCAAGATCTCCCAGGCGGCGCTGCAGAACGTCGAAGCGCAACGGCGTATCCAGGTGGCGACTACCGAGCAGGACAAGCTCAGCTATAACCGGGCCGAGCAGCTCAAGGCGCAAAATCTCATTTCCGATGTCGACTTCGAAACCGCCAAGGTCACCTACGAGAACGCCCAGGCGCAGATCGACGTTATCGATTCCCAGATCACCTCGGCCAAACTCAGTGTCGACAACGCCAAACTCAGTCTCAGTCAGACCAAGATCACCGCGCCAATGGACGGCACCGTGGTGGGGTTGCCGGTCGAGGTCGGCCAGACCATCAACGCCTCTTCAAGCTCACCGATCATCGTCAAGCTTGCCGATCTGAAGACCATGATCGTTCTTGCCGGCATTTCCGAGGCCGACGTGCCCAACGTCAAGCCGGGCCAACGGGCCTATTTCACCATTCTGGGCAAACCGGACACGCCGATCGACGCAACTCTCCTGTCGATCGAGCCGGCGCCGGAATCGTTCCAGACCTCGACCTCGACCAACGCCACGACCTCTTCCTCGAGTGCGGTCTACTACAATGGCGTGTTGTCGGTGCCCAATCCCGACGGTGAACTCAAGATCGCGATGACCGCCGAGGTGACCATCGTCACGAACGAAGCCAAGAACGTGCTTCTGGTGCCCGCTTCCGCCGTGATCACCGGTCCTAACGGCGGGTCGATGGTCGAGGTCTACGATCCCGAGACCAGGACCGTGCAGCCGCACCGCGTCACCACCGGGCTCGACAACAAGATCATGGTCGAGATCAAGGATGGCCTGAAGGCAGGCGAGCAGGTCATCACGGAAGGCGGCACATACCGTCCGAGCACGAACGGCTCGAACCGGCGTTTTGGCAGCTTCGGCGGAGCAGGCGGCGGGCTCCTAGGCGGCGGCGGTCCCCGGCCGGGCGGTTGATGCCGGGCATGCCCAAGGTTTGGAGCGTGACATGAACGATAATCGTCCGATCCTCAGCGCACAGGTGACCCGAAAGCTGCGGCGTCCCGCCGAAGCCGGTATCCGGGACAGCGGCACCACGCCGATCATCTCGCTCAGGAAGCTGCGCCGCGAGTTCAAGGCCGGCGACGAGACCATCGTCGCACTCAACGACATCGACCTCGACATCGCGCCCGGCGAGATGGTCGCCATCGTTGGTGCGTCCGGCTCGGGCAAGTCGACGCTGATGAACGTGCTCGGCTGCCTCGATCAGGGTTTCACCGGAGAATACCGGTTCGAAGGCCGCGATATCCGCAAGTACAGCATTGACGAACTGGCCGCACTGAGGCGAGAGCATTTCGGCTTCATCTTCCAGCGCTACCAGTTGCTGGCCGATCTCGATGCGGTCGAGAACGTCGAGCTGCCGGCGATCTATGCCGGCGTGAAGGGCGGCGAACGCCGCAACCGGGCCCGCGAGCTTCTGATCCGCCTGGGCCTCGGCGACCGCATGACCCATCGCCCCAACGCCATGTCCGGCGGCCAGCAGCAGCGCGTCTCGGTGGCGCGGGCACTGATGAACGGCGGCGAGGTCATCTTCGCCGACGAGCCGACCGGGGCGCTCGACAGCCATACCGGCGCCGAACTGCTGGAGCTGTTGCATCAGCTCAATGCCGAAGGCCACACCATCATCGTGGTGACCCACGAAAAACTGCTGGCCGAGGCCATGCCGCGCCAGATCGAGATCAGCGACGGCAAGATCATCGCCGACATGCGGAGCGCGATCGCGGCAGAACCCAAGCCGCCGCAAACCCGTCCCCGCCTCAAGCGCAATTGGGGCTGGATCGATTCCGTGTCCCGCGTGTTCCAGGCCTTCGCCATCGCCGGCCGGGCCATGATGAGCCACAAGCTCAGGACCTTCCTGACCATGCTCGGCATCATCATCGGCATCGCCTCGGTAGTATCGGTGGTCGGGCTCGGCCAGGGTTCGCAGGAGCGGGTGCTCAGCAATATCAACTCCCTGGGCACCAATACGATCAACATATACCCCGGCAAGGGGTTCCGTGATCGCGGCGGTCCGCGCGTCGAAACGCTGACGGCGGCCGACGCCAGGGCAATTGCGCAATTGCCCGTCGCCGACAGCGTCACGCCGCGCGTGTCGACCGGCGGCACCGCACTCTATCGCGACATCTCCGCCTCGGTGGAGCTGAACGGGGTCGGCGCCGAGTATTTCCGCGTGTCCGGGTTGACCTTCGTCGAAGGCATGTCCTTTGACGCCGCGAGCGTCAACGCACTCGCCCAGGAGGCGGTGATCGACACCACGACACGCAACACCTTCTTTCCCAATGGCGGGGATCCGCTTGGCAAGGTGCTGCTCATCGGCCATCTGCCATTGCGGATCATCGGCGTGGTCAAGGCCAACACCGGCGGCTTCGGACCAAGCGCCAACCAGCTCAGCATCTATGCGCCCTATACGACGGTGATGAGCCGGGCGCTGGGACAGAGTTTCCTTTCCAGCATTACGGTGCGCGTCAAGGACAGTGCGGCCATGAGTGCGGCCGAACAGCAGATTACCAGCCTGCTGCTCGCCCGCCACGGCACCCACGACTTCACGTTGATGAACACGGATACCATCCGTGCCACCATCGAATCGACGACCCAGACGCTGACCCTATTCATATCGGCCATCGCCCTGATCTCGCTGATCGTCGGCGGCATCGGGGTGATGAACATCATGCTGGTTTCGGTGACCGAGCGCACCCGTGAGATCGGTGTGCGTCTCGCCATCGGGGCGCGGCGCGGCGATATCATGCGCCAGTTCCTCATCGAGGCGGCGCTGGTCTGCGCCGTCGGCGGTGGCATCGGTGTCGGCCTGTCGTTCGGCATCTCGATGCTTGTACCGCTTGTCATCTCGGGCCTGACTGTGCCGTTCTCGCCGATGACGGTGGCGCTGGCCTTCCTGTCCTCGACCCTGATCGGCGTCGTGTTCGGCTTCATGCCGGCCCGTTCGGCAGCACGGCTTGACCCGGTCGACGCGCTGGCCTTCGAGTAGGGACATCAATCAGCGGACCGGCTTCCCTCCCCTTGAGGGGGAGGGACAAAGGTCTCAGTTCTTCGCCTCGAACTGGCCAGGCGTGAAGTGATAGGCGGTCGAGCAGAACTCGCACACCACCTCGATCTCGCCGTCGACCGCCATGTCGAGCCGTTCCTGGGTGGAAAAGTTCTGCATCAGCATGTCTTCGATGCGCTCGGCCGAACAGGTGCAGCGCGCCTCGAGCGGTTCGGGCGAAAACAGCCGCAGCCGCGCCTCGTGGAACAGGCGGAACAGCAGCCGTTCCGGCGAGACGTCCGGATCGACCAGCTCGGCGTCGCCGAGGGTCGAGAGCAGCGCCTTGGCCTCGATCCAGCCCTCCGGCTCGCCAGAATGCGGATCGGCGGTGCCGGGATTGGAAAAATCGCCGTCACCCGGCAGATCGAGCATGTGGCGGGTGTCGCCCGCGGGCAGGAACTGGGTCAGTATGCCCGAAGCCCGCCAGCGCGGACGGTCGCCGCGCCGGGCATGTTCGGCGACGGCCAGACGCACTTCGGTCGGAATCTGTTCCGATTGCAGGAAGTAGTGGCGCGCCGCCGCCTCGAAACCGTCGCCTTGAAGGGCGACGATTCCCTGATAGCGCTCCATATGGGTCCCCTGATCGATGGTCATGGCCAGATGGCCCTTGCCGAGCAGGCGCGAGGCGGAGACATCGCTTTCGGCACTGGCGGCCCTGACGGCTTCCTCGTCGAACTTGGCGCAGGCCCTGAGACCGTCCGGGGTGTCGAGATCGACCACGATCATCGAGACCGGCCCGTCCGTCTGGGTCTGGAGAATGAAACGGCCTTCGAATTTGAGCGACGAGCCGATGAGCGCGGCCAGAACGATGGCTTCGCCGAGAAGGCGCGTCACCGGCTCGGGATAGTTGTGACGGGTCAGAATGGTATCGATGGCCGGGCCGAGCCGGACCACCCGCCCGCGGCACTGAAGCGCCTCGAGGGTGAAGGGCACGACATGGTCGTCGTCGCTTTCCGGCCGGTCGAGGCCGTAATCGGCAAGTTGGGCGCGCGCCATCACAATTCCTCGATGCCGAAGGCCCACAAAAGGATCGCCTTCTGGACATGCAGGCGGTTCTCCGCCTCGTCGAAAACCACCGATTGCGGGCCGTCGATGACCTCGTCGGTCACCTCGTCGCCGCGATGGGCCGGCAGGCAGTGCATGAACAGGGATCTGGCGCCGGCGCCGGACATCAGCCGGCTGTCGACCCGCCAGGGCGCCAGCACCTTGCGCCGCGTCTCGGCGTCGGTGTCGCCCATCGACACCCAGGTGTCGGTGATGACGAGATCGGCACCCGCCACCGCCTCGCGCGGATCGTTGATGATGGAAACGGCCGCGCCGGCCTGGGCGATGTCGCTCACAAGACCCTGATCCGGCCCGTACTGCTCCGGTGTCGAAATGACGAGGGAATTGCCGAAATGCCGGGTCGCATGCACCCAGGAGGTCAGGACGTTGTTGGCATCGCCGACCCAGGCGATCTTCTTGCCGGCGATGGGGCCGCGATGCTCCTCATAGGTCAGGATATCGGCCATGACCTGGCAGGGATGCGAGCGCCGCGTCAGCCCGTTGATCACCGGAATGGAGGCGCCGCCCGCCAGTTCCATCAGATCGTCATGGGAGAGGATGCGGATCATGATCGCATCGACATAGCGCGACATGACGCGGGCCGTGTCGCTGAGCGTTTCCTCGCGGGAAAGCTGCATTTCCTTGCCGGTCAGCATCAGGGTCTCGCCGCCGAGCTGGCGCATGCCGACATCGAAGGAGACGCGGGTGCGCGTGCTCTCGCGTTCGAAGATCATGGCCAGGACCTTGTCCTTCAACAGGGCGGGACGCTCGCCGTCGCGCAGGCGGCGCTTGAGGTTGGCGGCGAGATCGAGGATGCGTCTCAGTTCGTCGGCCGAGAAGTCCGACAGATCGAGAAAATGTCTTGGCTGACCGGCAAGGGCGGAGGTCATGGTCATGCGTTCCTGGTTTGAGGTCGCGGCGTCTATTCGTCGGCGGCGGCGGAATGGGCCCGAAGCGCCGCTGCGATGATGCCGACTGCCTCTTCGATGTCCTTTTCGGTGACGATCAACGGCGGCAGCAAGCGAAGCACATTGTCGCCCGCCGCGACGGCAAGAAGGCGGTGATCGCGCAGATACGCGACGAAATCACGCACCGGCGGGGTGATCTTGAGGCCGGCCATCAGCCCCTTGCCCCTGACTTCGAGGACGAGGTCCGGGTAGGACTGGGCCAGTTGCTGCAGATGCCAGTGGAGGCGCCGGCCCATCTCGTCGGCGTGTTCGATGAAGCCGGGCGCCAGCATGCGGTCGAGAACGGCGTTGCCGACGGAAGCGGCCAGGGGATTGCCGCCATAGGTCGAGCCATGAGTGCCGGGCACCATGCACCGGGCGACCTCTTCGGTGGCAAGGCAGGCCCCAAGCGGGAAGCCGCCGCCGATCGCCTTGGCGATGGCCATGATGTCGGGAGTGATGCCGGCCCATTCATAGGCGAAGAGCCGGCCGGTCCGGCCCATGCCGCACTGCACCTCATCGAGGATCAGCAGGAGCCCGTATTTGTCGCAGAGCGCCCGCAATCCCTTGAGGAAGTCGACCGACATGGCGATGACGCCGCCTTCGCCCTGAACCGGCTCGATGAGGATGGCCGCGCTGCTTTGGTCGATCAGCGCCTCGACGGCGTCGAGATCGCCGGGCGCCAGATGCTTGAAGCCGGGCAGCGGCTGACCGAAGCCTTCAAGATAGGACGGGTTGCCGCCGGCGGCGATGGCGCCGAGCGTCCGTCCGTGGAAGGAGCCGGTGAAGGCGATGATCCCGGTCTTTTCCGGCTGGCCCTTGGCGTAGAAATACCGGCGCGCCGTCTTGATGGTGCATTCGATCGCCTCGGTGCCGGAATTGGTGAAGAACACCTTGTCGGCGAAGGTCGCTGCGGTGAGCCGTTCGGCCAGCCGCTCCGCCTCGGGAATGGTGAAGATGTTGGAGACGTGCCAGAGCCTGTCGGCCTGTTGCTTGAGAATCGAAACCACATGCGGATCGTGATGGCCGAGGGCGTTGACCCCGATGCCGGAATTGAAATCGAGATAGGACGTGCCGTCGCTGGTGAAAAGGCGCATGCCTTCGCCCCGCTCGAAAGCGAGATCGGAACGGGCATAGGTGCCAAAAAGCGCTGACATTGTTGTTTTCCCGAGTTCAATTGCACGACTGTCCGGATCGGCCGGCGCACGCGCCATCGAGGCGCAAAAACCAAAAACGCGCCGCTTTCGGCGGCACGTTGTGCCTGCGTTCTATGCCGGCTCGCGACAAAAAAGTCAACGCAAAGCCCCAATGTGCCCGACAAGCCGCTGATTTGACTCATTTTCCGGCAACAAGCTGGCAAAGCCCGATTTCTCGGGAAAATCGCTGGCGGACTCTTGCGCCCGATTCCGCCACTTGTGTAATATCTGCGCTGCAGGGGACACGATATCTGGTGTGGCGGACCCCCTCCACATACGAGAATTAGTGACACTGGTCGGCGCTTTATTTGCCGGCACGGGTTCTGATTCTGCCCGACGACTTGGGGCCAAGGAGTAGATTTATGAGCTGGACCGATGAGCGTGTTGAATTGCTGAAAAAGCTTTGGATGGAAGGCTTGAGCGCGAGCCAGATCGCCAATGAACTCGGCGACGGCGTCACGCGCAACGCGGTGATCGGCAAGGTCCACCGCCTCAAGCTCTCGGCCCGGGCCAAGCCGGCCAGTACCGCGCCGCGTCCACGTTCGCCGAGCCGGCCGTCAGTGCGCCGGTCTTCTCCGTCGGCGGGAGGCGGGTCGGCCGGCATCAAGCGACGGGCGATGTCCTCGGCCCCGGTCCTCGGCGCCACGGCGCTGAAGACCAACGAGGACTTTGACGTCGAGCTCGAACCGGAACTCGCCGAGGTCCATGAACTGTTCATTCCGGAGGCGGAACGCCTGAGCCTTCTGGAACTCAACGAGCACACCTGCAAGTGGCCGATCGGCGATCCCCTGAACTCCGATTTCCATTTCTGCGGCCGTCCCTCCAAGGACGACAACCCCTATTGCGAGTTTCATGCCCGCCGGGCCTATCACCAGGTGGACAAGAAAAGACGGTAGAGCGTGTTCGGGAGTTGAGCGGAAGAAAAGGGCAGGCCGGCGGATTGCCCCGCCGCGAAACGGCAACCGGTTTTCCGGTTCGAACATGCGACCACCGGCAGCCTGATCGCTTTTCGGTTGCCGTATCCTGACTTCCTCCTGGGCGCTTGCCGCTGGGAAGCGCCTTCTTGGTCCGGGATCAGCACCCGACAAGCCCGAGTTCCTCGCGCCGTGTCCAGCGGTTCAGAAGCACGATGGCAACGAACCCCAGGCCCGCGGCCAGGCCGGCCCAGATGCCGGTGCCCTGCCAGCCGAGCACAAAGCCGAAAAAATAGGCGACCGTGAGCCCGACGAGCCAGTAGCCGACCATGGCAATGACCATCGGTACCCGCGTGTCCGACAGGCCGCGCAGGGCAGCGGCCATCGCCACCTGGGTGCCGTCGAAGAACTGGAACAGGCCCGCCACCACCAGAAACGAAGCGGCCAGAGCGATCACATCGGCGTTTTCGGGCCGGCTGGCGTCGAGAAACAGGCTGGCCAGGGTTCGCGGCGCGAAAACGAACAGTGAGAAGGTCATCGACATGAACATCAGCGACATGACAAGGGCGACCCAACCGGTCCGCCCGACGCCTTCCCTGTCGCGCGCCCCCCTGGCCAGGCCGACGCGTATGGTTGCCGCCTGCGACAGGCCGAGCGGCACCATGAAGGACAGCGAGGCGCATTGCACGGCGATAGCGTGCGCCGCGACGGATTCGGAGCCGATCCAGCCCATCATGAAAACGGCGAGGCCGAACAGTCCGACCTCGGAAATATTGGTCAGCCCGATCGGGGCGCCGATGCGGAAGATCTCGCGAAAGCGCGGCCAGTCCGGCTTGAAGAAGCGAACGAAAATCATGTGCCGGCGATATTTCCGATGCCGGATGGCATAGGCCGCGCCAAGTATGAACATCATTGTATTGGCGGCGGAGGCGGCGATGCCGGCACCGACGATGCCGAGAGCCGGCAGGCCGAAGGCGCCGAAGATGAGGGCATAGGCGAGAACGCCATTGACGCTCACCGCGACGATGACGATGGCGAGAACCGCGCCGGTATTGCCCTTGGCCGAGATGAACAGTCTCAGAACCATGAAGGCGAGGGCCGGCAGGACGCTCACCGCGGCATAATCGAGATAGCGGGCGGCAAGATCGGAGATCTCGGGCGGCTGGCCGAGCAGGGGCAGGATATGCTCGGCCAAGATCAGGACCGGAATGACCAGCACCGAGATGAAGATGGCGACCCAGAGACTCTGGCGAACGGTCCGGCGCACCGATTTCACCTCGCCGGCGCCGAGCGCCTGCGACACCATCGGCGCTGCCGCCGTGACCACGCCGAAACCGCCGATCAGCAGCGGCTGCATCATTGCCATTGCCAGCGAAATCCCGGCCAGTGATTGCGGGCCGACCCAGCCCAGCAGCACCACGTCGGTGGTGAAGAAGGAGGCCTGGGCGATCTGCGACAAAACCAGCGGCCAGGCAAGCATGAGGCTCGCCCGCATTTCGGCAAGCCAGAGGCCGCGCCTCGATATGGTCGATGTGGCGTTCATGGAGACCGGTTTTTCAAAGAGTTCGCTGCCCGCTTGCGGTGGCAAGGCGAGCCGACCCTTATAAGGGAAGTCCGGCCATTTGTCGCCTCCAGGGCTCATGCATTTCTCTGATGAGGCCCATCGTCAGGGCGGCAGAACAAAGGGCGCCCGATGGACGCCCTTTGCCTTGCGCCGTTTGCGGCGAGATA
>CAZKTH010000073.1:0-12650 GCA_964555575.1 uncultured Devosiaceae bacterium | reverse complement strand
ACTCAATAACCTGGAGCTTCCGTTCTGATTCCATCAGAACGGAAAATGCTCTAGATGGCGAGGACCACCTTGCCAATCGGCCTGCTTTCGACAAAGGCCTGGGCCGTGCCGGCTTCGGCGAGCGGGAATGTCCTGGCCACCTCGGCTTTGAGCGCGCCACGCGAAACCAGGTCGGCCAATCCCCGCAGGCCGGCGCCATCGGGATGAACGAAAATCCCCGTTGCCGTCTTGCCCTGGTCTTTTGCGAGCTTTTCCACTTCGGGTTCGATGCCCTTGATGCTGACAAGTCGGCCACCCGGCTTCAGCATCGCCAGCGCTTCACGCGTATGGGCGCCACCGATCGGTTCGAGCACGACATCGAACCTGCCCTGCCCCTCGACTTCGTAGCCGGCTACGGAATCGGCGCCGATCGTGGCGAGATAGTCATGCTTGCCCCCAGACGCGCTGGCCGTAACGATGGCGCCGCGCGCCTTGGCGATCTGCACCGCCAGATGACCGACCCCGCCGCCCGCGGCATAAATCAGCACGCTTTCGCCGGACTGGACCGCGGCGGTATCGACAAGCGCCTGCCAGGCGGTGAGCCCGGCGAGCGGAAGCGCGGCGGCATGCAGGTCGTCCAGGCCCTCCGGCGTGCGCGCCAGCTCATCGGCCGGCGCGGCCACGAATTCCGCATAGGCTGCGGCCTGTTTGGGAAAACGCGGCATGCCGAACACACGGTCGCCGATAGCGATGTCCGTCACGCCCGACCCGAGCGCCGTCACCGTACCCGCAATGTCCCAGCCGACGGTAAAGGGCGGCTCGCCGAGCAGCTTGGCGCCACCACGGCTGACATAGACATCGATTGGATTGATGCCCGCCGCCGCCACCTGAACGAGAACCTCGCCGGCCCCGGGGTGCGGAGCGGGGCGCTCCTCCACAACAAGGGTCTCCGGGCCGCCGGTTTCCTTTTGCATGATGATGCGCATCTCGCACCTCCTTTGGTTTGTTCAGGCGCCTCATATCGGTTCATCAGTATCTATTGTAAAGTAGGTACCTAATAGATATAAATGCACAAAGCCGCGAGAGCGAACGTGTTCCGACGGAAGCGGAATGCGTGCTCTATCTCTTTGTGATCGCATCGTTTTTTTCGAAAAACCGGGATCCGCCTTTTCGCGCGAGGCGCCAGCATGGGACCGAAGCGAATTGCCTGGCTACAACGCCTATTCCAGGTCTTGCCCGTCGCACATGGTGATCGACACCATCTCCAGCAAATGGGTGTTTCTCACCGTTTGTGCGCTCAGGCAGGGCACCCAGCGTCATGGCGAACTGGTACGCACCCTCAGCGGTATCTCGCCCAAGATGATGTCGCAGACGCTACGCGAGCTCGAGCGGAACGGCCTGGTGAAACGCAGGGCCTATCCGGAGGTGCCGCCACGCGTCGAGTATGCGCTGACCCCGCTCGGCGAGAACCTCGCCGGCTTGCTCGACCAGATCAAGGACTGGGCGGAAAGCAACGTGCCTGACATTGTCGATGCGCGTCTTCGCTGGGCCGATCGCCAAAACAGCAAAGAGGCGGCCGCCTAGAGCAAAGCGCGTCCCGATGGAATCAGAACGCATGCCCACTCTCTTTGTGGTCGTGGCGGAAGCTTCGGGACAGGCGTCGACAGGTCGTTCCTCGATCGCCCGGGCGGCCTGTTCAAGAACGCCGTCCATCCCGCCCGACATGTCGCCGCGCGCCCATTCGGCAAGGCGCGATCCGAACTTCCATTTCGCGCCGCCCGGGGGGCATGAATGCGCCAAAAAGTGCCAAAAGGCAGGAACGAGTCCACTTGCCGTGGTGAACGCGTTCCGCGTCTGCAGCCCGCCTCGGCGTCGATCCGCGGCGCCAATGGCCGCACGTCATGTCGGCCAGACGCTCTCCGGCGTGACGATTTCGAACGGCACCGTCCGCTGCAGGATCGTCCCGGTTTCACGTCCTTCGATCGCGTCGATCATCGTTTCGACCAGTTGTGTCGAGATCAGGTCCGGCGGGTGGCGGAGCGCCGCCGTGATCAGCCCCTCGGTCAATCCGCGGCGCGTTTCGGGCCCGATGTCGTTGCACACCACGCTTACGCGCGCGCGTCTGTCTTCCGGGGCTTCCCGCAACGCGCCGAGCACACCCGAAATGCCGCCGCCGCCCATGTAGATGCCGACCAGGTCGGCCTGCTCGGCGAGCAATTCGCGGACGATCCGATAGGCGTTTTCCGGTTCCTCATGGGTGGGGCGACTGTCGTCGACCATGAGATGAGGGGCGTTTTCGCGCATGTAGGAGCGGAAACTCGCATCGGCGATGTCCTGGCTCTGATAGCGGTGGTTTCCAATGAAAAGCGCCACTCGGCCAGGGCCGCGCGTGGTTTTCGCGATGAACCAGGCCGCCGTGCGGCCGAGCTTCCAGTTGTCGGTACCCACATGGCCGGCGCGGTCGGGTGCCGACTGGTCGGAGATATAGGTGACAACGGGCTTGCCTGCCCCCTTCAATTCGTGGATCGCCTGGCCGATCAGGGGGTGGTCGGCCGCAACCAGAGACAGCGCGTCACAGCGCCGGCCCATTTCGCGCAGATGGCTGGCGACGTTTTCCGGGGCGAGGTCATCGTCAAATTCGACCACGGGCGTAATCTTGGCATTGCGCGGCAGCTTGCAGGCCTGTTCCAGGTGTTTGCCGAACTCGCGGTAGATTTCGCGGCGGCGCTGCTGCAGGAGAAAGCCAAAACGATAGGCCGGGACCGCTTCCCTGCGGCGCGATTCGATCAGTCCCCGCCCATAGAAGTTGATCTCCGCGGCAGTGTCCTGCACGAGCTGCATGGTCACGGGCCGGACCCCTCCCGCACCGCTGAGGATCCGGTTCACGGTGGAGACGCTAACGCCTGAAGCCCTTGCCAGATCGGCTATTGTCGGCCGCTTCATTTCATCTCCTCACGGCAGCAAATTGTCGTGAAACAAATTAACACATAATGCCTTCCTATGCCACTTTGCACTTTTTTGTATCAGTCGGTCAAGATAGGAGTGTCTGCGTGAATTCGGCCGCCGCAGGGCGGCGCAACAAGAAGTTTTCGCCATCGCTTGATGGCACAAGGAGGAGGGAAACTCATGAAACTGACGACGATCCTGAAGTCCACCGTTGCTGCAACGTTGCTTGCCTCGCTGGCTTCGACGGCCCTGGGTGCCAACATCTTCGTCATTGGCGGCAAGCCCGACGACCCGTTCTGGTCAATCGTCAAGCGCGGCGCGGAAGACGCCGGCATCGTGGCCAAGGCCCAGGGTGGTTCGGTGACCTGGCTCGGACCGCAGAACTACGACAATCTCGGCGTCGACGCGGCCGAACTGATCCGCCAGGCCATCGATCAGGGCGCCGACGCCGTCGTCGGTCCGGACTGGGTGCCCGAAGCGATGGATCCCGCCTTCAAGGCCGTGGTCGATGCCGGCATTCCGCTGATCATCTACAATGCGGGTGGTCTCACGGCCGCCGATCGCCTCGGTGCGATGAACTATGTCGGCTCGGACGACTACAAGGGCGCCTATGCCGCCGGGCAGTATCTCGGCACCCAGGGTCACCTGAACGGCGTGTGCATAAACACCCTGCCCGGCGCAGCCAACATCGAAGCCTATTGTTCCGGTTTCAGGGATGGGATCGAGTCCGTGGGTGGCAAGGGCAGCGCCCTGCCTCTGCCGGCGACTTCCTTCGGTTCGGCGACGGCCGTAGCGCAGGCGGTCAAGGCGCACCTGCTGCAGAATCCGAACGTGGACGCCGTGTTCGCGATCGGCAATGTCGATTCGAACTCGGTCGTGAACGGCGTTACCCAGGCTGGCAAGGCCGGCAAGGTCCATATCTGCGGCATGAACTTCGATGAGTCGATCCTGAACAACATCAAGAACGGCACGCAGGACTGCGCCATCGACCAGCAGGGCTACCTGCAGGGCTACCTGTCCGTGTCGATCCTGAACGGCAACGTCAATTACGGCCTGACCGTGCCGACCCGCGAAATCCTCACCGGCCCGGGCATCGTCGATGCGACCAACGTCGACAAGGTGCTGTCCGGCGTTGCCGAGGGTGCCCGTTAGGCGCGGCGACATTTTCCGCAAGCAAGGCTGTCCGCCCCTATCGGCCCTGACGGGGCGGACAGCATCCCGAGCCTTCGATCGCCGTTGTCCGGTCTGAGCGCTACAAGAGGGGTAGCTTCATGAGCACCACAGACAATGCCCCGGCCGCCGCCGCGGGCGAACGACATTCCGCGGCCACCTTCGGCCAGATGGTGCGACGTCCCGAGGCCGGATCGTTTCTCGGTCTGGTCGCAGTGTTCATTTTCTTCGCCATTTTTGGCGGCCAGGTCTTCCTTTCGCCGGCCGGCTATGCCAGCTGGCTCAACGTCGCCGCCGAAATCGGCATCGTCGCATTGCCGGTCGGGCTGCTGATGATCGCCGGGGAAATGGACCTCTCGGTCGGCGCGGTCATTCCGGCGGCCTCGCTGACGGTTGCGATCGTTTCCGGTTTCTACGGACTTCCCGAAATCGTCGGGATCGTCGCCGGCCTCTCGGTCGGGGTCCTGGTCGGCTTCTTCAACGCCACCATGGTGATCCGCACCCAGGTCCCCTCGCTGATCGTCACCATCGGCTCGATGTTCGGCGTCATGGGCCTGACCCTGGGATTCACGGTCCTGATCGCCGGCAGCACCGGCGTCTTCATGGTTCCCAGCCCCATAACGCAAATGCTGCTGGGCCAGTTCATCGGCGGCATGTTCCAGGTCACCATCCTGTGGTGGGTCCTGTTCGCCGCGGTCTTTTTCTTCCTGCTGCACGTCTCGCCGGTCGGCAGCTGGATCTTCGCCCTCGGTGGCGACAAGACCTCGGCCCGCAATGCCGGCATCCCCACTGGCCGCCTGACCATCGCGCTCTACATGCTCTCGGGGTTTTCGTCCGCGTTCGTCGGCGTCAGCCAGGTGCTCGTCTACCACAGCGCGCAGGTGCTTGCCGGACAGTCGTTCATCTTCAATTCGATCATGTGCGTGGTCATCGGCGGGGTGCTGCTGACCGGCGGCGCCGGATCGGTGGTCGGCATCGTCATGGGCACGCTCACCTTCGCCATCGTCAACCAGGGCATCTACTTCACCGGAATCGATCCGAACGTGGGCAGTGTCATCATCGGTGCGCTGCTGCTGGTTGCCGTCATGATGAATGACCGGTTCCGGACGATGGCGCTCACCTATGTCGCAAAGAAGAAGTGAGGGCTCGAGATGAACGGCTTTTCATTCGGGCATTTCATCCGTCGGCCGGAATTCGGATCGCTACTGAGTCTGGTCGCCGTGATCGCCTTCTACGTGATCTTCGGCCACGTCAATCTGGAGCGGCTCTTCGGCGCGGCGAGCTGGGTGAATTTCGCCGCCAATCTCGGCATCGTCGCGCTGCCGGTCGGGCTGCTGATGATCGCCGGCGAACTCGACATCTCGATCGGCGCGATGATCCCGGCAGGTTCGATGTCCATCGCCATCCTGTCGGGCTATTACGACCTGCCCATCGCGGTCGGCATCATCGGCGCGCTCGGCTTCGGCGTTCTGGTCGGACTGGTCAACGGATTTCTGGCGGTCCGCACCACGGTGCCCTCCCTGATCATCACGCTGGGCACGCTGGTGGCGGTGCAGGGAATCGTGCTCGCGGGCTCGGTTCTGCTCACGGGCGCCGCCTCCGTTCCGCTGGATGCGCCGGTCTGGGCCAAGACGATCTTCGGCCAGCTCTTTCACGGCAACTACCAGGTCATCATCATCTGGTGGATCGGGCTGACGGTGGTCTTCGCCTTCGTGTTGCACGCAACCCATTACGGCAACTGGATCTTCGCCATGGGCGGCGACGAGGAGAGCGCCCGCAACGCCGGCATCCCGACGAACCGTCTGAAGATCACGCTGTTCGTGCTGTCCAGCACCTCGGCCTCCTTCGTCGGCATGTGCGGGGCGATCCTGTTCAACTCGGCGCAGGTCTCGGGCGGCATGAACTACATCTTCAACACGATCGTCTCGATCGTGGTGGGCGGCGTGCTGCTCACCGGCGGCTTCGGCTCGATCATCGGCATCTTCTTCGGAGCGCTGACCTTCGCCATCGTCAACCAGGGCATCTACTTCACCGATATCGACCGAAACTGGTCGAACCTGATCATCGGCGTGATGCTCCTGTCCGCGGTTCTGCTGAACAACACCTTCCGGCTCATCGCGCTGAGCTTTGTGCCGAAGAAAAGGAAGTGAGGGCCCAAATCGTGTCCCAGGAAACTCCCATTCTCGAACTCCAGCACGTCGACAAGAACTTCGGCCCGATCGAGGTCCTGAACGACATCTGCCTCAAGATGCACGCCGGCGAGGTGCTCTGTCTGCTCGGCGACAACGGGGCCGGCAAGTCGACGCTGATCAAGCTTCTGGCCGGGGTCTACGTCCCGACGCGGGGCAAGGTCCTGATGGACGGCAAGCAGGTGCATTTCGAGCGTCCGCGCGACGCGCAGGAGGCCGGGATTTCAACCGTGCACCAGTTCGGCGGCACCTTCCCGCTCATGTCGATCGGCCGGTCGTTCTTCGTCGGCGTCGAACCGACCAAGGGCTGGGGCATCTTCAAGCGTTTCGACCGCAGGACCGCCAACGTCATCGCCGTCAAGGCGGTCCAGGATTTCGGCATCACCCGGATAGACGATGGCGACAGGCTGGTCGGCGGACTCTCCGGCGGCGAACGGCAGTCGTTGGCAATCGCCCGTGCCGTGCATTTCGGCGCACGCGTGCTGATCCTGGACGAACCGACTGCCGCGCTCGGCGTGAAGCAGGCGAGCCACGTCCTCAGGATCGTGAACGAGGCCAGGAAGCGCGGCCTGGCGGTGATCTTCATCACCCATCAGGTCATGCACCCGCTGGCCGTGGGCGACCGGTTCGCGGTGCTGATCCGCGGCCGGCTGGCCGCGGACTTCCTCAAGGGCGAGAAATCCCGCGAGGAAATCACCGATCTCATGGCCGGCGGCGAGGACATGGCCGAACTCGAGGCCGAAATCTCCGGCAATGGCGAAAACCTGCACAGCTCCGCCCATGTTCGGGCGCCGCAAACCGAGTAGCGGACGAATTCCGAAGCCGGTCCGCGCCATGCGCGCAGGCAGGCATGCCGACCAGGACCGTTCGTCGGACCCGATGCGACGAAAGACAAACGATACGAGGTGTTCCATGAAAATCGCCCTTGATCCCTACATGCACAGACATCTGTCGCTCCCCGAGGTCTGCCGGCTGACCGCCGAACTCGGCTATGATGGCGTCGAGTTGTCGCCGCGCGCCGATTTCCTCGACTGGTGGGTAATGCCGCGCGCCATCCCCGAGCGCCGTGCCGAGTTCAAGAGGGCGCTCAAGGATCACGGCCTCGAACTGATCACCCTGCAGCCCATGTACCGGTGGGCCAGTCCCGTCGAGGAAGAGCGGCAGATGGCCGTGCGCTACTGGAAACGTGCCATCGAGGTCGCCGTCGACATGGGTTGCTACACCATGGTCTCCGAATTCGGCCGTGGCACGTCGCCGGAACGCTCGAGATCGATGCGGCCCGGAACCGACACCCGGGAGACCAAGGAAGCGGCCTGGTGGCGGTCGATCGAGGAATTGACGCCCATTTTCGAGAAGGAAGGCATCACGCTTTCCGTCGAACCGCACCCGGAAGACTGGGTCGAAACCTTCCATCCCGCCTTCGATATCGTCCGCATGGTCGGATCGAAGAACGTCAAGATGAGCTACATCGCCCCGCACACGTTCTACTACTGCAACGGCGATGCCAGCATTCTGCCGGACATCCTGAAAGAGGTGGCGCCGATCCTCCATCACGTGCGGGTCGCCGACACCCTGAATCCCTTCGTCTCCTCGAACAACCGCTACATCGTCAATCCGCCGGATTCCGGCTGGCGGGTGCATCAGCACACCGATATCGGCCAGGGCGAGATCCCCTGGGACGTGTTCTTCAGGACGCTGGCCGAGATCAAGTTCGACGGCATCTATTCCTCCTGCGTTTTCGCCTGGGAAGACCGGGCGGAAGACAGCTCGCGCTTCATGCGCCAGGAGATGCAGCGCTACATCGACAAGTACTACGTGAAATAGGCAGAAAACATGACCCTCAGTATCGGTGTGATCGGCACGGGCATGATCGGACGGGACCACATCCGCCGTCTGACGCAGGTTCTGTCCGGTGTCGCGGTTGTCGCGGTCAACGACATCGACAGGGACCGTGCGGCCAAGGCGGCGCCCGAAGGTGCGCGGGTCCTCGACAGCGCCGCGGAACTGATCGCGCACCCCGAAGTCGAGGCCGTGGTCATCTGTTCCTGGGGGCCGGCCCACCAGGAACAGCTTCTGGCCTGCATCGAAGCCGGCAAGCCGGTGTTCTGCGAAAAGCCGATGGTCACCAGCGAGGCGGCCGCGCTCAGGGTCATCCAGGCCGAGGTCGCCTTTGGCCGTCGCCTCGTGCAGGTCGGGTTCATGCGCCGGTTCGACGCCGACTACCGCCGGCTGAAGGCGGTCATCGACGGCGGCACGCTCGGCACGCCGCTGATGTACCATTCGGCGCATCGCAACGCCTCGGTACCGGAGGGGCTCTACACCTCCGAGATGCCGCTCAACGACACGCTGGTGCACGACGCCGACATTTCGCGCTTCCTGCTCGGCGACGAGATCGCCGGCGTCGAAGTGCGCCTCCCCCGCCGCTCCTCCCGCGGCAGGGATCTGCGCGACCCGACCTTTGTGCTTTTGCACATGGCGTCCGGCGCGCTGGTCGACGTCGAGATCTCGGTGAACATCGCCTATGGCTACGACATCCGTGGCGAGGTCAGCTGCGAGGCGGGCGTGGCGCGACTGCCGGAACGCCCGGCCACGGTGGTGCGCGATGCCAATGGCGTGCGCCAGGCGATCCCCGAGGACTGGCGAGAGCGCTTCATCGAGGCCTACGACCAGGAATTCCGCGAATGGATTCCGGCCGCAAAAGCCGGCACGGCAACCGGTCCCAGCGCCTGGGACGGCTATGCCGCGACGCTGGTCGCCGACGCAGCGCTGCGCGCCGTCGGCAGCGGCCGGCTCGAACGCGTCACGACAATCGAAAAACCCCACCTCTACGACGCTCCGTCGGCGATGGCGGTGGAGTAGGTCCTAGATCCATCCAAGAAAGCAATTCCCATGATCAACGGAGAAAAAACATTCGATCGGCCCCTGCGCTGGGGCATGGTTGGCGGCGGCCGCACCGGTCAGGTCGGCTACAAGCATCGTACCGGCGCCTTGCGTGACGGCACCTACAAGCTGCTGGCCGGCGCCTTCGACCTCGATCCGGCGCGCGGACGCGATTTTGGCGTCAATCTCGGTGTGGCGACCGAGCGCTGCTATGACGACCACAGGGCGCTGATCGCCGGCGAAGCGGGGCGCGAGGACGGCGTGGAAGTGGTCACCATCGCCACGCCCAACTTCACCCATTACCCGATCACCAAGGCCTGCCTCGAAGCCGGCCTGCATGTGATCTGCGAAAAGCCGCTGTTCTTCACGGTCAGGGAGTCCGAGGAGATCAAGGCGCTGGCCGAGGCCAGGGGCCTGATCGTCGGAGTGACCTACGGCTTCACCGGTCACCCGCTCGTCCACCAGATGGCGGCGATGGTGAAAAAGGGCATGCTCGGCGATATCCGCATCGTCGATCTGGCCTATACGCACGGCTTCAGCGCCGGCGGCGATGACAGCGCCGACGCGGCGAAATGGCGGACCGATCCGAAGACTTCCGGCCCAACCTTCGTTCTCGGCGATATCGGCACGCATCTTTACTACCTGTCCGAGATCGTGCTGCCGCATCTGAAGGTGTCGAAGCTCTTGTGCGACCGCAAGGCCTTCATTCCGTCGCGTGAACCGCTCGAGGACCACGCCACGGTCCTCATGCATTATGACAATGGCGCCCGCGGACGGCTCTGGGTCTCTTCGGTCGATACCGGCAATATGGGGTCGCAATGCTATCGCTTCGTCGGCTCCAGGGCATCGCTGTCGTGGTCCGACGCGCATCCCGACCAGCTCATCTACGAGGTCCAGGGAGAGCCCGGCCGCGTCATGCATCACGGCATGCCCTATCTCGAGCAAGAGGGGCTCGCCATGGACCGCATGGGCGCCCTGCATACCGAAGGCCTGGGCGACAGCTGGTCCAATATCTATCTCTGGATCGCTCAAGCCATCGACGCCAGGAAGCGCGGCGACGAGACTTTCCTGAAATTCCATCACTACCCGGGAATCGACGCCGGCCTCGAAGGCGTGCGCTGGCTCGAAAACTGCGTGCGCTCGGCCGATGCCGGCGCGGCCTGGGTTGATTTCCAATAGATCTGCAAGGAATGGAGAAAAAAATGAAACTGTCCATCTGCACCGACGTGATGGGCAATCTGTCCTTCACCGACATGCTCGACAAATGCGTCAAGCTCGGCGTCGAGGGCATCGAAATGACGGGTGGCGGCTGGTCGCGCGCACCGCATTTTCGTGCCGACGAACTGCTCGCCGACAAGGGCCTTCTGAACCAGAAGCTCAAGGAAATCGCGGCACGCGGCCTCGAAATTGCCGCCCTCAACTGCTCGGCCAATCCGCTCGATCCGGGCGAGATGGGCAAGCGCCACCGCAAGGAGATGGAAGACACCATCCGTCTTGCCGGCGAAATCGGCGTCAAGAAGATCGTCGCCATGTCGGGTCTGCCGGAAGCCGCCCCGGGCGACATGGTGCCCAACTGGCTCGTCTACACCAAGTCCTGGCCCGACGAGATGCCCGAGCGCGATCGCTACCAGTGGGAAGACCGCGCCTTCCCGCTCTGGCACGATCTCGTCAAGCTCGCCAAGCAGGTCGGCGTCGAGAAATACGCCCTCGAGAACTTCTCGGCGATGCTGGTGTGGAATCCCTCGACCCTGTTCCGTCTTCGCAACCAGGTCGGTCCGACGGTCGGCATCAACCTCGATCCCAGCCATCTGATGTGGATGGGGGCCGACGCCATCGCCTCGGCGCGGGCGTTCGGCGCGGCCATCCACCATTGCCATGGCAAGGACACTCGTATCGAGCGCATGAAGGCCGATGTCGACGGACTGCTCGAACTGCGCGAAGTGACCGACGTCAGGGAGCGCGTCTGGAACTACGTTGCCGTCGGCGCGGGTCATGATCTGCAATGGTGGAAGGAGTTCTTCTCCGTCGTCCGCATGGAGGGCTACAACGGCTGGGTCAGCCTCGAGATGGAGGATTTCACCATGTCGACCGACGCCGGCATCCAGTCCTCGGTCGACGCCCTGCAGGCAACGATCAGCCGGTAGGCCGGCCATGCACAGGTTCGTCATCACGATCGAACCTGAACCTGGAGCGCGGGACAGGATCCTTGCCCGCGTTCCCAGGGTCCGGACCGCCACCCGGGCCGAGCCCGGCTGCCCGGCCTGCGATTTCTTCACCTGCACCGACGCTCCCGACCGGCTGGTCTTCATAAAGGCGTGGAAGGACCAGGCCGCCCACGCCTTTCACATGGAGCAGGAACACACCGGGCGCTTCATCGCCTTTCATGAGCCGTTCCACCGGTCTCCGATTTTCGAAACGATCAATCCGGCAGATTAAAATGACCAATCCGATCACCATCACCTGCGCTCCGAGCTGCTGGGGCGTTGACGACGTCAGCAATCCGCACCTGCCGCCCTGGGAGCGCGTGCTTGACGAGGCGGCCGCGGCGGGCTTCGGCGGGCTGGAACTCGGTCCTTATGGCTACATGCCGCTCGATGTGGGTCGCGTCGGCGAGGCGCTCGACAAGCGCGGGCTCAAGATCGTCGCCGGCACGATCTTCGACGATCTTGCCGATCCGGCCAATCGCGACAGCCTTGTGCGGCAGACCAGCGAGATCTGCGCCCTCATCACGCAATTGCCGAAGCCCGAAACCCATTCCGGCCAGCGCTTCGCGGCGCCCTATCTGACCGTCATGGACTGGGGTCATGACGAACGCGACTATGCTGCCGGACACACGGACCGTGCGCCGCGGCTCGACGCGGCGGAATGGAAGGGGATGATGGACAACATTCGCGCCGTCGCGGAGCTGGCGCGCGACGAATATGGCGTGCGCGCCACCATCCATCCGCATGCCGGCGGCTATGTCGAATTCGCCGACGAGCTGGCGCGTCTGGTCGAGGATATCCCTTCCGAAATGGCTGGCCTCTGCCTCGATACCGGCCATCTGGCCTATGCCGGCATGGATCCGGTCGAGACGCTGCGACACTATTGGAGCCGCACCGACTACATCCATTTCAAGGACATCGATCCGGTCGTCCTCGAGCGGATCATGGGCGAGAGGATTCGTTTCTTCGAGGCCTGCGCCCAGGCGGTCATGTGCCCGATCGGCCGTGGCAATCTCGACTACCCGGCCATTCGGGCGCTGCTTGGCGAACTCGGCTATGGAGGCTACATCACCATCGAGCAGGAACGCGACCCGCAGAATGCCGGCAGCATTCTGGACGACCTCGCTTCGAGCCGCGCTTTCCTCGCCGCAATCGGATTCCAGGATAGCCGTCATGCCAGAGCTTGATGTGATCACGATCGGTCGTTCGTCGGTTGACCTGTATGGGGGCCAGGTTGGGGGGCGTTTGGAGGACATGGGGAGTTTTGACAAGTACATTGGCG
>CAZKTH010000072.1:0-12696 GCA_964555575.1 uncultured Devosiaceae bacterium | reverse complement strand
CAGGGAGGCGAAGAACGCCAGCCAGAGCCATGTCTGCATTTCCGGCGGGAAATGATAGGTGAGGAGCTTGTCGATCTCCAGCGTCCCGGCCTGCCAGTACATGGCCATGATGGCCAGCAGCATCAGCACCGAACCGGTGAAGGTGTAGAAGAAGAACTTGTAGGCCGCCTGGACGCGCCGCTTGTGGCCCCAGATGCCGATGATCAGGTACATCGGGATCAGACCGCCCTCGAAGAAGACGTAGAACATCGCCAGATCGAGGGTGGCGAAGGTGCCCATCATCATCGTCTCGAGCACCAGGAACGCGATCATGTATTCGCGCACCCGCACCTTCACGCTGGTCCAGCTGCCGATGACGCACAAGGGCAGCAACAGCCCGGTCAGGACCACGAACAGCACGGAGATACCGTCGACCCCCATGCGATAGCCGATGCCGCCCTGCAGCCAGGTGCTGCCGACCACGAACTGGAAGCCGGTATTGGCGGGATCGAACATCGCCCACATGACAAGGGTCGCCGCGAACACGACCAGCGTCGTCACCAGCGCGATCCAGCGCATGGTATTGTCGAATCTCTCGCTGCCGCCCGGCACCACCATGACGGCCAGCGCCCCGATCAGGGGCAGGAAGGTGATGACGGATAGGATGGAACTCTCGATCATCTTCTAGCTAAGCCCCCCGGCGGCGATGGCCCAGGTAACAAGCGCCGCCACGCCGATCAGCATGGCGAACGCATAGTGGTACACATAGCCCGACTGCAGCTTGACCACCCGCGCCGTGACATCCCTGACGCGATCCCCCAGCCCCTCGACGAGCGTCTTGTCGATGAGCCAGTCGTCCAGGCCGCGCCAGAGCACGCGGCCGAGCCAGAACGCCGGTTTCACCAGGATCAGATCGTAAAGCTCGTCGAAATACCACTTGTTCAGAAGGAACTGGTAGAGGCCGCGATTGCGTCTGGCGAAGGCCGCCGGCAGGTCGGTCCTGACGATGTAGAACCACCACCCCAGACCGGTGCCGATGAGCATGGCGACAAACGCCGACAGCTTCACCCAGAGAGGCGCGGCGTGCGCGGTCTCCATGACGTGATTGTCGGGCGAGAAGTCGATCGCGCCCTGGCCGGGCTGCTGAACCGCGTGACCGGTTTGGGCCGTCGCCGGCGTGGTCGCGGTCGTCGCCGGCGCGGTGGTCGCTGGCGCGGTCGGTGTGGTTCCGGTCGCCGGCGCGGCCGTTTCGGCGGCATGCGTGACGGGCGCGGCACCCTGAGCGGGTGTCTCGCTCGCCTGCGCGACGGCTTCGGACTGGGTGATGCCGAAGAAGTTCATCACCTCGGAATGGTTGCCATAGAACTGGTTGTAGAAAACCATGCCCGAGAACGCGGCGCCGAAAGCGAGTGCGATGAGCGGGATCGTCATGGTCGCCGGGCTTTCCCTGGCGTGGTCGTAGAGTTCCCTGTCGCCGCGCGGCGTGCCGTGGAAGGTCATGAAGATCAGCCGCCAGCTATAGAGCGCCGTGAACACGGCCGCGATCACGGTCAGCCAGAAGGAATAGCCGGCACCGGCGAAACCCCAGGTGCTTTCGATGATGGCATCCTTGCTGTCGAAGCCGGCAAAGCCGATGGGAATGCCGAGCCCGATGGCATCGCCGAGCAGCGGAATGCCGGTGCCGGTGATGGCCAGGGTGGCGATGACCATGGTCCAGTAGGTGATCGGCAGCTTCTTGCGCAGGCCACCGTAATTGCGCATGTCCTGCTCGTGGTGCATGGCGGTGATGACCGAACCGGCGGCTAAAAACAGCAGTCCCTTGAAGAAGGCGTGGGTCATCAGGTGGAACATGGCGACGTTGTAGACGCCGGCTCCGGCCGCGGCGAACATGTAGCCGAGCTGGGAGACGGTCGAATAGGCGATGACGCGCTTGATGTCGTTCTGGGCGATGCCGATCGTGGCGGCGAAGAACGCCGTCGTTGCTCCGATCAGCAGCACCATTTCGGAAGCGAAGGGCGCGACCTGGTAAAGCGGCGACATGCGCGAGACCAGGAAGACGCCCGCCGTCACCATGGTCGCGGCATGGATGAGCGCCGAGATGGGCGTCGGACCTTCCATGGCGTCGGGCAGCCATGTGTGCAGGAAAAGCTGCGCCGACTTTCCCATGGCGCCGATGAACAAAAGCACGCCGATCAGGTCGGCGGCGTTCCAGTCGCCCCACAGGAACGGCAGACCGGTCCTGGCGAGTTCCGGCGTCCTGGTGAAGATGGTGTCGAAGTCGACGCTGCCGGTCATGCGGTAGAGCGCGAAGATGCCCAGGATGAAGCCGAAATCGCCGATGCGGTTGACGATGAACGCCTTCGGGCCGGCGGCGTTGGCCGAAGGCTTGCGGAAGTAGAAATTGATCAGCAGGTAGGACGACAGGCCGACGCCTTCCCAGCCGAAGAAGAGCTGGAGCAGGTTGTTCGAGGTCGCCAGCATCAGCATGGCAAAGGTGAACAGCGAGATATAGGCAAAAAAGCGCGCCTTGTAGTGCTCGCCCTTTTCGAATTCGGGGTCGTGGGCCATGTAGCCCATCGAATACAGGTGGGTGAGGGCCGAGATGGTCGTGACCACGATCAGCATGATCAGGGTCAGCCGGTCGAGCCTTATGCCCCAGCTCGCCTGGAAATCGCCCGAGGCGAACCAGGTCAGAAGCGTGATGTTCTGGGTGATGCCGTCGAAGCTGAGAAACAGGATCCAGGACAGGCCGGCGATCAGGAACAGCAGGACGGTGGTCAGCACCTCGGCTGCGCGCTCGCCGATATAGGGCCAGCCGAATCCGGCGATGATCGCGCCAACCAGCGGAGCGAGGATGATGATGAGGAGTGTCGCCTCCATGTTCGCTCAGCCTTTCATCATGTTGACGTCGTCGACCGCGATGGAACCGCGATTACGGAAGAAGATGACGAGGATGGCCAGGCCAATGGCGGCTTCGGCCGCGGCGACCGTCAGGATAAAAAGCGCAAAGACCTGCCCCACCAGATCGCCAAGGTGCGAGGAGAAGGCGACGAAATTGATGTTGACCGCCAGCAGGATGAGTTCGATCGACATCATGATGATGATGACGTTCTTGCGATTGAGGAAAATGCCGAACACCCCGATGGTGAACAGGATGGCGGCAACGGTCAGGAAGGGACCGAGCCCGATATCCGGTGTCATGTCTATAGCCCCTGCCCGCTAAGGAGCGTGCTCGGAAAAAGTGGCTTGCACTTTTTCGCTTCGAGCACGCGACCACTGAGAAAACAAAAGCGGGCGCTCATGAATGTCGATTGTTTCATCTACAGTCCCTGCCCGCTTTTTACCTTGACGATTTCGATCGCCGTTTCCGGCCTGCGCGCCACCTGGGCGCTGATATCCTGGCGCTTGACGTTCGGCTTGTGCCTGAGGGCCAGAACGATGGCGCCGATCATGGCGACCAGCAGCACCAGCCCGGCGCCTTCGAACAGGAAGACGTAGCGGGTGTAGAGCACCTCGCCGAGCGCCCTGGTGTTGGATATGGCCGCATCGATCGGAACGACGCTGCCCGCCGCGACCTCGGGCGCCAGCACCCAGCTCGCCGCGACCATAAGGAGTTCGACCGCCAGCACGATGCCGACCAGAAGCCCGATCGGCGCGTATTGCAGGAAGCCCTGCCTCAGTTCGGCGAAATCGATGTCGAGCATCATGACGACGAACAGGAACAAGACCGCCACCGCGCCGACATAGACGATGACCAGCATCAGGGCGAGGAACTCGGCCCCGGCCAGCATGAACAAACCCGCCGCGTTGAAGAAGGCCAGGATCAGGAACAGCACCGAATGGACCGGCGAGCGGGACGAGATGACCATGAAGCCCGAGCCGATCAGGACGATCGAAAAGACGTAGAAGAAGAAAAGCGAAAGGGTCATGGCGCGCTCCTATCGATACGGCGCGTCGAGCGCGATGTTGCGGGCGATTTCCCGCTCCCAGCGGTCGCCATTGCTGAGGAGCCTCTCCTTGGAGAAATAGAGTTCCTCGCGCGTCTCGGTGGCGAATTCGAAATTCGGCCCCTCGACGATGGCATCGACCGGGCAGGCTTCCTGACAGAAGCCGCAATAGATGCATTTGATCATGTCGATGTCGTAGCGGATGGTGCGCCGCGTGCCGTCGTTCTGGCGCGGCCCGGCCTCGATGGTGATCGCCTGGGCCGGGCAGATCGCTTCGCACAGCTTGCAGGCAATGCAGCGTTCCTCGCCATTGGGATAACGGCGCAGCGCGTGCTCGCCACGAAAGCGCGGCGAAACCGGCCCCTTCTCGTGCGGATAGGCGATCGTCTTCTTGGGCGAGAAGAAATATTTCAATGACAACACGAGAGCCTGCCAGAACTCGGTCAGGAGCAGCGAATTGAGGAATTGGGCGAAGCGCATATCCGTTCTCCTCACGCTGCCATGCCGGGGACCCAGCCCCAGCCGGTCAGTTGCAGGACGAACGCCACGAAAACCACCGCAACCAGCGAAATCGGCAGAAAGACCTTCCAGCCGAGCCGCATGAGCTGGTCGTAGCGGTAGCGCGGCACGAAGGCCTTGACCATGGCGAACATGAAGAACACCGCCGAGACCTTGAAAATGAACCATACCGCCCCCGGCACCCAGGTGAAGGGCGCGAAGGCAAGCGGGCTGGCCCAGCCGCCGAGGAAGAGGATGGTCATCATCGCCGACATGGTGATGATCGCCACATATTCCCCGAGCATGAACATCATGTACGGGGTCGAGCCATATTCGACCATGAAGCCGGCAACCAGTTCGGATTCGGCTTCGACCAGATCGAAGGGCGGCCGGTTGGTCTCGGCCAGGGCCGAGATGAAGAAGATGATGAACATCGGGAAGAGCGGCAGCCAGTACCAGTCGAGGAAGGTCAGCGCCGGCAGGCCGAGCATCGTGGCGATGCCGCCCGAGTTCTGCGCCGCGACGATGTCGGTCAGGTTGAGCGAGCCGACGCACAACAGAACGGTGATGATGACAAAGCCGATCGAGACTTCATAGGAAACCATCTGCGCCGCCGAGCGGAGAGCGCTGAGGAACGGGTATTTCGAGTTCGAGGCCCAGCCGCCCATGATGATGCCGTAAACGCCGAGCGACGAGATGGCGAGGATGTAGAGAACCCCGACATTGATGTTGGCCATCTCCCAGCCGGCATCGATGGGGATGATCGCCCAGGCGGCGAGAGACAGGGTCACCGTCACCAGCGGCGCCAGCAGGAATACGACCTTGTCCGCCCCGGCCGGGATGACCGGCTCCTTGAAGACGAATTTGAACAGGTCCGCGAAGCTCTGCAGCAGGCCGAAGGCGCCGACGACGTTGGGGCCGCGCCGCATCTGCACCGCCGCCCAGACCTTGCGGTCGGCCAGGAGCACGAAGGCGATGAAGATCAAAAGGGCGACCAGCAGCAGCAGCGCCTTCCACACGAAGCCGATCTCGTGCCCGAGGCCGATGAAGCCGAGGCCGAGCAGATAATCGAGGGCTGAGAGAAACGAATCCATGACCTACTCCGCCGCCTGCCTGAGTCCGGCCGCCAGTTGCGCGCATTCGCCCATAACGGCGGAGGCCCGCGCGATCGGGTTGGTGAGATAGAAATCCGTGATCGGCGAGCCAAGCACCGCATTGACCGGATCGCCGGGTTGTCCGGCCCGTTCCGTTAGCTCGGCGATATCGGCCGTCCCGAGCCGGTCGAGCCGCGCCAGATGCGGATGGACCTCGTAGAGCCGCGCCCGCAATTGCCTGAGGGAATCATAGGGCAAGGGGGCGCCGAGCACGCCCGAGAGCGCCCGGATGATGGCCCAGTCCTCCTTGGCCTCTCCGGGCGGGAACACCGCCCGTGAGGTCTGCTGCACCCGGCCTTCGGTGTTGACGTAGGTCGCCGACTTCTCGGTATAGGCGGCGCCCGGCAGGATGACGTCGGCGCGATGGGCGCCGGCATCGCCATGGCTGCCGATATAGACGACGAAGGCTTCGCCCATGGCCTGCATGTCGTATTCGTCGGCGCCGAGCAGGAACAAAACGTCGAGCTTGCCGTCTTCAGCCAGCTTGATCTGGTCGGCCGAGCAGACGCCGCCATTATGCGGCACGAAACCGATATCGAGGCCGCCGACCCGTGCCGCCGCGTTGTGCAGCATGCCGAAGCCGATCCAGTTGTCGCGCAGGGCGTCGGCGTTTCTGGCGATTTCGAGCGCCAGCGCCAGCACGTCGCGTCCGGCCTGCTTGCCCAGTGCGGCATGGCTGACCGCGCCCTCGCCGACGATGATCAACGGGTGTTCGGCCTTGTGCAGGATCCTGGCGAACCTGCCCTTGCCGGCGGCGAGCGACGCCAGCGCCGCCGTGTCGCTGCCGATATGGACATAGTCATAGGTCAGGTCGGCGGCATCGCCGATCACGCCGATCTCGACCCCGCCGGCCCGCCAGGCCTTGCGGATGCGGGCGTTGACCAGCGCGGCTTCCCTGCGCGGATTGGTGCCGACCAGGAGGATGGCGTCCGCCTTCTCGATGCCGGCGATGCCGGGATTGAGGACATAGGCGCCGCGCGGCGTCAAAGGATCGATGCCCGACATGGGCGGCCGGCAATCGGTCATGCCCGAGCCGCGGGAGTCGATGAGGTCCTTGAGAGCGAACATTTCCTCGACACCCGCCAGATCGCCGGCAATGGCGCCGACCCTGTTGCCGGCCTTCCTGACACGCCCGGCAACGGCGGCAAGCGCCTCGTCCCAGCTCGCGGCCCGAAGCTTGCCGTCCTTGCGGACGTAAGGCCGGTCGAGCCGTTGCGATCTGAGCCCGTCCCAGATGAAGCGGGTCTTGTCGGAAATCCATTCCTCGTTGATGTCTTCGTGAAGGCGCGGCAGTACCCGCATGACCTCGCGGCCGCGCGCATCGATCCTGATGTTCGAGCCGACCGCGTCCATGACGTCGATGCTTTCGGTCTTGACCAGTTCCCAGGACCGGGCATGGAAGGCATAGGGCCTGGATGTCAACGCTCCGACCGGGCACAGATCGATGATGTTGCCCTGCAGTTCACTGGTCAGGACCCGTTCGAGATAGGGCGTGATCTCGGCGTCCTCGCCGCGGCCGATCACCCCGAGTTCGGAAACGCCCGCCACCTCGGTGATGAAGCGGACACAGCGCGTGCAGTTGATGCAACGCGTCATGACCGTCTTGACCAGCGGCCCCATGTCCTTTTCTTCGACCGCCCGCTTGTTCTCGTCGAAGCGCGACTTGTCGACGCCATAGGCCATGGCCTGGTCCTGCAGGTCGCATTCGCCGCCCTGGTCGCAGATCGGGCAGTCGAGCGGGTGGTTGATCAGCAAAAATTCCATCACCCCCTCGCGGGCCTTCTTGACCATCGGGGTGTTGGTGAACATCTCGGGCGGCTCGCCGTTCGGACCGGGACGAAGGTCCCTGACCGCCATGGCGCAACTCGCCGTCGGCTTGGGCGGCCCGCCCTTCACCTCGACCAGGCACATGCGGCAGTTGCCGGCAACAGACAGGCGCTCGTGATAGCAGAAGCGCGGGATTTCGGCGCCCGCCGCTTCGGCCGCCTGCAGCAGCGTGAAGTGGTCCGGGACCTCGATCAGCTTGCCGTCGACTTTCAGATTGGCCATGAACTTACTCCGCCGCGATCGACGGCACGGCGCCGTCGCTGTCGGACCGATGGGTGTAGGCGTCGATACGTTCCTCGATCACCGGCCGGAAATTGCGAATGAGGCCCTGGACCGGCCAGGACGCCGCGTCGCCGAGGGCGCAGATGGTGTGGCCCTCGATCTGTTTGGTAACGTCGAACAGCATGTCGATCTCGCGCTTCTGGGCCCGACCCTCGACCATCCTCTCCATCACGCGCATCATCCAGCCCGTACCTTCGCGGCAGGGCGTGCACTGGCCGCAGCTCTCGTGCTTGAAGAAGGCCGAGATGCGCCAGATCGCCTTGATGATGTCGGTCGACTTGTCCATGACGATCAGCCCGCCGGTGCCGAAGCTCGAACCGATGGCGCGCATGCCGTCGAAATCCATCTGCGCATCCATGATCTGGTCGCCGCGCACGGGCGGACAGGAGGCGCCGCCGGGAATGACCGCCAGAAGATTGTCCCAGCCGCCGCGAACGCCGCCGGCGTGCTTTTCGACGAGATCCCTGAACGGAATGCCCATCTCCTCTTCCACCGTCAGCGGCGCGTTGACGTGGCCCGAGACCATGAACACCTTGGTGCCGGTGTTGTTTTCCCGCCCGATGCCGGAGAACCAGCTTGCCCCGCGCTTGAGGATCTGCGGCACCACGGCGATCGATTCGACATTGTTGACGGTGGTGGGATTGCCATAAACGCCCATGCCGGCCGGGAAAGGCGGCTTCAGGCGCGGCTGGCCCTTCTTGCCCTCGAGGCTTTCCAGCAGCGCCGTCTCCTCGCCGCAGATATAGGCGCCGGCGCCGTGATGGACGATGATGTCGAGATCCCAGCCATGGACATTGTCCTTGCCGATCAGCCGGGCCGCATAGGCCTCCTCCACCGCCGCTTCGAGGTGCTGGCGCTCACGGACAAATTCGCCGCGCACATAGATGAAAGCGAGATGTGCATCGATGGCCCGCGACGCCAACAGGCACCCCTCGATCAGGATATGCGGATCGTGGCGAATGATTTCGCGGTCCTTGCAGGTGCCCGGCTCGGATTCGTCGGCATTGACGAGAAGAAAATGTGGCCGGCCAGTACTCGCTTTCGGCATGAACGACCATTTGACCCCGGTGGGAAAACCGGCGCCGCCGCGTCCCTTGAGGCCGGAGGACTTGACCTCGTTGGTGATCCAATCGCGGCCCTTGTCGATCAGTTCCCTGGTGCCGGACCAGGCGCCGCGCGCCAGCGCGCCCTCGAGCCGCCAGTCGCCGAAACCGTACAGATTGGTGAAGATGCGGTCCTTGTCCTGAAGCATTATCTGTTCCTCAGCCAGGCAAGCGCGAAAGTCGCGGCAACGCCGACGGCCGCCCCGATCGCCCAGACGAGCATGTCGGGCATGCCCCATTCCATTGTGCCGTTCAGCCCGGAGGTGATCAGGATGAATCCGAGAACCAGAATGGCGCCGTAGATCATCTGGCGTGACGTCAGCTTCATCACCTTCGGTCTATGGTCCGTGTGGTCGTTCGACATCAGCGCGGATCCTTCCCGAAGACGCGGCGGTATTCCTCGATGCCGCCCCTGGCGAGCGTGCTGGCCTGCTTGATCCAGTCCTCGCGGGCGATACGGCCCTTGAACTTGAGGAGACGGTCGAGCGTCTCGATATCGGTCTCGGTGAAGGCCGCGATCTGGGCGAACTGCGTCACCCCCAGACTGTTGAGCCTTTTTTCGAGTACCGGGCCAACGCCGGCGATGAGTTTGAGATCGTCGGGATCGCCGTCGGGACGCAGGAAGACCGGCTCACCGCTCTCGGCCTCGATGTCGCTACGGCGATCGACACCATAGCCCCGCACGCGGCGCGCGCCGGCGGCCATGGGCTTGCCGGAGGACTCATACTCGTGCGGTCCTTCCTCGCCTGGCTTGCCGGCCGCGGCCTCGGCCGCCCTGCCGGTCACGGCGAAAGCAACGTCCTTGAGCGCGGTCGGCCCGGTGACCGGCGCCGAGAACTGCCGGTCGATCTGCGGGCCGGGCCGGATCGATGCGCCCTCGCCGCGTTCGAAGGCGTCGATGATCTCTTCGAGCCGTTCCGGCGTCAGATCCTCGTAGGTATCCTCGCCGATCATGACCATCGGGGCGTTGACGCAGGCACCGAGGCATTCAACCTCTTCCCAGCTCAGCGTGCCGTCGGCGTTGGTGTGATGCGGTTCGGCATGGATCTTTTTCTGGCAAACATGCCTGAGATCCTCGGCGCCCCTGAGCATGCAGGGCGTGGTGCCGCAGACCTGGACATGCGCGCGCGCGCCGACCGGCTGCAGCTGGAACTGGGTGTAGAAGGTCGCGATCTCGAGCACCCGGATCCTGGGCATGCCGATCAGATCGGCGACATACTCGATCATGGCGCGGCTGACCCAGCCCGCCTGCTGCTGCGCCCGCATCAGGATCGGGATCACCGCCGATTGCTGGCGCCCTTCGGGAAACACCGCCATGCGGCTCCTGGCCCAGGCCAGGTTCTCCTCGGTGAACGCGAAGCTTTCGGGCTGGATGGCGTCATCTGCGAGACGGCGAACGGACATCAGCGGTCGACCTCCCCGAAGACGATATCGATCGAGCCGAGAATGGCCGAGATGTCTGCGAGCATGTGGCCCCTCGAAATGAAATCCATGGCGCTCAGATGGGCGAAGCCCGGCGCCCTGATCTTGCAGCGATAGGGCTTGTTGGAGCCGTCCGAGACGAGGTAGACGCCGAATTCCCCCTTGGGCGCCTCGACGGCGGCGTAGACCTCGCCCGCAGGCACCTTGTAGCCCTCGGTGTAAAGCTTGAAATGGTGGATCAGCGCTTCCATCGAGCGCTTCATCTCGTCGCGCTTGGGCGGCACGATCTTGTTGTCGGTCACCGAAACCGGCCCCTTGCCTTCCGCCGAATTCAGCAAGGCGATGGCCTGCTTCATGATCCTGACCGACTGACGCATCTCCTCCACGCGGATGAGATAGCGATCGTAGCAATCGCCGTTCTTGCCGATCGGAATGTCGAAATCCATGCGGTCGTAGCATTCATAGGGCTGGGCCTTGCGAAGGTCCCAGGCGGCACCCGAACCGCGCACCATCACGCCGGAGAAGCCCCATTTCCAGGCATCCTCCAGCGCCACTACGCCGATATCGACATTGCGCTGCTTGAAGATACGGTTGTCGGTCAGAAGGGTTTCGAGATCGTCGAGAACCTTGAGGAACGGGTCGCACCAGGCCTCGATGTCATCGACGAGCTGTTGCGGCAGGTCCTGATGCACCCCGCCCGGCCGGAAATAGGCGGCGTGCAGGCGCGCGCCCGAGGCGCGCTCGTAGAACACCATCAGCTTTTCGCGTTCCTCGAAGCCCCAGAGCGGCGGCGTCAGGGCGCCGACGTCCATGGCCTGGGTCGTGACGTTGAGCAGGTGATTGAGAATGCGGCCGATTTCCGAATAGAGCACCCGGATCGCCTGGCCGCGCAGCGGCACGGTGATCCCCAGGAGCTTTTCGACCGCCAGGGCAAAGGCGTGCTCCTGGTTCATCGGCGCGACATAGTCGAGCCGGTCGAAATAGGGCACCGCCTGCAGATAGGTCTTGTATTCGATCAGCTTCTCGGTGCCGCGATGCAACAACCCGATATGCGGATCGACCCGCTCGACGACCTCGCCGTCGAGCTCGAGAACCATACGCAAAACCCCATGCGCCGCAGGGTGTTGCGGGCCGAAGTTGATGGTGAAGTTGCGGAGTTCGGCTTCAGACATGTGAATGCTCCGCCTGCGGCTTCGCCGAGTGAATAGTGAGTAGCGAACAGCGAATAGCGAATAGTGCGTAGCGAGTTGGTGTTCGTGCCATCATTGCCGGTCCTGCAATTTGCGGATCAACGATCTCATCACAGTCGTCGCACAGCGATTCCGCCGCATCGTCGGGCATCAGCCCAACCCTTTGCGCCAGGATGAGATGTGTTTCCAGTTCCTTCAAAGATCCCTGCGCGATACGGAGGAAATGCACGAAGGTCGCCGTGCTCTCCCGTCCGTGACCTTCGGCGATGTTGGCCGCTATCGATGCCGCCGAACGCCGAATTTGTGACGTCAGACCGTAGGTTTCGCTTGCCGGAAACGCCTTGGTCCCTTCGTAGCAGCCAACCGCTAACGCCATGGCCCGCTTCCAAACGTCGAGGTCCTTGTAGGAATTGATCGTTGTTCCGCTCTCCTTTCCCTATTCGCTACTCACTATTCGCTATTCGCTAGCTCTTTGCCTTCTCATCCCCGGGCAGCACGTAGTCGGTGCCTTCCCACGGGCTCAGATAATCGAAATTGCGGAACTCCTGCGCCAGCCTGACCGGCTCGTAGACCACCTGCTTGCGTTCCTCGTCGTAACGCACCTCGACGAAGCCGGTCAGCGGAAAATCCTTCCTGAGGGGATGCCCGTCGAAGCCGTAATCGGTCAGAATGCGCCTCAGATCGGGGTGACCGGAGAACAGAATTCCATAAAGGTCGTAGGCTTCCCGTTCGTACCATTCGGCCCCGGGATAGATCTCGGTGATGCTCGGCACCGGCGTATCCTCGTTGGTCATGACCTTGACGCGGATCCGGGCATTCTGGGTCGGGCTCATGAGGTGATAGACGACATCGAAACGATCGGCCCGTTCGGGATGGTCGACCCCCGCGACGTCGGTGAAACTGACGAAACGGCAGCGGCTGTCGTCATGAAGGAACCTGAGGATCTCGACAAGATCGTCGCGACCGACAAGAAGGGTCAATTCCTCGTGAGCGATGCTCGCTTCGATCCTGTCGCCGAATTTGAGCGACAAATACTCGCTCAGTTCCGCAAGAACTTCGTCCATTCGTTCGGCCTAACGTTCGATGGTGCCGGTGCGGCGGATTTTCTTTTGCAGCATGAGGACGCCGTAGAGCAGCGCCTCCGCCGTCGGCGGGCAGCCGGGGACATAGATGTCGACCGGCACGACCCGGTCGCAGCCCCGGACCACCGAATAGGAATAGTGGTAATAGCCGCCGCCATTGGCGCACGAGCCCATGGAGATGACGTAGCGCGGCTCCGGCATCTGGTCGTAGA
>CAZKTH010000071.1:0-12759 GCA_964555575.1 uncultured Devosiaceae bacterium | reverse complement strand
GCTTTTTTTTGGTTAAAGAGGCAGAAACGGTAACCACTCCTTTTTCAGGTGTGTGAAGATGTGCATCTTGGTGGAGTTCCACCAGATGAAGAACGGCTTGCCCGCCTTCTTGGCGCGCTCCATGAAGTCCAGCGCCTTGGCGGTGACTTCATCGTCAATCGTTTCCATGCGCTTCTTCGTCAGTGGTCCGGTGTCCTCTATTTTGCCATCGGCACCGATCCCGAAAGCCTCATTTTCGTAATGGCGGCGCTGGCCCTGTTCGGCGCCGGCATGGGGCTTTTCGCCTCACCCAACAACAATGCGATCATGGCGGCCGCCCCGGGACAGATGACCGGCGCGGTGGGCGGCGTCATCAACGTCATCCGCTCGATCGGCATGATGACCGGCATCGCGGCGGCGAGCGCCCTGTTGTCCTCACGCCTTGCCGGTCTGAGCAACGGCGCGGTCAGCACCATCTCGGCCGAACCCGCCAATCTGGTCGCCGCCTCGCGAACCGTTCTGCTGATGCTGGCCGGATTCGCCCTCGCCGCGCTTTTTGCCTCCTTGCTCGGCGCCTGGCGCCGGACGGCGAAATGGAAGAAAAACAACGATTAGAGCATCGTGCGCAAAAGTGGATCCCGGTTTTGCGCAAAAAACGATGCGACAACAAGAACATAGAGCGGCGAAGCGATTCAATTTGAACGCGCGCCGCTCTAGGCCGGATGGATCGTCTCGCCTCACCGTGGAACAGGCAATGCGACGTCCGCTCTCCAACCTGTTTCTGACGGGATTAGTTAAGTTTCACACGCGCCCCTTAACAGTAGCAACAGGAGTTGCCGCGTAGTATGCGGGTGGCCGGCATGTTTCGCTTCCGTCCGGTTGCGTTATGCTGCGGAAACGATCGATCGAAGGCTACCGGACACCGGCAGTTGCAATGGAATGACAGTTCGAAGACTTGTGCTTGCGGCGACTATGGTCGCCATCGGGCTCGCGATGTCGGGATGCACCGCCAGTCGCGTCGCCTATACGGAAAGCGAAATGACGGCCGCCGCCGTCCCGAACATCCCCGATGCGCGATTCTGGTCGGACGATCGTGCCGCGATCGGCTCGATCATCACCAGGGGCGTCAATAGCCTCAAGCCCGGCCAGTTCAGCCTGCTGGCGCTTTCGGGCGGCGGCGCCAATGGCGCCTATGGCGCCGGTTTCCTGACGGGCTGGACCCAGGCCGGAACGCGACCCGAATTCACCGTCGTCACCGGCGTCAGCGTCGGCGCCCTCATCGCACCGTTCGCCTTCATCGGGCCGAAGCGCGATTCCGAGCTGGCGGCCATGTTCACCAGCGGCGAAGCCCAGGATCTGCTCGAATTTGCCGGACTCAATGCGCTGTTCGGCTCGAGCGCCTTCAGCCAGGCACCGCTCAGGAAGCTGGTGCAGACCCACGTCGACAGGGATCTGCTCGACGACGTCGCGGCGGAATATCGCAAGGGGCGGCTGCTCCTGGTGGCAACGACCGATATCGACTCGCAGCGCACCGTTGTCTGGAACATGGGCGCCATCGCCGCCAGCACGGCACCGGGCGCGAGCGAACTGTTCCAGACCGTGCTGCTCGCCTCCGCCGCCGTCCCCGGCGTCTTTGCGCCCGAGCGGATCCGGGTCGAGGCGGGCGGCCAGGTCTTCAGCGAGCTGCATGTCGATGGCGGTGTGACCTCCAACCTGCTGCTCGTGCCGGAAGCGCTGCTGACCTCGGAAACGACGATACCGCTCGGCCGCAGCCCGCTGTTCTACACCATCATCAACGGCAAGCTCGATCCCGAGTTCAGGGTGACCAAGCCGGGTCTCGTCAACATTGTCGAGCGTTCCTTCGAAACCGCGATCAAGGCCAATACCAACAACCAGCTGCTCGCCTCCAGGGACTATGTGCAAAAGCGCAATGGGCGGCTGAGCATCACCGCCATCGACGATTCCTACCCGCTTGGGGATCTGATGGATTTCAGCGTCAAAAGGACCGCGCCGCTGTTCGCCCACGGCCTTGCCCAAGGCCGCAAGGCGGCGCGATGGATGGCCAATCCGTTCAAGAACTAGAGCGTTTTCAGGGTGGATACCGGTTCGCCGGTTCGATAACGCGCCCACTCAATAACCTGGAGCTGCCGTTCTGATTCCATCAGAACGGAAAATGCGCCAGAGCGGCGCGCGTTCAAGTTGAATCGCTTCGCCGCTCTATGTTTTTGTTGTCGCATCGCTTTTTGCGCAAAACCGGGACCCACTTTTGCGCACGATGCTCCAGAGTGTTCAGGTCCTGAAGGAACCCGTTCGGCCGACGCTCAAACCTCTGCCACAAAGGGAGAGGTGAATGAGGCGTCCGCTTCCATCACACGCTGAAACGCTTTGGTCCGGTTTCCGCGCCCGGCGGGCGGCGATGCCTATTCGCCATTCCAGCTTGCAGGCGCCCACCCGGACCAGCCCCAGAGATACGGGCTTTCGCCCTCGGAGACGAAACGGCCCAGTGCCGTTTCGACGATTTCGGCGCTGGCAGGCGACACCATCTGGTCGCCGTGCCAGAGTTCGCCGCGCCAGCCCTGGCTGCGCGATCCTTCCGCAAGGATATAGAGACGAAACGCCCACGGCACCCCGTCGGTCAGGGCCTCGAGGCTCATTGCGTCCTCGGGCCGACCGCCCTCGCGGATCATGCCGCATGTGTCCCAGGCCTGGGCACAGGCGTGCATGCGGAACACACCGGCAGCGGTCTCGATCGTCTCGCCCGGCGCAATGTCGATGGCCGCACCGTCGGCGCCATAGAGCGTGCCGATCAGGCCCTGGCTGCGCGTGCCGGCATTGGTGATGTGCATTTCATAAAAGAGCCGGCCGTCGGAACGCGATTGCGCCGATGCAAGATCCACCGCGGCGAGCGACGCCACGGCAAAAACGAAAAGGAAACCAAGCCTGCAAATCAAAATGTCCTCCCTCGGTTCGGCAGGCCGGCTCAGGCCTGCGAAAGTGTAGAAGGCTCGGGCCATGATTTTCAACCCGACAGCATGACGCGGGCCGCGACCGCTTCGGGCTCGCCGGCGCTTTCGCGCCCGACCTTCGGAACGTCGACGGCCCGGTACAGGGCATCGTAGGCGTGTCGGTCGCCTTGGTGGTCAGCAGCACGAGCGTTTGGCCTCGGGCGCGGCGGGCGGCATCGAAAGCCTGAAAGCTCTGATGCTCGACCAGCCGAACATGGTCGAGATAATCCATGCCGGCACGCCGGAGCCTGGCATGGGCAAACAGGAACCCGGCCGGATGGATGAGATGCAATTCGACATCCATACAGGCGGCAAGGCGTATCGATGTGCCGGCGTTCTGCGGAATGTGGGGCTGATGGAAGGCAAGGGCGACGGGCATGGGATATCCGCGGAAGGCGCCGCAGGAGCGGCTTTCACGGCTCGGCCAAGCGGTAAAAAAGAGGTCAAGTTGGCGAATGGTCGCAATAGACTGCGACCAAGTGACGCAAGGCTGGACAAGCGGACGGGGCGGTGCAAAAAGAACGCCCAAACCTGCGAGCGGCAGTTCGGCGGAGCGAGGGTGTCTACTCGCCGAAAAAAAGCGACCGGTGCGGGTTGGCAGGCTGGGAAAATCCTGATGCATGGGGGGCAGATTTGGCGACTGAAGCAGCAGGCGGCGGATCACGTCGCGACTTTCTTTACATCGCGACCGGCGCGGTGGGCGCCGTTGCCGTGGCCGGCGTGGTCTGGCCGCTGATCGATCAGATGAACCCGGATGCCGCGACGCTGGCGCTGGCGTCGATGGAGTTCGATCTGTCGCCCATCGAGACCGGACAGATGGTCACGATCAAATGGCGCGGCCTGCCGCTCTTCGTGCGCAACCGCACCCAGGCCGAGATCGAACTGGCCAGATCGATCCCGATGTCCGACCTCAAGCATCCCGAGGCGGACGACGTTCGCACCAAGGCCGGCCACGAGAACTGGCTGGTGGTGCTGGCCGCCTGCACCCATCTCGGCTGCATCCCCGAAGCCGATTCCGGCGATTTTGGCGTGGTGACGCCGAACGGGCAGCAGGGCGGCTGGTACTGCCCCTGCCATGGTTCGCAATACGACACCGCCGCGCGCATCCGCAAAGGCCCGGCGCCGAAAAATCTTGTCGTGCCGCCTTACGAATTCCTTTCCGACACCAAGATCCGGATCGGCTAGGGGGCAGGACAATGGCGCGTTCCGCAACAAAGTACGAGCCGACGAATCCGGCCCTCAAATGGTTCAACGACCGGCTGCCGCTTCTTTCCTACGGCAAGGATCATTTCGTCGATTTTCCCACCCCGAAGAACCTCAACTACTGGTGGACCTTCGGGGCGATCCTCGCCTTCTGCCTGGCCACGCAGATCGTTACCGGCATCATCCTTGCGATGCACTACACGCCCAATGTCGGGCTGGCCTTCAATTCGGTCGAGATGATCCGGCGTGACGTCAACTGGGGCAACATCATCCAGGGCACCCATGCCGTCGGCGCCTCGATGTTCTTCTTCGCCGTCTATGTCCACATCTTCCGCGGCCTGTTCTACGGCTCCTACAAGGCACCGCGCGAGGTCATCTGGATGCTCGGCGTCATCATCTTCATCCTGATGGTCGCCACCGCCTTCATGGGCTATGTCCTGCCCTGGGGCCAGATGAGCTTCTGGGGCGCCACCGTCATCACCAACATCTTCTCGGCCATCCCGATCGTCGGCATGCCGGTGCTCGAATGGCTCAGGGGCGGCTTTGCCGTCGACAACGCCACGCTCAACCGCTTCTTCTCGCTGCACTACCTGTTGCCCTTCGTCATCGCTGCGGTCGTGGTCCTGCACATCTGGGCCCTGCACATTCCGGGCAACGGCAACCCGACCGGCGTCGAGGTCAAGGACGGGCGCGACACCGTGCCGTTCACGCCCTATGCGACGGTCAAGGATCTGTTCGGCATCTCGGTATTCCTGATCCCGTTCGCCTGGTTCGTCTTCTTCGCGCCGGACATTCTCGGGCATCCGGACAACTACATCATGGCGAACAATCTGGTGACGCCGGCCCATATCGTGCCCGAATGGTACCTGCTGCCGTTCTACGCCATGCTCCGCGCCATCGACTTCAATGTGCTGTTCATCGATTCCAGGCTCGGTGGCGTCATCGTCATGTTCGGATCGCTCCTGGTGCTGTTCTTCCTGCCCTGGCTCGATGTTTCCAAGGTCCGGTCGGGATCGTTCCGGCCGATGTTCAAGGTCTTTTACGGGGTGTTCGTCCTCAACTTCCTCGCGCTGATGTATTGCGGCGCCCAGCCGGGCGAAGGCATCCATGTGACGCTGGCCAAGGTCTCGACCGCCTACTACTTCCTCTACTTCCTCGTCATCCTGCCGATCCTCAGCCGGATCGAGACGCCAAAGCCGCTGCCCGCGAGCATCTCGGAAGCGGTATTGGCCAAGGCGCATTGAGAGCGAAGGACCTGGAGGAAATGATCAAGACAAAGACCATTCTCATGGCCCTTGCGCTTTGCAGCCTCGCCGCCGTCCCGGCGACGGCGGCGGCAACCGGTAGCATCGAGCCGAAATTCCTTTCCTGGAGTTTCGGCGGCGTTTTCGGCACCTATGACGTCAACCAGCTGCAGCGCGGCTTCCAGGTGTTCAGGCAAGTCTGTGCCTCGTGCCATTCCGCCAATCTTCTGGCTTTCCGCAACCTCGGTGAAGAAGGCGGGCCGGGCTATTCCGAAGCTCAGGTCAAGGCCCTTGCCGCGACCTACACCGTCGCCGATACGGAAACCGTGGATGGCGAGCGACCCGGCATTGCCGCCGATCACTGGCCGGCGGCGATGAGTCCGGCCGATGCCAAGGCCAGCTTCGGTGTGGTGCCGCCCGACTTCTCGGTGCTCGCCAAGGCGCGCGGCATGACCAGGCCGGGCCTTGGCTGGGTGCTCGATTATCTCACCGCCTATCAGGAAGGCGGGCCGGACTACATCTACAACCTCCTGACCAATTTCGCCGAAGCGCCGCACGGCGTCGACGTGGCGGCCGGGCAGTACTACAACGCCTTTCTCGGCCGCGTGGTGGCCATGCCGCCGCCCCTGAGCGACGGACTCGTCACCTATGAGGACACCAGCGTGCCGATGACGGTGGAGCAGTATTCAAGGGATGTCGCCGCCTTCATGATGTGGGTGGCCGAGCCGCATCTGGTGGCGCGCAAGAAGCTTGGCTTCAAGGTGCTGATCATCCTGATGGCCTTTGCGGGGCTGATGTACCTGACCAAGCGCAAGCTCTGGTCGAACGTGGAACACTGAGCTAAGCTCAAGCGAAAACAGGACAAAGGGCTCGTTTGGGCCCTTTGTGTTGTCTGGCAGTACCGCGTGGGGCAACAATGGCCGTCGATCTCGAGAAACTCATCCGCACCATTCCCGACTATCCCAAGCCGGGAATCATGTTCCGCGACATCACCACCCTGATCGAGGACCCGGACGGGTTCCGCGAATCGGTCGAGCGGTCCGCCTCCTATCACCGCGGCATGGGCATCACCCACGTCGCCGGCATCGAGGCGCGCGGCTTCATCTTCGGGGCCGGGGTGGCGATCTCGCTCGGCGTGGGGTTCGTGCCGATCCGCAAGCGCGGCAAGCTGCCCGGCGAGACCATCGGCCAGAACTACGCCCTCGAATACGGCGTCGACACCATCGAGATGCATGCCGACGCGGTCGGCGAAAACGACGTGGTGCTGCTGGTCGACGATCTGATCGCCACCGGCGGCACGGCGATCGCGGCGGTTCAGCTTCTCAGGCGCACCGGCGCGCGGGTGTCCAATTCGAGCTTCGTCATCGACCTGCCCGAACTCGGCGGGTCGGACAAGCTCAGGGCGCTCGAGGTCGAGGTCCATACCCTGGTGTCGTTCGAAGGGCACTGAGCCCGGCCAAAAGCACTGCGCATCGCGCCGGACGCGGGATGCGACATAGGCGCGCGGGGATGGCGGCGGTCAGGGCGGGAGACCTGATCCTTTTGGCATTGCATCGCGGCGGCGGCGATGATTTCGAAACGCCGCTGCGCGGCACGATGGAAAGCCTCGGAGAGAGCCTCAGGCAGCTCGACCGGCCATTGCCGAGCATCGTCAAGGTTGGCGTCTACCTCAAGGATATCGGCGACCTCGGCAGCATGGAAAAGCTCTTTGGCGACTATTTTGAACCGGGCCGCTATCCGGCACGGATGACAACGACGGTCTTTTTCCACGCGGATTGTCTCGTGATGATCGATGGTATCGCCACGGCGCGCGACGACATGTAGCCGCCGTTCGAGGGGGCCTGCTTTCCGGCCGGCAATCGGATTGAACTGTCGGCGCCGCTCCGGCGTCACATGGCCATAAGCGAAAAGTGCTAGTCTTTTCGCGCGCCATACTTGCAAGGAGACCATCATGAAACGGTTTTTGCTTGTTGCCGCCCTGTTGGCCGGCACTGCGATATCGCCTGCGCTGGCCGAGGATACCGGCATGCCCGAAATCCTCATGGGCTATACGGCCTATCTGAGCGATGCCGACCACTTCAATTCGAACGGCGAACGACTGACCGAATACTGGCAGATCATCCGTCAGGACAGGGCCAATTTCCATCGCTTCGGCATCCAGGATGCGGAAGACGAATGGGACGACGCCTTTTCCACTGTCGACGGCCGCGCGGCGCTGGAACAGTTGCTCATGGCCTTTCCGCTCGATGAAGCGACCGCCGCCATGATCGTCGAGCAGCCGGTCCTGATCCATGTCGACGTTCTCGGCGTCGGCGGCGCCGTGACCGGCGTCGATGTCACGCTGCAATAGGCGGGAAACCAGAGCATCGTGCGAAAAAGCGGCCGCCAATTTTTCGCAGAAACGATGCGACCACAAAGAGGTAGAGCATGCGTTCTGATTCCGTCGGAACGCATGTTGCTCTGGTCGAGCCGCAGCCGCTCGCTGTCCAGACCCTGCGGCAAGGCGGGAGCTTCGCTATTCGCTCAGAACCCCGGCCAGAAACGGCAAGGTCTTGTCCATCCGATAGTCGATGGATGAGTGATTGTCGGGAAACTCCTCATAGACGTGTTCGACGCCGGCGTTCTGAAGTTTCCGGTGCAATTGCCGGGCTCCATAGACCAGGTTGTATTGGTCCTCGGAGCCGCATTCGATCCACAGCCCCTTGAGGGATTTCAGGTTCTTTATGACTTCCGGCCTGTCGGCAAGAAGCACCGGGTCCCATTTGAGCCAATTGGCCCAGCGGTCGTCGATGAGTTCATTGGTTTCAAGATCGACCGGCAGGCGGACGCCCCGGAAACCGTCCGGATCGGGATCGTATGTGGCAGCCATGGCAAGGGCCATCAGGATGTGAATATCCTTGTCCTCCTGCTTCGGCTTGGCCTCGAAATCGGTGAGCCACTTTTCGATCGATAGCTCCTTTTTGGCCAGGGCACGCAACACCTTCGGCATGTCGCCGAGATAGGCCAGATCGAACGCCATGTCGCCGGAATGGCAGGCGGCGGCGTCCCAGATATCGGCCCGGCGCATGGCGTGGACGATGGACCCATAGCCACCCGAGGACTTGCCGAAGACCCCGCGTCTGCCTTTGCCGCCGCAACCGAAGCGGGTCTCGATCTCGGGCAGCATCTCGTCGATCAAAAAATCCTCCCAATTCCCCATGGCGGCGGAATTGATGTACTGGTTGCCGCCGAGGCGGGTGAAGCAGTCGGGGAAGGCGACCACGGCCGGCGGCATGTCGCCATTGGCGATCAGCCGGTCGAGGCGCTGCGGCACGTTTTCGCCGAAATTCTTCCAGGCAACATGACCGAGCCCGGAGCCGGTGAACCTGACCAGATCGACAAGCAAGGGCAGGCCGGCGCCGTCATGGTTGTGCGGCACGTAAACGACCACCTCACGGGTGGTCGGATCGTCGAGCATGTTGTTCTCGAGGGCCTCGGAGGCGATTTCGAGCGTGTGTAGCGTGCCTTTGGGCGCCAGCGGGTCGCGCAGCATGTTTGAACTCTTTCAAATCCGAATGACAAACCGGGCGACACACAAGCGCGTTCGGCAAGGTTTGACAAGGCGCCCGCCCTGATCGCCCACAGGAGCGGATTCGGAACCGCGCTCAGTCGAGCCGCAGTCGCTCGATATCCAGACCCTGCGCCTCGATCGGGGCGCGGGTCATACGCTCGAGGGCGCGTTCGAGCCCGAACAGGGCAATGCCGCCGACCGCCAGGGTGGCGGCGAAGGCGCGCCAGCCTTCCTCGACGCCGAAGACGATGCCGGCCAGAAGCGTGGCGACGGCGCCGAGCACCAGCAACAGCATCTTGCGGCTGCGTCCGGCGGCGAGCCGGCGCATGGCGGCGCCGAGAATGTCGTGCAGCTCGGCGTCGGTCATATCGGAGAGTCTTGGGTTTTCGTGCGTGCGCCTGAGCGTCGCCATATAGGCGGAGATGCGCTCCTCGGCGATGCTGCTGAGCCGGGTGGCACGCCCGCCGGCCGTGGCAAACATGACGATCGCGACAATGGCCAGAACGATGAAACCGATTTCCGCCAGCCAGGCCATCTCAAACCTCCGTACCGTTTCTTTCGAAATGGTGCGCTTTGCCGGGGAGTCAAGGGAGGGTAGGGGCGAAATCGCCCCCGCCCGCCTTCTGCCTATTTCGGCAGTTTCGTTTCCGCATCCGTTTCCGGCTCGGGCTTTGCCGAGGGCGGGACCGGCTTTTTCGGACCATGTTTGCCGCCCCGCCGGGCCGGCACGCCGGCCTTTGCCTTTTTGGTCCAGTGATCGTGGCGGACCGGGATTTGACGCTGGAAGATCTGCTTGGGCATATGCGCTCCTTGCGCCGGAAAACGGCGCGCTGAATGAGGGATGCGCGTGCTAAGGCACGGCACGCGGACTTCAGGTTTCAAAAGGAACGTCGGAGGTCGGCCGGGGAGACCGGACTCGAAGGGTTCATGGCACCTGCCGCAGCCGACCGCGCACAATCCGCCGCTTTCACGGCGTAAATGCCCGGACGTTCGCAAGGCTCATGAACGCATCGTGGTCGGGACCTCCTTGTCGAGACGGCAGAAAAATAGCGCGTTTGGCGGCGGGGGTCAAAACTCGGCCATACCTTCTTTTGTCCGGATCATCGATGAGGAGGACGAGTGCTTCCCTCAGACAAGGGGGAGGGAGGCAAGCCATCGGCGAGTTACCGCCGCCGCACCACCCGCCCCAGGCCTGGCACGCCGGCAAGCCCGATCAGCAGGCGCTGGGTCAGATTGGGGCGGAAATCGCGCTGCCTGGAAAAGCCGATGATTTCGGCGCGATAGACCAGGGCGTCGTCCTGGTTGTGCGCCTCGATGCGCGTCACCAGCACGCCCCAGCCGGGCAGTGATTTCGACGGGCGCTTGCGGGTGACGGTCAGGGTGTAGGTGATGGTGTCGCCGGGCCTCACCGGCGTTTTGAACACCATGTCGTTGACGCCGGGCGATGGGCCGGTGACGCCCGGCTCCTCGCCGCGGGCCCGGATCAGGTCGGCCTCGGTGAACAGACGCTCGACCATGATGCGATGGCCAATGCAGACCGTGTGCCAGCCCGAGGCGATCAGCCCCTGATAATGGGAATGGCGGGCGGCATCGGCATCGATGTGGAAATATTGCGGATCGTACTCGGCGCCGAAGGCGAGGATTTCCGCCTCGGTGAAAGTGTGCGCGCCAAGAAGGAGCGGCACGCCGAGCGCGATGTCCTCGAACCATTGCGTCACGCGACCGCCTCCGGGCCGGAAGCCCCGGAACCGTCGCGCCGTTCGATGAGATTGGCGAGGCGCATGGAAAGGACCTGCTGACGCCTTTGGTTGCGGATGTCGAATTCGAGCGTGGCGATGCCCCATTCCGGATGGCTGTCGGAGGCGCGCAAGCCCACGATGGTCACGATGCCGGTGATGGTGTCGTCAACCAGCACCGGGCGGTGCCAGCGCAAATCGGTGAAGCCGAGCCCGCCCATCGAGGCGGCCCTGGAAAGGAACACATCGACCAGCATGCGAAGGCTCAATGCCGCCGTCTGCCAGCCCGAGGCGGCGAGGCCTCCCAGAAGCGACTCCCTGGCCGCCTTTTCGTCGAGATGAAAGGGCAGGGGGTCGTAGGTTCGGGCGAAGTCGAGGATCATCTGCCGCGTCACCTTGCGGCGCGGCAGAGCAAAGCTCTGCCCCACTTCGAGATCCTCGAAATGCAGCCGGTCCCTGGTGACCGGGTTGACTGGCCTTGGCATGATGATCCTGATCGAAACGCCGGCGCCTCACTGTGCCGGGCGAAGCGCGAGATGGCAAGCGGGCAGGGGCCCTCCTACCATTGCGCCTCGCGATCGCCGCCGGTGAACTGGGCGCTTTCGGGCGTGTACTGGAACAGCTCGATCATCACTCCGTTCGGATCGGTGATCCAGGATTGCCAGGTGTCGTCGCATCCCCTGGACTTGTCCTTGGCTTCGAACCCGAGCGACCGGATGTGCGCGATGGCGAAATCGATGTCGGTGACCTCGAAACAGATATGGTTGATCTGGTCGGTCTCGGCGAACGCCGCATCCGCCTTCTCAAACACCTCGACATGGGTGTCGCCGCCGGCGTCGAGATAGTAGCCGAAGACGCGGCCGTCGCGGGTGAAGTTGAAGATCCTTTCAAAGCCGAGCACCCGTTCGTACCAGTCCGAGGTTTCCGCAATGTCGCGGGCGTAGACGCAGACATGGGCGATCTGCTTGACGATCTTCTTTTTCATTCGGGTCCTCCTGAACGGGTACACGCATTTTGAATGCTCAGTATTATCGTTATCGCACGCGATGTACAGGAGAAGGAAGGCACATGTGGGTGCTGCGGCAGTGACCGGCCAGGCGACCGAATCGCGAGGCTTTCCACTGCGGGCTGCGGATGCTAGAGCATCGCACGAAAAAGCGGGTCCCGATTTTTCGCAAAAAACGATGTGACCACAAAGAGATAGAGCATGCGTTCCGATTCCGTCCGAACGCGTTTTGCTCCAGCTCATGCCGGCAAACCCGGGAGGCGTGACGGACGATGGCGGAAAGACAGGGGATCTGGCTCAAGGGCGACTGGCACATGCATTCGCGCCACAGCACGGACTCGACCAACAACCCGGAAAAAAAGATCATCGGCTTCGCCGAGAGGCTGGGCTTCGACTACATCGCCATCACCGATCACGACGTGCATGTCGGAGGTGACGTCGCCCACCACACCTGGGCCGATCCCGAGTTCAGATCGGACAGACTGCTCCTGTTCTACGGCGCCGAGCTGACGGCGCCGCGCGGCCACATCAACATCCTGAGCATCGAGCCCTACGACCATCAACGGGTGTTCGACATGCGGGACGCGCGCGACTGGGATCTGCTGGCATTGAAGCGAGAACTCGGCGTCCACTTTTCGGCCAATCATCCGAGCAGCAAGAACCATTACGGCTTTTCCTTCGACCTCGCCGACAGCGTCGAGATCTGGAACACCAGCGTCTGGCCCAAGAACGTGCCGGGCGTCAGGATCTGGGACGACATGCTGTTGTCCGGCCGCATGCTCGGCGGGCGCGGCGGGTCCGATTCCCACCACGGGATGCCGGACCGGCCGGAACTGACGACGCCGCAATCGGTCGAGGCGACGGCCAATTATGTCGGCACGCCGACGACATGGATCATTGCCGCCGCGCGAACCAGAGAGGCGGAGCTGCGGGCGCAGGTCGAGGGACGGGCCTCGGTCAGCGCCAATCCCTTCAATCCGCGCGTCGAGCTGTGGGCCGGGTTCGATCCGGACGGGGAGATGACGCTGATGATGGG
>CAZKTH010000070.1:0-12814 GCA_964555575.1 uncultured Devosiaceae bacterium | reverse complement strand
ACATCCGGGCCATCGCCGATGTCGTGCACGAGGCCGGTGGCCTGGTCTATCTCGACGGCGCCAACATGAACGCGCTGCTCGGTGTCGCCAAGGTCGGCGACATGGGTGTCGACGTCGTGCACATCAATCTGCACAAGACCTTTTCGACCCCGCACGGCGGCGGCGGGCCGGGAGCCGGCCCGGTGGTCCTGTCCGAGGCCCTGGCGCCCTTTGCCCCGGTGCCGTTCCTGACCCGCGAGGGCGGCGATCTCGGCCTTGAGGAAACGATGGGGGCCGGTCAGAGCTTCGGACGGCTGACGGCCTTCCACGGCCAGATGGGCATGTTCGTACGGGCCCTCAGCTACATGCTGAGCCATGGCGGCGACGGGCTGGCCGTAGCGGCGGAAACCGCCGTTCTGAATGCCAATTACGTCAAGGCGCGGCTCGAACAGGTTTTCTCGGCGCCCTTCGGCAAGGGGCCCTGCATGCACGAGGTGCTGTTCGACGACAGCTTCTTGAAGGACAGCGGGGTTTCGACCCTCGATTTCGCCAAGGCGATGATCGACATGGGCTACCACCCGATGACCATGTATTTCCCGCTGGTCGTGCATGGCGCCATGCTGGTCGAGCCGACCGAATCCGAGAGCAAGGAGGCGCTTGACCAATTCTGCGACGCCATGCTGGAGCTGGCCGCAGCGGCCAAGGCCGGTGATACGGAGCGCTTTACCGCCGCGCCGAGAACCGCGCCGCGCCGAAGGCTCGACGAGACCCGTGCGGCCCGATCGCCCCGGCTGGTTTTCACGCCGCCCGCGGCGGCGGAGTAGGGCGGAGGCGACGCTCGTGTTATGGGGACGGATCAACCGTTCCCGTCAACCGATTCGGCAATGCGTTTCGACCGTTTCGTCCGCATCATCTCCGGGCTGCTGGCCGCTCTTGGCGTCGTCGCCGTCGCGGCCTGTTCGGACGGTTCGGCTTCGAAAGTGGCGAATGCCGCCGCAGCGTCGCCCACCAACCCATTCGTATTGGCACTGAGCTGGGAACCGGCCTTTTGCGAGACCGCCCCGCATGTCGAGGAGTGCCGGACCCAGACGGCGCGTAGCGTCGATGCCCGGCAGTTTTCGCTGCACGGGCTCTGGCCGGACGGCAATTATTGCGGTGTCGATGCCAGGACGCGTGAGACGGATGAGGCCCATCGCTGGCAGCAGCTGCCGGTCATCGACCTGCCGAAAAAGCTGCGTGACGAGCTGGTCGTTGCCATGCCCGGGACGCGTTCGCAGCTCGACCGGCATGAATGGATCAAGCACGGCACCTGCGCCGGCACCGATCAGCAAGGCTATTACGCCACGGCTCTGGCCCTGACCGAAGCGGTCAACACCTCGTCGCTGCCGGCGCTTTTCATGGCCAATATGGGCAAGTCCCTTTCCGCCGCCCGCATCGCCCGCGCCTTCGACGCCGATTTCGGCGCCGGGACCGGCGAACGCGTGACGCTCGAATGCGTCTCAGACGGCAGCCGCAGGCTGATCTCCGGCATCAGGATCGCGCTCGAAGGCGCAATCGCCGACAGCCCCGATCTCTCGACGCTCACCCGCGCCGCGCCGCCGCGCAAGGGTGGCTGCAAGAGCGGGGTCGTCGATCCGGCGGGGTTTCAATGAAAAGGGCGCCGCAAGGGCGCCCTTCGAAAACCCGTTTCGGCGCCGGCCATCAGTTCAGCTTGCCGCTCACTTCCTTGATCGCCGCGTCGATCAGGGTGTCGCCACCGGTCTCCATCTGCTTGGTGAGAATCCGGCGGGCCGCTTCGACGGCGACATCGGCGGAGCGCGAGCGGACCTCGGCAAGAGCCTGGGCCTCGGCATGGGCGATCCTGTCCTCGACCGCCTTGGTACGGCGGGCCACCATGTCGTTGAGGGCCTGGGCGGCTTCCTCGCGCATGCGCGTGGCTTCCTCCTGTGCGGCGATGATGATGTCCTCGGCCTCGCTTTCGGCTTCCTTGCGCTTGCGACCGTATTCGGCCAGCAGCGCCTGTGCCTCCTCGCGCAGACGCTTGGCCTCGCTGAGGTCTTGCTCGATCTTCTTGATCCGGTCGTCGAGCATGCCGGTGATCACTTTGGGCACGCCCATATAGATGACGATGCCGAAGAAGATGACAACCGAGACAAAGGCCCAGAATGTGTTTGTGGCAAAAAACATGATCTAGCCTTTCACCACTTCGGCGACCGCCTCGCGGGCCTCGGTGATCGAAACCTTGCCGGTCAGGGCGGCGACGACAGAGACGGCGGTCTGCGCCGCGATCTCGTCGACACTCTTGAGAGCCTCGGCCTTGGTTGCCTGGATGGATTGCTCGGCGGCACTGATACGCGCGGCAAGATCGGTTTCGACCTCGGTCCGCGACTTCTCGGTCTCGCGCTTCAGTTCGGACCGTGTTTCCTCGGCGATGCCGTGCGCTTTCTGGCGCGCTTCGGCGAGCGCGGACTCATAGGCTTCGATCGCCTGGTCGGTCTTTTGCCGCAAACGATCGGCCTCGGCGAGATCGCCTTCGATCCGGTCGCGCCGAACTTCGAGGATTTCGCCGATCCGCGGCAACGCCACCTTCTGCATCAGCAGATAGAGCGCACCGAAAGTGATGGCCAGCCACAGGAGCTGCGAGCCGTAGGTTGCCGGGTCGAACGGCGGAAAGGCTTCCGCGTGCGTGTCGATGGCTTTGGTTTCGGCCACCAGAGTCTGCGTAGCATGCGCCGGCGGCGCCGAAACATCGGAAGAAGCCGCGTTTGTATGTACTGTCGTTTCGCCTGCCATGGACAGCGCCTCAATTGATCAAGCTGGCTCCGCCCCCTCGGGGCCGGAGCCGTCGGCGTAACAAGATCCGACGCGTGCTACAGAACGAACAGCAGCAGCAGTGCGATCAGCAGCGAGAAGATGCCGAGCGCCTCGGTGATGGCGAAGCCGAAGATCAGGTTGCCGAACTGGCCGGCCGCGGCCGACGGATTGCGCATCGCGGCGGCAAGGTAGTTGCCGAAGATGATGCCGACGCCGACGCCGGCGCCGCCCATGCCGATGCACGCGATGCCCGCACCGATGAACTTGGCTGCTACTGGATCCATTTGGTTGTCTCCCTTGGGATTTCTGTCATATCAGGATGGGGTGGTTGGACCGTAATCTCAGTGATCAGTGTCCGGGGTGAATTGCGTCGGCGAGATAGACGCAGGTCAGGATGGTGAACACATAGGCCTGCAGGGCCGCCACCAGCAATTCGAGCGCCGCGATGGCCACGGCCATCCCGAGCGGCAAAACGGCGCCGGCCATGCCAAGAGCTCCGGCGGCGCTCAGCATGACGACGAAGCCCGCGAACACCTCCCAGACGATGTGTCCTGCCAGCATGTTGCCGAACAGACGCAGGCTCAGGCTCACCGGCCGCGAAATGAAGCTGAGGATTTCGATCGGAACGACCAGAAACAGCACGGGCAGCGGAATGCCCTTGGGCGCAAAAAGCTTGAGGAAGCCAAGGCCGTTGCGCATGAAGCCGTAAACGACCACGATCGCGATGACGAGAAGCGCCAGGGCCGAGGTGATGATCACCTGAGCGGTGATCGTGAAGAAATACGGCATCAGGCTGATCACGGTCCCCACGAGCAGGAAGGCGAACAGCGTGAACACGAAGGGGAAAATGCGCATGCCTTCGGTGCCGGCCGAACTGCGGACCGTGTTGGCAATGAACTCGTAGCTCATTTCGGAGACGAGCTGCAGGCGGCTGGGAACCAGCCCGCGCCCGCGCGTCGAGAAAATGAGATAGCCGGCCACGATCGCGAGCGTAACGATCATGAACAGGCCGGAATTGGTAAACGAGAATTCTATGCCGGAACCCTTGGTGCCATCGCCTCCGATGGTGGCAAAGGTGAAATAGTTGACGATATTGAACTGGTGAATCGGATTTGTGCCTTCCACGGTCGGACCTCTCACTCACCTTTCATCGTCATCATCTGGCGCGGCGCTCTCGCCCGCGTTCTGGGCGGCATCGGCGTTCATTTCCGCTGCAGCCCGCATAACATTGAGCACGCCCGCTGCAAAGCCCAAGAGCAGCAAAACGATCATTGCCCAGGGAGTCGTCCCCAGAAGCCGGTCGATTCCGTAGCCGATCGCTCCGCCGACGATGATCGCAGCTATGAACTCGGCGGCGAAACGGAAGGCCCGCCCCATCCCCGTCAGTTCCCTTTGCCGGAGGTTCTGTGCCGCCTGAACGGCAACACTTCCCTGTTTGGCCCGCTTGATCCGTTCCGCCAGGTCGCTGGTGGAAGGCGTTTTGGACCTTTCCGGCTCCGGGCCCTGTGATTGAGGCGCTCTTGCCATCGCGCTCGCCGCCACCCAGAAGCTTTGCCTTAAAGGTATGCCCCCTTCAAAGTCGCGGGCACAATAGTGATCGCCCCAGACCCTGTCAAGCTGGATGTGACGCCATAACCAATTGAAAAACAACGAATATTAGGTTTGCCTGCGACAGAATTGTCGTCGTTTTTGGCCTCCTTGACCAAACTGGTTTCCGCAAAACGGCATGCGCATGCAAGTGCAGCAGGTCGATCGAACACAGTCTTGCGGGGGCTTCCCGGATGAAAAGAGGGTTTTGGGCTCGGGCGGAAACGCTGCAGCCTCGCCCCTCCCCTTGATGGGGAGGGTCGGGGAGGGATGGAGTCCCATGCAAATCAGCCCGCCTCAACCACAGCCTTGGCTGTGGTCAGATCGACCGAGACCACCTGGGAGACGCCGCGCTCGGCCATGGTCACCCCGAAGAGCCGATCCACCCGCGACATGGTGATCGGATTGTGGGTGATGACCATGAAGCGGGTCTCGGTGCGGTGGCGCATGTCGTCGAGAAGGTTGCAGAACCTTTCGACATTGGCATCGTCGAGCGGCGCATCGACCTCGTCGAGGACGCAGATCGGGGCCGGATTGGTCAGGAACACGGCAAAGATCAGACTGAGGGCGGTCAGCGCCTGTTCGCCGCCACTCAACAGCGTCATGGTCTGCGGCTTCTTGCCCGGTGGCTTGGCGATGATCTCGAGGCCGGCCTCGAGCGGATCGTCGCTTTCGACAAAGGCGAGATCGGCGGTGCCGCCGCCGAACAGGGAGATGAAAAGATCCTTGAAATGGGCGTTGACCGCGTCGAACGCCTCGGTCAGCCGCGTCCGGCCCTCGCGGTTGAGATTGGAAATGCCGGTGCGCAATTTGGCGATGGCGGCAACCAGATCCTCGCGGTCGGCAACGAGCGAATCGAGCTTTTCCCGCGTTTCCTCGGCCTCGCGCTCGGCGCCGAGATTGACGCCGCCGAGCCGTTCGCGTTCGAGTTTCAGGCGTTCGACCTTGCGCTCGACATCCTCTTCCCTGGGCAACGGCGCTTCCGGCCTGAGGCCGCCGGCTTCGGCGGTCCTGGACGCCGGAATGGAAAGGGTTTCCAGGCACAGATGCTCGATCTGCTGACGGGCGGCATTGAGCCCTTTCAGTCTTTCCTCGATGCGCGCCAGTTCCTCGCGGGCGACGCCGACCGCATCATGGGCGGCACGGGCGGCGCGGTCCGCCTCCCGCCATGCGCCCTCGGCCGAAGCCAGAACATCGCCGGCGGCCTTGTGCCTTGCCGTCGCGTCCTCGATGCGGTCATTGAGAGTCTGGCGCTGCTGGTCGAAGCCGTTCGGGTTGTCTGCGAGGCTTTTGAGTTCGGTACCGAGTTCTTCGGCCCGTGTCGCCAGAACCTTTGCCTGCGATTCGGCGCTGGCCCGCCGCCGCGTCCAGCCGGCGCCGTCATCGGTCAGCTGTTTCAGCCGGGCGGTGCGCAGGCGGGCGGCGCCTTCGAAGCCTCCAAGCCTCAGCCGCGCCTGTTCGGCTTCGGCGCGCAGTTTCCGGGAGTCGGTTTCGCGCACTGCCAGAAGCTGTGCAGCCCCGGTTTCCGCCTCGGTTCGGGCAAGGGCGGCACGGGCGGTTTCCGCTTCGGTCCGCGCCTCTGCAAGATTGACGCCGAGCCGCTCGACGGTTTCGGTCAGGGCGCCTTGCCGCCGCGTCAGATCGCCGAGGGCTTTTTCGGCCGCATCGAGCCCGGCCTGGGCCGACTGGATGGCATGCTGCGCCGTCCGCCAGTCGCTACGGGCCGCCTGCTCGGCCGTCTGGGCGGTGTCGCGTTTTCCGGTCAGGGTTTCGAGCGCCGTGCGCAGCCGGTCGCGCTCGCCCCCGGCAATGGCGATTTCGGCGTCGAGATCGTTGAGGCGATTGCGCTGGGCAAGGCGCTGGGCGGCGGCGCTCGGCGCATCGGCGGCGGCAACGAACCCGTCCCAGCGCCAGAGATCGCCGGCCTTGGAGACAAGGCTCTGGCCGGGCTTGAGGAGCGGCTTGAGTTTCGAGCCGTCGGCCGCATCGATCAGGCCGATCTGCCTCAACCTGCGGTTCAGCAGCGCCGGGCCGGTGACCAATTCGGTGAACGGCCGAGCATTTGTCGGCAGGGCGGGATCGTCCGCGCCGTCGCCCGGCTCGCTCCAGAAAAGCGGCGCGCCGGCATCGGCGGAGGCGTCGAGATCGTCGCCAAGGGCGGCGCCGAGCGCCGTCTCGTAGCCGGGCGCGACCTTCAAGGAATCGACGATCGGCGGCCACAGGGCGCCGTCGCCGACATTGAGGACGCGAGAAAGGGTTTGTGCCTCGCTTTCGAGTCGGCCGAGCGCGGTCTCGCAATCGGTGAGCGCCGGCCGCGCCGCGTCGAGGGCCGCGGCGGCGTCGGCACTTTCCGTTTCCGCGGCGAGCGTTTTGGCTTCGGCGGCGTCGGCCGTCTCCTGCGCCTTGTTCAGCAACGCCTGCCTTTCGGCGACGGTCGCATCGCCATCAAGAGCCGTGGCGACGGCCTTGAGCTCGGTCTCGACCTCGGCAAGCTGCCGGGCAAGCCGACCGGCGCGGGCCTCGGCATCGGCCGCGGCGCGATCCGTCGCCGTGCGCCGCGCCCTCAGATCCGACAGTGCATCGGCAGCTTCGCGGGTGCGCTTTTCCGCTTCGAGGAGTCTCGCGGCCAGCGCCTCGGCTTCGGCACGGGCGGCCTCGGCGTCTTCGCGTTCGTTCTCGGCCTCGCGGTTGAGGCCGGCGATTTCCGCGCTGGCGGCGGCGAGGGCCCGATCCGCTTCCTCGACGAGTTCAATCTCGCGGGCACGGTCGGCGGCGATCTGGGTCTGCCTGACTTCGAGTTCGTGGCGCCGGGCATGATTGCGGCGGATCTCGTCTTCGAGCTGTTCGGCGAGGATCTTGTAACGCTGCAGAACGGCGCCGGCTTCGGCCTCGGCTTGCCTGAGAGGTGGCAGTCTGGCTTCGGCCTCCTCGAGCGCCGTTGCGCTCAGCCGCTCCTGATGCGCCGCCTCGCCGAGCGCGGTGACCTGCCGGCCCTGCTGGGCTTCGGTCTCTTTTTCGGCGACGCGCGCCGTGACCCATCTCAGATGGAACAGGGTCGCTTCCGCCTTGCGGATTTCGCCGGAAAGGCCGCGATAGCGGATGGCGAGCCGGGCCTGACGCCTGAGAGTGTCGAGCTGTTGCTCGATCTGGCCGATGATGTCGTCGACCCGTTCGAGATTCTGTTCGGCCGCCTTCAGGCGCAATTCGGCTTCATGCCGGCGCGAATAGAGGCCGGAGATGCCGGCCGCCTCTTCGAGCAGGGCCCGGCGCTGCACCGGCTTGGCGGCGATCAGCTCGCCGACCCGGCCCTGATGCACCATGGCGGGGGAACGGGCGCCGGTCGAGGAATCGGCGAAAAGCAGCTGCACGTCGCGGGCCCGGACCTCGCGGCCGTTGACGCGGTAGACCGAGCCGGCCTCGCGTTCGATCCGGCGCGTCACCTCCAGCAGGTCGGCGTTGTTGAGCGGCGCCGGAGCGGTGCGGTCCTCATTGTCGAGATGGACGGTGACTTCGGCGCTGTTGCGCGCCGGCCGCTGGCCCGATCCGGAAAAGATGACGTCATCCATGCCCGAGGCGCGCATGGCCTTGTACGAGCTTTCGCCCATGACCCAGCGCAGCGCCTCGACCAGATTGGACTTGCCGCAGCCATTCGGGCCGACAACCCCGGTCAGACCTGGCTCGAAGACGATCTCGGTCTGATCGCAGAAACTCTTGAAACCGTGAATCTTGAGGCGCGCAAACTTCATGGCGCGCCTCTGGCCGGGGCGTGTCGGGAAAAAGCGGGAAACGGTTTTGCGGTTCGAACGCGCGACAAGTCGAGAGAATGGCGACAGAAATCAGGCGAGGAGCGGATCGATCTCCGCCGAGAACTGCTCGATGGTCTGTTCGCCCGCATATTTCTTGCCGTTGATGAAAAAGGTCGGCGTTCCCGTGATGCCAAATTTGTCGAGCGCTTGCGTGCGCAGCTTGTCAAGACCATCGAACAGGGTCTGATTCGTCAAGGCGGCCTCGAAGCTTTTCTTGGTAAAACCAAGCTGCAGGGCAATCTTTTCGATCTCGTCGCGTGGCTTGTTGCTGGTGGCCCAGGTCATCATGGTCTTGAAATAGGCTTCGACCACACTGACGTACTTGTCCGGTCCAGCCGCGTCGGCGAGCATGAACACCACGGCGTCGAGCACGTTGCGGACGAAGGGCCGCAAAATATAGATGACCTTGCCGGTATCGACATATTTCGTCTTGAACTCGGGATAGACGTCGAGCGCGAAAGCGGCGCAATGCGGGCATGTCGGCGAGGAATACTCGATCATGATCACCTTGGCGTCCTTGGCGCCAATCGGGCGGTCCTCGACCCCGTCGGGATGGAGCAGGGCCGTGGTGCCGATTGGCGGCACCGGGGTGCCATCGTAGAAACCGGCACTCGTGGCCGGCGCCGACGAAGCGGCCGGCGTCGCCGCCGCGGTATTGGTCGGCGCTGCCTGCTGCGCTTCGGCCTTGGAGACCGGATCGGAACTGCAGGCCGCGAGTGTCAGAACGCCGAGCGAGGCACCGGTGGCAAGAAAAAGTCTGCGGCTGACGATCAAAATGAGCTCCCAAGATTATTCGGCGCCAATTTACTCAGGCCTGTGGTGAGAACAAGGCAAAAAGCGGTGAACGCAGTGTCATTGGCAGGCAGGAAGATGCCCGAACCAAACGCACATCGAATGCGGCCGCTATTTCCGCCGCGATTTGAGATTTTCGCCAAGGCGCCTGAGGGCGTCGCGCAACCCGTCGTTGCCGACCGTCTCGACCATCCGGTTCACTTCGGCGCGGATCTGCGGCGGACATTGCACTGCCGACGCTTTTTCGGAGGTGGACGGCGTGAACGGCTCGGCCGAGATCTTGACCGAGCGGACAAGGTAATAGCCGAAATAGGTATTGACGGCGCGGGCGATGCGCTCGCCTTCATGGCTGACGGCCAGGGCGGCGCCGGGTGCGCAGCACAAAAGAAGGATCGCGCCCTCAGCGCCGGACTCGCGGCGCGGCCAATAAAGCCGCTCCGGCAAGGTGGTTTCGGCAAAGGGCGGCGGCGCGATCTCGGCCCAGCGGGCGAACAGGTCGCGATTGGCGAAGCCGCGCTTCCTGAAAACCGGATCGAGCGCGGCCTTGGCTGCCGCGTCCAGGCCGACGAAGCGGTTGTGCCTTTTTGCTTCATCCTTCCGTTTCGCCATCCGTGTCCGCCATGGGGACAAAACCGTCCCGCCTCTTGTCAGTGCCACTGCCTGTTGTCTTGATCGCGATCATGCCCCAAACCTCAGGCCGCAAAAAGACAAAAGCGCTTCCAGGCGAAGTGGAAGCCGGTTCGCCGTCCGGAAACGCGATCACCGCCACGCCGGTCTTTTCCGCAAAGGCGCTGCTCGACTGGTACGACGGACATGCCCGTGCCCTGCCGTGGCGGGTGTCGCCGCAGGCGCGCCGGGCCGGCGTGTGCCCCGATCCCTATCGCGTCTGGCTTTCCGAGATCATGCTGCAGCAGACGACGGTCACGGCCGTGCGCGACTATTTCTTGGCCTTCACCGCCCGCTGGCCAAGCATCGGGGACCTCGCCGCCGCGCCGCTCGATGACGTGCTGGCCGCATGGGCGGGCCTTGGCTACTACGCCCGCGCCCGCAACCTGCACGCGGCGGCGCGGGTGGTGGCTGGGGAGAGGGGCGGCGTCTTTCCGGAAACGGCGGCCGGGCTCGAAGCCCTGCCGGGTGTCGGTCCTTATGCCGCCGCCGCCATCGCCGCCATCTGTCAAGACGAAAGGATTGCGGTGATCGACGGCAATGTCGAAAGGGTGCTGGCGCGGGTCATCCGGCTTGAGCGCCCGCCGCGCGAGGCAAAGCCGGAACTGCGGGACAAGCTGGCGGCGATCGTGCCGCAACGCGCCGGCGATTTCGCGCAAGCCTTGATGGATCTCGGCGCCACCCTCTGTGCCCCGCGCGCCGTCGCCTGCGATCTGTGTCCCTTGCGGCCCGACTGCGCCGCATCACGCCTTGACGATCCGACCGTCTATCCGAAAAAACCCGTGAAGGCGGAACGCCCGACCCGGCGCGGCCATGCCTATGTGCTGACGCGGCGCGATGGCGCCGTCTGGCTCGTCCGGCGGCCGGAAAAGGGTCTGTTGGCGAAAATGACCGGCGTGCCGGTTTCGGACTGGCAGACGAAGGCAGGCGATCCGGTCTATCCTGTCGCCGGCAATTGGCGCCGGGCCGGGGCGGTCGTGCACGTCTTCACCCATTTCCGCCTCGAACTGGTTGTCTGGCATCTTGACGGGGCGGCGTCCCCGCCCGGCGATGGCTGGTGGTGTCGACCACAAGAGTTTTCCGGGGAGGCATTGCCCTCGGTCTTCCGCAAGGTGCTGGCGGCGGCGTTGTAATCGTGAGTACGCCTGATACCTCTCCCACAAGGGAGAGGCTGCAAAGAAAAGCCGCCGGAAAACCGGCGGCAGTTTGCCTAAAGCGAGCTGGAGGTCATGTTCAGGCGGATAGTCGTTGCATCTTTCTGCGCGCCGCGGCGCGGAAACTGTCGAGGGGCACCGGACCTTTGGATGCCGCGACGTGCCAGAAGGTCCAGCCATTGCAGGCCTCGGCGCCCTGGACGAGGGCGCCGACCGTGTGGATCGAGCCTTCATGATCGCCCGATTTGAGTGAGCCGTCGGCCCTGACCAGGGCCGAAAACCGTCCCTTGGCATCGATGAGACTTGTGCCCGGCTCGATGACGCCCTGTTCGACCAGCGAGCCGAAGGCGACGCGCGGGGCGTGGCGTTTGGCGCTCAAGGGGGCAATCGCCTCGGCGGCCAGCGGGGTGACCGCGCCGATGCGCTTGAGGGCGGCGGCGGCATAGGTGGTGTCGCGCTCGATGCCGATGAAATGGCGCCCGAGCCGGCGGGCAACCGCGCCGGTCGTTCCGGTGCCGAAGAAGGGATCGAGCACCACCTCGCCCGGCCGCGTCGTTGCGCCGAGGATGCGGTGCAGAAGCGCTTCCGGCTTCTGGGTCGGATGGACCTTGCCGGAGGCCGCGTCCTTCAGACGTTCGCCGCCGGTGCACAAGGGGAACAGCCAGTCCGAGCGCATCTGGGTGTCGTCATTACCGCCCTTCAGCGCCTCGTAATTGAAGGTGACCCGGGATTTCTGGCTGCGTGCCGCCCAGATCAGCGTCTCATGGGCGTTGGTGAAGCGGGTGCCGCGGAAATTCGGCATCGGATTGGATTTGCGCCAGACGATGTCGTTGAGGATCCAGAAATCGGCGTCCTGCAGGGCGGTGCCGACCCGGAAGATGTTGTGATACGAGCCGATGACCCACAGCGCCCCGTTCGGCTTGAGGACGCGCTGCGCCGCCTTGAGCCAGGCTCGGGTGAACGTGTCGTAATGGGAAAAGCTCTCGAACTTGTCCCAGTCGTCGTCGACCGCATCGACATGGGACTGGTCGGGCCGGGTCAGGCCGGTCTCGAGCTGGAGGTTGTAGGGCGGGTCGGCGAAGATCAGGTCGACGGAGGCTTCGGGCAGCGCATCCATCCGCTCGACGCAGTCGCCGATCAGGATGGAATCGAGCGGCAATCCGGCTTCTTTAGCACTCGACGGCCCGGGAGCGTCGTGGACACGCGCGGTACGCAACATACACTTAACCCTAACGCAGAACTAACAGGGTGGTTGTACCCCGCTTAGGGTTAAGCGCCGGCTAAGTCTTAAGGTTAACCGAGGGTTAGCGCCACCGGCGCGAAGGAGCGGCGGTGATGGGCCGAGGCGCCCAGGGTTGCCAGGGCCGACATGTGGGCGGCGGTGCCATAGCCCTTGTGGCCGGCAAAACCATAGCCGGCTGCGTCCTGGTCCATGACCGGGCACATGCTGTCGCGCGTGACCTTGGCAACGATCGAGGCGGCGGCGATCGTCACCGACCTGCCGTCGCCGCCGATCAGGGCGCGGGCCGGGCAAGCGAGGGCATCGGGCAGGTCGCGGCCGTCGATCAGGGCGAAATCGGCTGGTTCGGGCAGGGCGAGGAGCGCCTGACGCATGGCCCAGAGCGTTGCGCCGCGGATATTGAGCCGGTCGATGATGGCCGGCGGGGCGGTCGCCACCGAGACCTCGCCCAGCGCCAGGATGTCGGCAAAAAGCGCCTCGCGGCGTTTTGCCGTCAGTTTCTTGGAATCGTTGAGCCCCTCGGGATAGCGCCCGGCGGCGAAAACGACCGCGGCGACGACCACGGGCCCGGCCAGAGGTCCGCGTCCCGCCTCGTCGATCCCGGCAACGCGGGAAACGCCACCGGCACGAACAACGGACTCGAAGGAGAAATCGGGTCGGGACGCGGTTTTCGAATCGGAACGATGCATGCGCTCATTGTCGCCGGCGATAGCTCGAAGGCAAAGGTGTCTTCGGGCAAGGTGCCGGAAACGAAAAAGGCAAAAAGTCACGCGCCT
>CAZKTH010000069.1:0-12864 GCA_964555575.1 uncultured Devosiaceae bacterium | reverse complement strand
AGGCCCTGATACTGCAGACCGAACAGCAGTTCAAATATGTGCGTCCGCTCGAACCGGACCGGGCCTATTTCCTCGACATGGCCTTCGACGGGCCGGACGGACAGGACAATTACCGCCTTGTCGGGCAGGTGTCCGATAGCGAAGGCGCGCAAGTGCTCGACATGGTGAGCACATTCGTTTTCGTCACGCTGGAACCAGCCCCATGACCGGGGCCAAGCCACTTGAAGCCCCCGCGCCCGTCGCCCTGCCGGCGTTCACCAAAGCCGGCATGCAGGCCTATCTGGCCGTTTCAGGCGATGTGAATCCGCTGCATGGCGAACCCGAACTGGCAGCGCGGATCGGTCTTGAGGGACTGCCGGTGCCGGGCATGCTGGCAATGGCGGCCATCGCCAACTACATCGCCGACTGGCCGCATGGCAAAACGACGCTGAGGCTCGGCGCGCGCTTCACCGCCCCGGTCTATGTCGGTGCCGAACTGACCATCTCGGCCCGCATCGTCCGGCAACCCACCGCCACCAGCCCCAACCCGATCCTGCGGGTGGTGGCGACCCAGAACGGCAGGATCGCGGTCTTCGCCGAAGCGGAGGTGAAACTCGCTTAGCGCATCGTGCGAAAAAATGGATCCCGGTTTTGCGCAAAAACGGTGCGACCACAAAGCGGTAAAGCATGCGTTCTGATTCCATCAGAACGCATTTTGCTTCTAGCCCTGCAACTTGTGGAAATAGTCGAGAAGCCCGCGCGTCGAGGAATCGTGGCCTTCGCTCGAGGCGGTGTTCTCGACCGCGGGCAGAAGCGCCTTGGCGAGCTGCTTGCCGAGTTCCACGCCCCACTGGTCGAAGGAATTGATGCCCCAGATCGTCCCCTGGACGAACACCTTGTGCTCGTAAAGGGCGACCAGCATGCCGAGCGTTTCCGGATCGAGCTTTTTGTAGACGAGCGTGTTCGACGGCCGGTTGCCGGGAAACAGCTTGTGCGGCGTCAGCTTTGCGATCTCTTCGGCGCTCATGCCGGCCTTTCCGAGCTCGGCGACGACCTCTTTCTCATTCTTGCCGAGCATCAGCGCCTCGGATTGGGCAAAGCAGTTGGCGACGAGCTTGAGGTGATGCGGCGGTAGTTCCTCATGCGGATTGGCGGCAACGAGGAAATCGCAGGGGATCACCGAGGTGCCCTGGTGGATGAGCTGATAGAAGGCGTGCTGACCATTGGTGCCCGGCTCGCCCCAGACGATCGGTCCGGTGTCGTAATCGGGAACCATGCCCTCGAGCGTGGTCGACTTGCCGTTCGATTCCATGTCCTGCTGCTGCAGATAGGCGGTGAAACGGGAAAGGTGCTGGTCATAGGGCAGGACGGCGTGGGTCGCGAAGCCCCAGACATTGCGGTACCACACGCCCAGAAGCCCCATGATGACCGGCAGGTTCCTTTCGAGCGGCGTATTGAGGAAATGGGCGTCCATTTCGGCCGCGCCCTTCAGGAAACTGGCAAAATTCTCCGAACCGACCGCCAGCATCACCGGCAGACCGATGGCCGACCACACCGAATAGCGGCCACCGACCCAGTCCCAGAAGCCGAAAATGCGGTCCGGCAGGATGCCGAATTCGGCGCAAGCCTCGAGATTGGTCGAAACGGCGGCGAAATGATGCGGCACCGCCTCCTCGCCCAGCGTGATCGACAACACTCCCCGTGCCGAATGGGCATTGGTCATGGTTTCGTCGGTGGTGAAGGTCTTGGAGGCGACGACGAACAGGGTCGTTTCCAGATCGAGGTGCTTCAGCGTGTCGAAGATGTGGGCGCCGTCGACATTGGAGACGTAATGGGCCCTGAGATCGGTGCGCGTATAGGGTTCGAGCGCCAGCGTCGCCATGGCCGGGCCGAGATCGGAACCGCCAATGCCGATATTGACGACGTCGGTGAAGGGCTTGCCGGTCGATCCGACAATGTCGCCGGACCTGACGTCGGCGCTGAAATTGCGCATGCGGCCCAGGACCTCGCGTACGGCCCGCATGACGTTTTCGCCGCCGACCATGACCTCGTCGCCCTGATATCTCAGCGCCATATGCATCACCGAACGGTGCTCGGTGATGTTGATCGGCTCGCCGGCCCACATGGCGTCGCGCCGCGCCTCGACTCCGGCCTCACGTGCCAGGGCGAAAAGCGCCGCCATTGCCTCGTCGTCGATCCGGTTCTTGGCGTAATCGAGCAGGATATTGCCAGCAGTCGCCGAGAACTTGTCGAAACGTGCCGAATCTTCGGCGAACATCTGGCGCATCGGCTTTTTTTCGAGGCGCCGGCGGTGCGACTGGAGGGCGTCAAGGGCGGATTTGCGGGCGGAAGCCATGGGGGAGAGCTCCTGGAATGTCAGAGGGGATCTAGATCGCCGCGGGCCCACAGGGCGCGCGTTTCGGCAGCGAAATCGGGCAGTTCGCCTTTTTCTATAGCATTGCGAGCACCTGCCGTCAGTTGCTGATAGTAGCTCAGATTGATCTGGGAGAGGATCATCGCTCCCAATATTTCCTCGGACTTGACGAGGTGGTGGAGATAGGCGCGTGAAAAGCGGCGACAATTGGGATTGGCGGATTCGGCGTCGAGCGGACGGTAATCATCCCTGTGACGGGCGTTCTTGAGATTGATCACCCCGAAACGGGTGTAGGCGTGGCCATGGCGACCGGCACGGGTGGGATGGACGCAGTCGAACATGTCGACGCCGCGTTCTATGGCGCCGAGAATGTCGTCGGGCTTGCCCACTCCCATGAGGTAATGCGGCCCGTCGACCGGCAGCACCGGCGCCAGTTCCTCAAGGACGTGGAACATGGTTTGCTGCGGTTCGCCGACGGCGAGGCCGCCGATCGAATAGCCGTCGAAGCCGATCGCGGCCAGTTCTTCGGCGGAACGGCGCCTGAGCGCCAGATCGTCGCCGCCCTGGACGATGCCGAACAGCGCCTTCTCCGGACGGTTGCCGAAGGCGGCCTTGGAACGCTCGGCCCAGCGCAGCGACAGTTCCATCGCCCGTTCCATTTCCGGGGGTTCAGCCGGCAGGGCGATGCACTCGTCGAGCTGCATGATGATGTCGCTGTCCAGGAGGAGCTGGATCTCGATCGAGCGTTCCGGCGTCAACTCGTAGGCGGAACCGTCGATATGGGAGCGGAAGGTGACGCCGGTTTCGGTCAGTTTCCTGAGCTTTGCCAGCGACATGACCTGAAAGCCGCCGCTGTCGGTGAGGATCGGGCCAGGCCAGTCCATGAACTGATGCAGCCCGCCAAGCGAGGCCACACGCTCGGCGCCGGGGCGAAGCATCAGGTGATAGGTGTTGCCCAGAATGATCTGAGCCCCGGTGTCGCGCACCTGTTCAGGATACATCGCCTTGACCGTGCCGGCGGTGCCGACCGGCATGAAAGCCGGGGTGTCGATGTCGCCGCGCGGTGTTGCGATGCGGCCGCGCCGGGCCATGCCGTCGGAGGCGAGAAGGGAAAAGTCGAAATGCGTCATTCAGGGCACATGCTGGTTCGAAGCCGCATCGGATGCGGCAGAATGCTGGCGGAGTCAAATGCCAGGTATCGCTAGAGAAGTCGCTGCCGCCAGCCGACGTCGCGCCATTCGTCGAATTTCCGGCCCACTTCGCGATAGACACCGACCGAAATGAACCCCATCGCTTCGTGCAGACCAACGCTGCCGGGGTTTGGCAAAGTGATGCCGGCGAAAGCGGCGTGATAACCTTGCGCCTTGAGTGCTGGCAGTAGTTCGCCGTAGAGCAGACGACCTGCGCCCTGACGACGGGCGCTTTCGGCAATGTCGACCGTGACATCGACAGAGGTCTTGTAGGCGGCGCGTTCACGATGTCGCCCGCCATATGCATAGCCGATCACCACACCGTCCCGTTCGGCCACGAGATAGAGATGTTCATGCTGGATGCGTTGCATGCGCCGTTCGCTCTCGGCGACGTCAGGCGCCAGTTCTTCGAACGCGATGGCGGCCTTTTCGACAATCGGAGCATAGATCGCCTGAACGGCCGGTGCATCGGACAAACGGGCGGGTCGAACGAGGATGCTCATTCTGCATCCTCCCGATGGAGCAGTGAGGAATCGCCATAGGAATAGAAGCGATATTCCTTTTCGATGGCGTGGGCGTAGGCCGCCTGCATGGTTTCGAGACCGGCAAAGGCCGAGACCAGCATCATCAGGGTCGAACGCGGCAGATGGAAATTGGTCATCAGCAGATCGACGACGTTGAAGCGGTAGCCCGGCGTGATGAAGATGTCGGTGTCGCCGGAAAAGGGCTTCAACTCGCCCGTCTCGCGCGCGGCGCTTTCGAGCAATCTGAGGCTGGTCGTGCCGACGGCAATCACGCGGCCCCCTGCCCGTTTCGCCGCCTGGATGCGGGCGACGACCTCGGGTGGCACCACCCCCCATTCGGCGTGCATCTTGTGATCTTCGGTGTCATCGGCCTTGACCGGCAGGAAGGTCCCGGCCCCGACATGCAGGGTCACCGTCTCGATAGCGACGCCCTTGTCGCCGAGGCGCTGCAACAGATCCTCGGTGAAATGCAGGCCCGCCGTCGGGGCGGCAACGGCGCCATCTTCGCGGGCATAGATCGTCTGGTAGTCGGTTCGGTCGCGTTCCTCGAAGGGGCGCCTGAGGCCGATATAAGGCGGCAGCGGCATGGCGCCGTGCGACTTGATCGCCTCGTCGAGATAGGCGCCGGAAAGCGCGAAGGCGAGCACCACCTCGCCACCCTCGCCCACCGACTCGATCTCGGCGTCGAGTTCGGTCAGGGCGCAGGCGCGGTCGGTGGCCTCGCCGAAGATCAGCCTGTCGCCCGGCTTCAGCCGCTTGGCCGGCCGGGCGAAGGCGGCCCAGCGCGCCGGATCGAGGCGCTTGTGCAGGTTGAACGAAACCTCGGCACGGTATTCGCCGCGCACCCGCACGCCCTTCAACTCGGCCGGAATGACGCGCGTGTCGTTGATGACGAGCACATCGCCGGGGTTCAGCAGCTCGACGAGATCGGTGACGACTCGGTCTTCAAACCCCTCACCTGGCCGCACGACCAGCAGCCGCGCACTGTCGCGCGGCTCGGCCGGATGCAGCGCGATCCGCTCGGGCGGCAGTTCGAAATCGAACAGATCGACGCGCATATCGGGTCGGTTTTCGCTCAGGCGACGTCCGCCGCGACCTTCATCGTCACGATCTTGTCGGGGTCGCGCACCGGTTCGCCGCGCTTCAGCTGGTCGATGGCGTTCATGCCCTCGATCACCTCGCCCCAGACCGTGTATTGGCGGTTGAGGAAGGGCGCGTCGCTGAAGCAGATGAAGAACTGTGAATTGGCCGAATTGGGCGCCGAGGTCCGGGCCATCGAGCAGATGCCGCGCACATGCGGTTCGTCGTTGAACTCGGCCTTGAGGTCGGGCTTGTCCGAACCGCCGGTGCCGGTGCCGTGCGGGCAGCCGGCCTGGGCCATGAAGCCATCGATGACGCGATGGAAGACGATGCCGTCATAAAAGCCCTCGCGCGCCAGTTCCTTGATGCGGTTGACGTGGTTCGGCGCCAGATCGGGCCTCAGCCTGATGACGACGCTTCCCTTGCTGGTTTCCATCAAGATGGTGTTTTCCGGATCGGCGATGTCCGCCATGACCTCTTCCTTTGCTGATGGGTTTGGCGCCTGCTATTTGGCGCGGAATGTGATGATCGTATCGGGGTCGGCGACCAGGCCGTTGTCGGCCGGATTGCCCTTCTTGATGTTGTCGACATATTCCATGCCCTTCACCACCTGGCCGAAAACGGTGTACTGGCCGTTCAGATGCGGGGCGGCGTCGAACATGATGAAGAACTGCGAATTGGCCGAATCCGGGTCGGCGGTACGGGCCATGCCGAGCGTGCCGCGCTCGAAAGGCGCGGAAGAGAATTCCGCCTTGAGATCGGGCAGGTCGGAACCGCCGCCGCCGGTGCCGGTCGGATCGCCGGTCTGGGCCATGAAGCCGGCAATGACGCGGTGGAACTTCAACCCGTCATAGAATTTTTCGGCGATCAGTTCCTTGATGCGGGCGACATGGTTGGGGGCGAGATCGGGCCGGAAGGCGATCTCGACGCAGCCATCCTTGAGGCCGAGCAGCGCATGGTTCACCGGCAGGCTGGACACGTCGGTGCAGTCGGGTATCGGACCGGTCGCGACGGATGTGGCTTCAGGCGCGGCCGGCTTGAGCCAGTTTTCCCAGGCGATGAAGCCGATGAACAGAACGACGAAGACAAAGGCGAGCGTGCCGAAGATGCGCGCCCTCTGAGCGTTGGGTTTTGCCATTATTTTTGCAGTGCCTTCAACACGACAGCCGGAACGAAAGCCGAAACGTCCCCGCCCATCTTGGCTATCTGGCGGACCAGTGTCGCCGAAATGTGGCGGACATGCGGTGTGGCGGGCACGAAGACCGTCTGCAGATCGGGTGCCATCTGCGAATTCATGCCGACCATCTGCATTTCGTAATTGTAGTCGGTGGTATCGCGAAGGCCGCGGATGATCAGCGTGGCGCCGAGCTTGCGGGCGGCATGGATCATCAGCCCTTCGAAATCGACGAAATTGATCTCGGTGTGCGTCCGCGTGGCGATCGGCGCGCAGGTCTCCCTGAGAAGCGACAGCCTGAGCTCGTCGCTCAGGAGCGGCTCCTTGGTTGAATTGATGCCGATGCCGACGAACAACACGTCGACGATCCTTCCGGCCCGCTCGATGACGTCGAGATGGCCATTGGTTACCGGATCGAACGTGCCGGGATAAAAACCGGTCAGTTTGCTCATGAGCCGCCTTTTGTCATGCCTTTTGGCTCGTTGCAAGCCAGAGCGCCGCCCCTATCAGCACCGTGCCGGAGACCCAGCCGAGCGACCTGCCGGCCTTTTGGGAAAACAGCGCCCGCACCCGGCCCGACAGGATGATGTAAAGCGAGTCCGTCACCGTGGCGGTACCGATCCAGATGGCGCCGAGAAGCAGGAGTTGCTGCGCCAGCGGCGCGCCGGCAACGATGAATTGCGGTACCAGCGCCCCGATGAACAAAAAGGCCTTGGGATTGGACCACAGGACCGCGACGCCGCGCAGCACCAGCGAGTGGTAGCCGGGCGCGGCCGCATTGAGGTCCGAAAGATTTGGCGGATGCCGGATCGCCCTGATGCCGAGCCAGACGAGATAAAGGGCGCCGATCAGCTTGATGGCCGTATAGGCCTCGCTCATGAAGGCGGCAATGGCGCTCAGGCCAAGCCCGAGCGTGACGAGCATCGAAAGCCGCGCCAGGTTGACCCCGAGCTCCATGGCGAAGCCGGCGCGCGTGCCGGCAGTCAGTGTCGTGCCGAGCAGACTTGACACCGTCACGCCCGGCGTCGCCATGACGACCAGGGTCGCAAGCCAGTAGGTGGCCAGAGCCGAAGCGGAAAGGAACATGGCTACGGCGCCCGTTTCTGCAGGGCCAGCCAGACGCCGCCGGCCATCAGGACGAGGCCGGAAAGCCGCGCCACAAGACGCGCGCGCGCCTCGGTCATCAGTCGGCGCAAGCCGCCGGCGGCCAGGGCGTAGCCGAAATCATTGGCGGCGGCGAGCAGCATGACGATGGTGCCGAGCACCAGAAGCTGTGGCGGCGCCGGCGTATCGGCCACGATGAAATGCGGCAGGAAGGCGCCGAGAAACAGCAGGGTCTTGGGATTGCTCCAGACGACGACGAAGCCCTGCAGCACGAAACCGCTACGCTCCGGCCGGCCGTCGGTTCCGGCCTCGCCCGAGGCCGATCTGGCGCTGAGCATGCGCCATCCGACATAGATGAGATAGACGGCGCCGATCAGCTTGATCCATTCGAAGGCCCAGCCCATGAAGGCCATGACCGCCTCGAGGCCCAGCGCGACGACGCCGAGCATGGTCAGAACGGCGATTTCGGCTCCGAGCGCCGTCAGCATGCCGGCGCGGGTGCCGTGGCGCACGGAAGAAGCAACGACCACGGCAACGGTCGGTCCCGGCACGATGCCGGCGATGGCGGTCGCCAGTGCGAAGGTGACAAGGGTTGGAACCGAGAGCATCTGCAATCAACTCCTTTTGGCCAGCGCCAGCCAGACGCCGCCGATCATCAGGATCGAACCGGCGACCCGGTTCATCAGTCTGAGGCGGGCGGCGCTGAGCGCGTGACGCGCCCTTCCGGCCAGGACGGCGTAGAAGGCGTCCGTCGCGGTCGCCACCGTCATCAGCATCAGGCCGAGCACCATGATCTGCGGGAAGGCCGGCTGGGCGAGGTTGACGAATTGCGGCAGGAAGGCGCCGAGGAACAGCAGGGTTTTCGGATTCGACCAGTTCACCAGCGCCGCCTGCAATACGTAGCGGTAGGGCGAACGCTGTTTCGCGGCCCTGGCGGTTGCCAGATCGCCCGAAGAAAGGAACATGCGCCAGCCGATCCAGATCAGATAGAGAGCGCCCGCCAGCTTGATCCAGACAAAGGCCCCGCCGACCACGGCCATCACCGCCTCGAGGCCGCAGGCGACGACAAGCACCATGGACAGCATTGCCAGTTCGGTGCCGAGGATCGACCAGAACCCCGCCGCCGTGCCACGCGCCAGCGAATTGGCCAGCACCACGGTCACCGAGGGGCCAGGCACGATGGAAAAGACAAAGCAGGCGGCGACATAGGTCAGGATCAGGGTCGGATCGAACATGGCGATCTCCTTGCTCGGCGCGGATCAGGCCCGCCTGGTCAGCGCCAGCCAGACGCCGCCACCGATGAGGATGGTCCCCGCCACCCGGCTGAGCCTGCGCATGCGTGCCTTGGTGAAGGCGTTGCGGGCCGAGCCGGCCAGGATCGCATAGGCGGCGTCGGACAGGCCGGCGACGATATTGAAGACGATGCCGAGCAGCACGACCTGCCAGAAGGTCGGCCGGGCCGGATCGATGAATTGCGGCAGGAAGGCGCCGAAAAACACCAACGCCTTGGGGTTGGACCACAAAACGACGTAGCCCTGCAGCACCAGTTGCCAGAAGCTTCTTTGCCTCACTCGGCCCGAGCCGAAGGTCTCGCCGGTCGAGCGCAGCATCGAGATGCCGAGAAAGATGAGATAGGCGGCACCGATCAGCTTCACCCAGTCGAAGGCCCAGCCCATGAAGGCGATGATGGCCTGCATGCCGAACGCCACGACGATGACCATCGAGTAGTTGGCGAGCTGGGTGCCGATGAGGACGGCGAATCCGGCCCTGGTGCCACGCGCCAGCGACTGCGCCACGATGGCCGAAACGGTCGGCCCCGGCACGATGACGAGAACGAAAACGGCGGTGGCGAAGGTCGCGAGGGTGGCGAGCGAAAACATCAGGGCGCACTCCGAGGCGCCAAGAAAACGCAGAGTTTTCAGCCGAATGCAAGTGCGCTGTTGCCCCAGGCGGCGGAAGCGGCCATCGCTCAGTCGCTGCGCCGGCGCGTCGCCAGCGTGACGGCCACCAGCGTCAGCAAGACCGAGCCGCCGGCGAGAAAGGCCGCGGGCACGCCCCACAGGCTGGCGATCAGGCTGCCGAGGAAGGGCGCGCCGATCATGACCGAGGTGATAACGGATTCCCCGGTCGCGGCGACCCTGGCGATGCGGGACGGATCGACGTCGCGCTGCATCAGCACGCGATAGGGCACCATCATGAACGAGGTGCTGCCGCCCATCAGCAACATGGCGCCGACAAAGCCGATGGCCGGCACGCCGAAACCGGATCCGGCCAGGAGCGCCAGGGCGACGGTCACCAGACCCGAAAGGGTCGCGGCCAGGATCATGTGAAGGACCGGGCGGGTCGGCGGCATGCGGCCGCCGATCAGCCCGCCGATCAGCCCGCCCCCGCCCGCCGCCGCCACGGCGATGCCGAAAAGGCTCGCATCCATGCCGAGCTCGGCGATCAGAAGGGCACTGAGCGCGTCATACAGAAAGAAGGCGAAAAAGGCGACGGCGGCAAAGATGAGGGCCTGCAGCAGATGGCGTCTGGCGCGGAATTCGCCGAATCCGGCCAGAAGGCGCCTGAGGAACGCTTCCGGCGCCGAGATCGCCACGGTTTTGCGGCTGAACGGAATTGTCAGGATAATCAGCGCCGCGACCACCGACAGCGAGGCGTTGATGCCGAAGACCCATTGCGGCGCCATCACCGCCAGCAGCATGCCCCCGAGGGTCGGCCCGGCGATCTTGGAGAACTGGCCGATAGCCTGGTGCAGCCCGTTGGCCTCGCCGAGCAGATGATTGGGCGTTGTCGCCTGGATGGCGGCCTGGCGGGCCGGGCCGAAGGCGGACCCGACCACGCCGCGCAAGAAGGCGACGGCGATGACCAGGACAAGAGGCGGCGTTGTCATCAGATAGGCGGTGGTCAGCGCCCGCCCGATATGGGCCAGTACCAGCACCCGCTTGAGCGGCCACTGGTCGACATAGACGGCGAGCGCCGGCCCGACCAGTAGGTTCGGCGCCAAAAGGGTGAAGGTGAACACCGCCATGGTCCACGGCCCGACCTCATAGGAAAAGACCAGCAGGGCGATGACGGCGGTATAGTCGAGCCAATCGGCGAAATCCGAGGGCACCGAGGCGATCGCCAGCCGGCGCACCACATCGATCCGCAACAGCGCGCGGTAGCCCCGTCCGGCTTCCGTCATGCCTCACCTTCTTGTCCGGTGCGACCGGCGGAGCCTATTCTTCCGGCGCGGCCTCCTCCGGTCCGTCGCCTTCCGGCGCCTCCCCCTCTTCCTCGGCTTCAGCCTCGGAGATGCGTTCGACCGAGACGACCTTCTCGCCTTCGGCGGTGTTGAGCACGATGACGCCCTGGGAACCGCGCGAGACGATACGGATCGGCTTGTCGCCGCCGACCGGCATGCGGATGGTCTGGCCGCCATCGGTGATCAGCATGATCTGATCGTCCTCGTTGACCGGGAAGGACGAGACGAGATGGCCATTGCGCTCATTGACCGCCATGGCGACGATGCCTTTGCCGCCGCGCCCGGTGATCCGGTATTCGTGGCTCGAGGTGCGCTTGCCATAGCCGTTTTCGGAAACGGTCAGGATGAACTGCTCGATGGCGCTCATCTGGGCATAGCGCTCCTGGCTCAGTTCGCCGGCCACCACATCGGCCTCGTCGGAGCCGTTCTCCTCGCTCTCGCCCTCGCCGCGCACCGCCCGGCTCATCCTGAGATAGGCGGCGCGTTCCTCGGCCGTCGCGTCGGAATGGTTGAGGATGGCCATGGAGATGATGGTGTCGCCTTCGCTGAGCGCGATACCGCGCACCCCCATCGAATCGCGGCCCTTGAAGACGCGGACATCGTCGACCCTGAAGCGGATCGCCTGGCCATGGGCGGTGGTCAGCAGCACATCGCCATTGGACGAACAGGTCTCCACCCCGACAATGCCCTCGCCTTCGCCGAGCTTCATGGCGATCTTGCCATTGGCCCTGACCCCGGTGAAATCGGCCAGCGAATTGCGCCGGACCGTGCCGCGGGTCGTGGCGAACATGATGTCGAGATCGCCCCAGCTTTCCTCGTCCTCGGGCAGCGGCATGATCGAGGTGATCCACTCGCCCTGCTCGAGCGGCAACAGGTTGATCAATGCCTTGCCGCGTGCCTGCGGCGCCGCCAGCGGCAGTCGCCACACCTTCATCTTGTAGGCGATGCCGCGCGAGGAAAAGAACAGCACCGGCGTATGGGTGTTGGCGACGAACAGCCGCGCGACGAAATCCTCCTCGCGCGTCGCCATGCCCGAACGTCCCTTGCCGCCGCGGTGCTGGGCCCGATAGGTCGACAGCGGCACCCGCTTGATGTAGCCGGCATGGGAAACGGTGACGACCATGTCCTCGCGGGCGATGAAGTCCTCGTCCTCCATGTCGGCGGCGAAATCGGAGATCTCGGTCTTGCGCGGCGTGGCGAACTTGCCCTTCACTTCCAGGAGCTCGTCGCGGACGATCGAACGCACCCGTTCCCTGGACCTCAGAATATCGAGATAGTCCTCGATCTGGGTGCCGAGGCCGTTGAGTTCTTCGCCGATCTCGTCGCGCCCGAGCGCAGTCAGGCGGGCAAGCCGCAGATCGAGAATGGCCCGGACCTGTTCTTCGCTCAGTTTGAAGGTGCCGTCTTCATTGACCTTGTGACGCGGATCGTCGATCAGCCTGATCAGCGCCTCGACGTCGCGGGCCGGCCAGTCGCGTTCGAGCAGGCGCTCGCGGGCCGTCGCCGGATTGGGCGAGGTGCGGATGATGGCGATGACCTCGTCGACATTGGCGACGGCGACGGCGAGACCAACCAGGACATGGGCCCGGTCGCGCGCCTTGTTGAGCAGGAACTTGGCCCGCCTTGTGACGACGCTCTCGCGGAACGCCACGAAGGCCGAGAGCATTTCCCTGACGCCCATCAACTCGGGCTTGCCGCCATTGAGGACGACGAAATTGCAGCCGAACGAGGATTGCAGCGGCGTGAAGCGGTAGAGCTGGTTCAGGACGACGTCGGCCACCGCCTCGCGCTTCAGTTCGACCACCACCCGCATGCCGTGGCGGTCGGATTCGTCGCGGATATCGGCGATGCCCTCGATGCGCTTGTCGCGCACCAGTTCGGCAACGCGCTCGATCATCGACGCCTTGTTCACCTGATAGGGAATTTCGGTGATGATCAGTGCCTCGCGCTCCTTGCGGATTTCCTCGATCGCCACCTTGCCGCGAATGAGAACCGAGCCCCTGCCCGTCTCGAAGGCGGCACGGATGCCGGCGCGGCCGAGAATGATGCCTCCGGTCGGAAAATCCGGACCGGGCATGATCTCGGTCAGCGCATCGATGTCGATTTCGGGATCGTCCATCACCGCGATGGTCGCATCGATCACCTCGCCGAGATTGTGGGTCGGGATATTGGTCGCCATGCCGACGGCGATGCCG
>CAZKTH010000068.1:0-12883 GCA_964555575.1 uncultured Devosiaceae bacterium | reverse complement strand
GCCATATCGCCACCGAGGAAGAACTGTCAACCGTTCTTTCCGACGAGGCGCGGGCGCAGTTGGTGAAAGTCAACTAGAGCGTTTTCAGGCGAAGTGGATACCGGTTCGCCGGTTCGAAAACGCGACCACTCAACAACCTGGAGCTTCCGTTCCGATTCCATCGGAACGGAAAATGCTCTGGAGCATCGTGCGCAAAAGTGGATCCCGGTTTTTCGCCAACCGAGGACCGACCAGAAGGGGCAGATCGTGCCGGCGGCACGGTCTGAGGTCCGAAGGATGCGACCACAAACGGAGTGAGCGTGCGTTCTGATTCCGTCAGAACGCATTTTGTTTTGGAACGCGCGCGTTTCCGGGGGACTTAAGGGTTTTTGGATAGGGCGCAGCCTGGCGCGCGATCAGCCCATGCGGTCGCTCAGCGCGTCGAGATCGGGCACGTTGACGTGCCTGTTGTTGGTGATCTCGATGATGCCTTCGGTCCTCAGACGCGTCAGCTGGCGCGACACGGTCTCGACGGTTAGCCCGAGGAAATCGGCGATGTCGGCACGGGTCAGTGGCAGATCGAACGCCGCCCGGTGCATGGTGGTGGTGCGCAGCGGATCGATATGGGTGGCGATGAGAAAGAGAAAGCTCGCGACCTTTTCCGAAGCGGTCTTGCGCCCCAGGGTCACCATCCAGTCGCGGGCCTCGTCGAGTTCGTTGAGTGTCTGCTCCAGCATCCGCCGTTCGAGATCGGGATTGTGCAGCATCAGGTTCTCGAGCGCCGCCCGCGGGAACCGGCAGGCCTCGACGGTCGAGGCGGCCTCGGCCGTCACCGGGCTTTCATTGGCAAAGGGCCGGCCGAGGAAATCGGGAGCGAATTGCAGTCCGACCAGCTGCTGGCGCCCGTCCGCCAGCATTTTCGACAGCTTGACGACACCGCGCATGATGTTGGCATAGGTCGCCGCCTCGGCGCTTTCGGCCATCAGCGCATCGCCCGGCGCGAATCGGGTCTGGCGGGAATGCTTTGACAGCGCCGTGAGTTCGTCCGGCGTCATGGCTCCGCATATGCCGCGATGGCGCGCATCGCACGATGCGCAGATCCGCGGCACTTCGGAGTTGTGAATATCCTGTTTCACTGATAGCCGCCTTTGTTTTGGGCCGGAAATATGCATGTCGCGGATATAAAGGCAACTCTCTGTTTGCCGCGCCTTACCCGACATTCCGCACCGCTCGGCATAAAAAGTGTACTAAATATGACAACAAAGCAGACAATGCCATTAGCCGAAATTTTCGCCGTGGGGCCGGATCAGAGGATGAAACGGCATTGACAAGGGCGGGAATCGGCCAAGAAAGCCCGCAGCCTTTGCCCTTTGTTAGTGTTGGGTATCCATACTGACCCGCGGGAACCCGCAGTATCTGCTGCGCCGCCCGAGCGCGGTCGGGGCCGGTACGGCGCGCCCATCGCGGACAGCACCGTCTCGAATGAGAGCAGGACAACGACACGCGAGGCCATGACAAATATCTACGGGTTCAGTCATGTTTGAATTTCCTCGGCATGCTTTGCCCGACACCGACTATGTGACGGTCGTCAAGTCGGTCTATGCCGACGCGCGGACCATGCTCTATGGCTCGATGGGCGCGGCCGTCGGGGCGGGCGTGGCCGGAATCCATGCCAATTCGCCGATGCTGCTGGTGATTGGCGTCGCCTTTGTCGTGGTCGGCTTCCTCCGCTATCTCGACATGCGCGCCTTCTCGCACGAGGAACTGGCACCGGGAGACGCCGCCCGCGCCCGGCACTGGGAAATCCGCGCCATGATCGGCGGCGTGCTCATCGCCACGCTGCATGGCGGCTGGTGCTTTTACAGCTATGTCGGCGTGCATGACGCCTTCGCGCAATTGTCGAGTTCGGCCATCAGCATCGGCGTGCTGGTCGGGGTGGCGGCCCGCAATTTCGGCATCACCCGGCTCGTCGCGGTGCAGACGGCACTGATCACCGGTCCGCTTGCCCTCGGCCTGATCTTCACCGGCGACCTCGATCACTTCCTTTTGGCGCTCATTCTCATCCCGTTCTTCGCCGGCATCTACCGCATATCGGTCAAGGTCCGTCAGCTCCTGCTTTCGGCGGTGCGCGGCCGACTCGAGGCGACCCGGCTTGCCTCGGAACTCGATTCCGCCCTGGCCACCATGGCGCACGGGCTGTGCATGATCGACGATGACGGGCGCGTGGTGGTCATCAACGACCAGGCCCGACAGATGCTTCAGATCGACCAGAGCGAGGAAGTGATCGGGCATCCGGCCACGGACCTGGTCCTTTACGCCACGTCGCGGCGCATCATCACCAAGGCAACCGCGCAGTTGCTGGTCGCCGAGTTCTCGGACAACGAAAACACCAAGCTGGTGATCGAGCTGGCGAGCGGTCGCCATTTCGAGGTCACATCGTCGAGCCGGAACGGGCATACGGTGCTGATGTTCGAGGACATCACCGAACGGGTGCTGGCCGATGCCAGGATCACCGCCATGGCGCGCTATGACAGCCTCACCCGCCTGCCCAATCGCTATTTCTTCTCGGAACAGACCAAGGCCCGCCTTTCCGAATTCGCCGCCTGGGGCCAGCCTGCGCCGGTCATGCTCGCCATGATCGACATCGACGATTTCAAGCATGTCAACGACACGTTCGGCCACCTGGTCGGCGATCGCATGCTCAGGCAGGTGGCCGACCGCCTCGTCGGCCTGTTCGGCGAAAACGCCCTGGTGTCGCGCTTCGGCGGCGACGAGTATGTCGTTATTCGTACAGGTGAGGTAACCGAAGCTCTTGCCGAAGAGGACGCCGCCGCGATCACGGCGGCGTTGCGGATACCGTTCAATCTCGGCACCAACGAGTTCTCGGTCACCGTTTCGATCGGCATCGCCGTCGCCGACGGCGCCAAGACCGAACTCGACGAGATGCTGACCCGCGCCGATCTGGCGCTATATCACTCCAAGGCGCGTGGCAAGGCATGCTGGTCGCTGTACCACGACCAGATGGATGTCGACTACCGCAAACGCCAGCAGCTGAAGGCGCAGTTCCGCGGCGCCGTCGAGAACGGCCAGATCTTCGTCGTTTATCAGCCGATCATCGATATCCGCAGCCGCAGCCTGGTCGGCTGCGAGGCGCTGGTGCGCTGGCGCCATCCCGAATTCGGCATCATCTCGCCGGCCCTGTTCATTCCGCTGGCCGAGCAGACCGGCGCCATCACCGAGCTGACCCGCTACGTCCTGGCCACCGCCACCAAGGAATGCCTCAACTGGCCGGCGCACATGTCGGTTTCGGTCAATCTGTCGGCCAATGATTTCCGCATCGCCTCGATCGAGCAGATGATCTCCGAGATACTTGAGGCGACCGGGCTGCCGGCCAATCGACTGATCATCGAAATCACCGAAACGGCCCTGATCGAGGAGCCCGAAAAGGCATCGCGGGCATTGACGACGCTGCGGGCGATCGGCGTGGACGCGGCGCTCGACGATTTCGGCACCGGCTATTCATCGCTCGGCTATCTGACGACGATGTCGTTTTCCCGGCTGAAGATCGACCAGTCCTTCACCCGCGACATCGCCGACGACGCGCGCGCCCGCAGGCTTCTGGTCAGCCTCGCCCGCCTCAGCCGCGACCTCGACATGATCGTGACGGTGGAAGGCGTCGAAACGGAGAGCCAGCTCGAAGTGATCCTGAACCATACCGGTATCGAATACGCCCAGGGCTTCCTGTTCGGGCCGCCGCTGCCGGCCAAGGATATCGGCGAGTTCATTGCCCGCATGAGCCCTGGCGCGCGTCTTGCGCATGGCGGAACGATCGACGAAACCCGCAAGGCGCGCTGAAGCGCCGCCTTGCCGCACCGCAAGGCGCGAAATCGTTGTGAAAACTTCGGCAGAGCCGGTTAACTTTTAGGCGGTCTTTGTCTTCTGATTCTGGAGACGTCACATTGGATACTTCAACCTTACGGAAAATCGCAGGGTGATCGAGCCGGACAATTCCCGTTTCCCGACCCCGCTCGCCGATGTTCTCGGCAAACTCGCCTATCGGCGCGTTCCCTCCGGAATCGTGCTCGACCCGGTCTATCGTCTGCGTTACGAGGCCTATCGGCGCGAGAACTTCATTCCGGTCAATCCCGACGAGATCTGTGTCGACGATCTCGACGACACCCCCAACGGCATGACCTTCGGGGTCTATCTCGAGGATCGGCTGATCGCCTCCTTGCGGGTGCATTACCTGACGGCGCGCTACCGCCGGTCGCCGAGCATGAAGGTGTTTCCCGAAATCCTGACGCCCATGATCGAGGCGGGCAAGACCTTCGTCGATCCGAGCCGTTTTACCGTCGACAAGGATGCCTCGCTCGCCCTGCCGGCCTTGCCCTTCCTGACCCTGCGCATCGGAACGATGGCGGCCGAGTATTTCGATGTCGACTATTCCCTGTCGCTGGTCAGACCGGAGCACGGGGCCTTCTACCGCCGCGTCTTTCTGTCGGAAAAGCTGTCCGAGGTCCGGCATTATCCCGATATCGATTTCGACGTCGTGCTTTATGCCCTCGATCTCAAGGCGGTTCGCGGCGCGGTCGGCATGCGCTTTCCCATCTTCAAATCGACACCGGCGGAACGCGAGGCGCTGTTCGGCGCCAAGCCGACGGGCATGCCCTTTCCCTTCGTGCGTCCGAGCGCGATGGAGGCGGATGGCGCCGGTCACGGCAACGCCGACTAGAGCAGGGGTTCACAATGAACGGGAACGCATGCCCTATTTCCCTGTGGTCGCATCGTTTCTCGCGAAAACCGGCATCCGTTTTTTCGCACCATGCTCCGGGCAGCCCCTGGATACTAGTCCGTGCTTGACCAAAATCATGGTCCGGGCGATACGAACATGCTTGAGTAATTTCAGTCTTTTTGCCTCTCCAGAGGGGACAATCGGGAGCGGATGGAATGAAGGATTTGTTGGTATTTCTTGACGGCACCAGTGCTGACGAATCGCGCATCGTCCAGGCCGAAGCGCTTGCCAACCGTCAGGACGCCTTCCTGACCGGGCTGTTCTGCAACGCCTTGCCCGAAGTCATGTTCGCCTCCGAGGCCGGCATGGCCTCGATCGACGTCGTCTCGCAGATGCAGGACACCTCGCGCGCCGAGGGCGACGCCAAGGCCGAGGCGCTCGCCGCCCGGTTCAGCCGGCTTTCCGTTCTCAACGAAATCCGCCGGTTCGACGTCTATACCAGCCAGATGGGTCTGACCCTTGCCAGCGAGGCGCGCACGGCGGACCTGTTCATCGCCACAAGGCCCTATGGCCACTACAACAGCCATGCCGAGGCGCTCGAACAGGTGCTGTTCAACTCCGGCCGTGGCTGCCTGTTCCTGCCGCCGGTCGGCGAGCCGCGCCCCTTCGACAAGGTCGTATTGGCCTGGCGCAATTCGCGCGAGGCGGCACGGGCCATTTCCGAGGCGCTGCCGATCCTTTGCAGGTCCAAGCAGGTCATCGTCGCCATGGCGACCGGGGAAGGCGCGCCCGGGGACGATGGCGCCATTCCCGGAGTCGATATTTCGCGCTATCTGACCCGCCACGGCTGCGGCGTCGAACTGCGCGAGCTGACCAGCTGGACCAGTATCGGCGAGGCCCTGCTCACCGAAGTCGAACGGATCGATGCCGACCTGCTGGTTATGGGCGGCTACGGCCATTCGCGTTTCCGCGAATGGGTGCTCGGCGGCGCCACCCGCGATATCCTGACCCGGGCGGAAGTGCCCGTTCTGATCGCACACTGAACCGTCCTGGCGCCGGCGGCTCTCGGGCTTCCGGCCGGGCATGCAAAAAACGGCCTTATGCGCATGAAAGACCTTCCCGCCTCCTTCCGCCATATCCGCCTGCTTCTGGCCCGGGAAAAGGGCCATCCCGAGGGCGACGACGATCACGGCTACGACATCATCGCCCCGCTCGACGAGTCGGGCGGGATCGACGTCGAGATCTTCAAGGACCATCGCGACAAATGCCGGGTACGGCGCTTCCGCCCCGACGAGGACGACGCCGTCGGCAGGCTGACGCGCGGGCCGGGCGGGCGCTGGAGCTTCGACTACGACACGACCGAAAGTTCGGACGACGAAACCGGCTTCCGTTTCGGTGACGAAACATTTGCAGTCGGCGAATACATCTCCATCAGGGAAGACGATGGCGAGATGCACACCTTCGTGGTGGCGCAGGTCAACGAGGTCTGACGCCCGACTGTGAATGGGCGAACAGGAAAATCGGCAGTAGCCCTGGCGGCAAAAGCGCCGGGCGCAAGGGTCGAAACCTCTGGCAAGGCAAGGAAAATCGCGCTGTCCTGAGCCCGATCCCGACCCCTTGTGAACGTTCCGGAGCTTTCGTCCGCTTGCCTGCGGGCGTCACATGGCACGGTCCGCCGATCCGTAACGAACAAGGATCGGCCAACGCATCCGCCCTGGCGCCAAAGGCAATGCCCACAGCGCCGTTGTCTTTCAGCTTTTGCAAAGCACACCTATATAAGCGATCCGTTTGCGGTCGCCTCCACTCCACCGATCCCGGAGAAACGCGATGCGGGCCGGAGCGTTTTTCAGGAACTTGAGGATTACGATCATGACGAAAATCGATGCAGGCCAGTCCGGCCAGTTCACCATCGGCGAGGATCTCGCGGTCAACCGCCTCGGCTTCGGGGCCATGAGGATCACCGGCGCCGGCGTCTGGGGCCCGCCCGCCGATCACGACAAGGCCATCGCCGTGCTGAAGCGCCTGCCGGCGCTCGGCGTCAACTTCATCGACACCGCCGATTCCTACGGCCCCAATGTTTCCGAGGAACTGATCGGCGAGGCGCTCAATCCCTTTGAGGGCCTGGTCGTTGCCACCAAGGGCGGCCTGACCCGCCCCGGCCCCGGCCAGTGGGTGCCCAAGGGCGATCCCGATTATCTGATCGGCCAGGCCAGGGGCAGCCTCAAACGCCTCGGGGTGGAACGGATCGATCTGTGGCAATTGCATCGCATCGATCCCGAGGTTCCCCGCAACGAACAGTTCGCCGCCATCCGCCAGCTCATCGACGAAGGCGTCATCCGTCATGCCGGGCTGAGCGAGGTTTCGGTCGAGGAGATCGAGGCGGCCTCGAAATTCTTCCCGGTCGCCACCGTGCAGAACCGCTACAACCTCACCGACCGGGGCAGCGAGGACGTACTCGCCCATTGTCAGGCCAAGGGCATCGGCTTCATCCCCTGGTTCCCGCTGGCGGCGGGCGATCTGGCCAAGCCCGGCGGGGCGGTCGATCGCATCGCCGCCGCCCATCGGGCGACGGCCGGGCAGGTGGCGCTGGCCTGGCTATTGCAGCACAGCCCGGTGATGCTGCCCATTCCCGGCACCGGCAATGTCGCCCATCTCGAAGAGAACACCGCGGCGGCATCGCTCAGGCTGTCCGAGGCGGAGATGGCCGAACTGGGCGCGGCGAAATAGGCCAGCGGAGCGTTTCGCCTCCTAGAGCAAAATGCGTTCTGATGAAATCAGAACGCATGCTCTATCGCTTTGTGGTCGCATCGTTTTTGCGAAAAACCGGGATCCACTTTTTCGCACGATGCTCTAGAGCGTTTTCAGGCGAAGTGGATACCGATTAGGACAAATGAAGGCTGGTGCCGCACGCCGGACTCGAACCAGCGACCCCATCATTACGAATGACGTGCTCTACCAACTGAGCTAGTGCGGCATTGCCCGCAAGGCGCGCGCCTTTCCGGGAACAGGGCGCTGTTTACCCGATTGCATGAAGGCGAGGCAAGCCAAAACGCCGAACGCGCCGCAACACGTCGCGCGCGACGCCCTTCAGCCGGTCTCAGCCATTCGCCACCGGCGTGGTGCCGCCGGCTCCGCCGGTTTCCGGCGCTTCCGCCGACGCCATGGCGGCCAGCGCCGGGGTCCCGGCGGCCTCCGCGCTCTTGTCGGCGAGGCCGGGCGCCGCTTTCGGCGGCATCGCCTCGACCGGCACCTGCCATTCGAAGGCATCGAACCGGCCCGAGATGGGGGAAACCGGCAGCCACTCCTCAAGCGCCAGCCCGTCCGCCGTCCAGGCCGGATCGCGCGGCGCCTTGACCGCCCGCGAGAGCCATTCGCGCGCCTTGCCCTGGTCGGCGTTCTGACCTTCCTCGATCTCGGCCATCAGGACGCAAATGCCCTGACGCGGCGATTTCTCGGCAAAGGGCCCGAGCGCCGACCGCGCCAGCGTCCAGTCGAAGGCATCGATCGCCGCCCGCGCCAGAACCTCTGCCGCATCGACGGTGTCCGCCGCCGGGATGAGATCGCGCATCTTTTTCAGCCGTTCGACCGCCGAGGCGCCCGACTGGGCATGGGCATAAAGCGTTGCCGCATGCGGGTGGCCGGTATTGCGCCAGATGCGCCGCAGGAGCGACTGCGCCTTGCGCGCCTCGCCGCGATTGATGTGGATGCGGGCCGAGATCAGCGCCGCCGGCACGAAATCGGGCAAAAGCTTGAGGGCATTGAGGGCGTGTTCGAGCGCCCTGGCCGGATCGGTCGCCTCGGCCTCGGCGGCAATGGCGGCATTGAGCACCGCCTGGCGGCGCTTCTTGGCCTGCTTGTCGGTGCGGGTCGGCGCCGGTTCGTCGGCAGTGGCGGCAAGCGCCTCCTCCCAGGCCGAGCGGGCGATCATGTCGGAAAAAAGCGCATCCCGGGCCCAGGTGAGGGCCGGGGAAAGCTCGCGGGCCTTCCTGGCAAAGGTCAGCGCCGCCGTCGGCCGCCCCTGCGCCCGTGCCTGTTCATAGAGCCCGGAAAGGGCGGCGAGCGCCGTGTCGGGATTGGTAATCAGGGCCCGGTAATGCTCGCGGGCCGCCGCCAGATCGCCAAGGGCGAGATCGGAGCGCGCTTCGAGCAGTTTGGCTGCGGTGTTTTCCGGCAGCCGTGCCTGCGCCTCCTGGGCCAGAAGCCGCGCCCGCTCCGGATCGCCGGCCTGCAGGGCAACGAAGCTGTTGGACAGGGCATCGATGCCCAGTTGCTTCTGGTTGAGGGCGTTGCGGCGCCTCAAGGCGCGCGGAATGGCAATGACCCGCCTGATGACGGCCCAGACGGCGATGGCGACAAGGACAAGCACGACAAGGGCGACCACCACCACCCCGAACCCGGGCTGCAGCCGGTAGCCGGCCATTTCGATGGTCACGGTGCCGGGCAGGGAAATGGCCCAGGCGGCCCCGGCGGCAACGATCAAGCTGACAAGGATATAGACAACGAGCCGGATCATGAGGCGGCCCCGGCAAGCTTGAGGGCGGCGGCGCGGGCCTGACGCACCAGATCGGCCGTCGCGGCGAAGCGGGCGATGTCGGTGCCGAGCCCGCCCGCCTCTGCCTGCATGGCTTCGGGCAGCTGTCTGAAGGCGCTGTCGGCGGCGGCATAGTCATGCGCCGCCAGTGCCGTTTCGATAAGGCCGATCCGGGCCTCGGGCGTGTTGTCGGCGCCGGTCGCGACCGGCCTCAATGCCACCAGCGCCTTCAGCTGATCCATGAGCCGCGTGGTCCAGTCCGTATTGGCATCAACCGGCCTGGCGGCGAGCATCGCCGGCACCTTCGCCTCGAAGCGGGTGACAAGATCGGCAGGACGGCCAAGACCCGATGGCGCGGCGGCGCTGACTTCGGCGGGAATGGCGAGATCGGGCAGGGCGGCGTGGATCAGTTCGAGATCCGCGACGAAAGGCGCGCCGCTATCGAGCGCCGCGCTAAGGCTCGACAACGCCAGCGGCAGCCTCAGATCGACCGGTTTCGGCGCCGGGGCCGATGCAAGGGCGGCAAGGCCGGACGATACCTGCCCGAGTTCGGTCTTGAGCGCCTGCACCGAATCCGCCAGGGCCGAAACGGTTTCGGGGGCCACCGTCTTCCTGTCCTCGAGCGTTTTCACCCGCGACGAAAGCGCATCCAGTTGCGTCGACAGGCCGTCGATCCTGCCCGAAAGTCCGGTGACCGCCTTCACCGCCGCCTGATCGCCGCCGGCGATGGTCGCCGCATCGAGCTTGCCGGAAAGAGTACCGATCTTGTTCGAAAGCGATTCGAGATCGTATTCGAGCGTCGTCACCCGTTCCTCGAGCGCGGTGACCGCCGGGCCGGCATCGGCGGGTTTGGCGTTTTCCAGAGCCGTCACCCTTGCACCGAGTTCGGCAACGCCGGACTTGACCTCGCCCAGGGCGCGGTCGATCACGCCGCCGATATCGCTTTTCTTGACGTAAAGAGAACCGATCTCGTTCGAAAGCGATGCGATCTCCTGCTTTTTGTTGCCCGACGTCCAGTAGCCGAACAGGGCCAGTTCATAGGCGGCGCCAAGCCCGAGAACGCCGCCAATGACGGCCCCGGCAATGCCGGCAATCAGCGCGCCCGAACGCGGCGGCGCGGCCCTGGCGGGCGCTGGAGCGGGCGCGTCCGGTTCGGACGTGTCGGCTTTGCCGGACGCCGCAGGCTTTGCGGCGGCGGTAGCGGCGGTTTCCGTTCCGGCCGGCGATTCCGGTTTGGCTTTTTGCGCCGCCGCCCCGGCGACCGGTTTTGCCGTTGCGGCTTCCGGCTTTTCGGTTTGAGGCTCTTTCGGTGCCTCCTTGTCGCGCTCGCGCGCCGTCAGGTCGATGGTCGGGGGTTTTACCGGGCCGGATTTGCGCTCTGCCATGACGGTCACCTTCCAAGTCGGACACCAGGACAGGAGCTCCCCGGGAGCCCAATCCTTTGCTAACGCGCGTCCTAATTCATCATGGCGTGATTTGGCCACGGGAAAAAGACAAGGTTGCGGCCATCATCGCCTCCTCGCTGGGAAAATCGGCGAGAACGATGCGGGGGAAACCGTGTTCGACCAGCGGTGCCGCGACGTTTTCGGAAAGGCAGATCGGGGTCAGGGCCCGGCGCCGTTCCGGGGTGAGGACCGGTTCGGTCAGCCGGGCAAAGATATGCGCCGTGCGCCGCGAATAGAACAGGGCCGCGGCGAAGCCCCCCGCCGCCAGTTGTCCGGCGATCTCGTCCGACAGCCTGGTTTGCGGCACCATGCGGTAGATCTCGGCGGCGATGATCTCATGTCCGGACGCGGCCAGGGTCTTCGGCAGTTCGTGCGCCGTCTCCTCGGCGGACGGGTAGAAATAGCTGCCGGCCTCGGCATGATCGGCGACCAGCCCGATCAGATCGCCGGCATCGCCATTGGCGCTGACGATATCGGCAAAACCCAATCCCTTCGCCACCGCCGCCGTCCTTTCGCCGACGGCAAAGACCCTCAGGCCGAAATAGGGGCCGAGGGCATCGCGCCTATGCAGGGCGCGCAGGGCGTTGGCGCTGGTGACGATCAGGCCGGAAAGGCCTTCCGGCGCGGGCAGGCGCGCCTCGGTCGTCTGCATGCGCATCAGCGGGAAGACGCTCGGTTCAAGGCCGAGCGCGATAAGGCGCCCCGCCGTCTCGTCGGCATCCGGTTCCGGTCGCGTGACAAGGATGCGGATCATGACCCCACCTTCAGACCGGCGATGAAATCCGCCCCGGCCCGCGCCAGCAGTTCTTCGCCGAGCGCCGTTCCGAGCGCTTCGGCTTCCGCTGCCGGACCCGAGATTTCGGCCTCAAAGCATTGCCGCCCGTCCGGGCTCAGCACTTCGCCCCTGAGCAAAAGCCGATCGCCCTGGCACCGGGTCAACACTCCGATGGGAGTGCGGCAGGAGCCTTCGATCACCCTCAGCATGGCCCGTTCGGCGCTGACGGCCCGATGGGTTTCGGCATGATCGAGCGGCGCCACCAGTTCGGCGACCCGGCTATCGCCGGCGCGGATCTCGATGCCGATGGCGCCCTGGGCCGGGGCCGGCGGAAACCGGACCGGATCGAGACGGGAGGCGGCCTTGTCGGCCTGGCCGAGGCGGTTGAGCCCGGCACTGGCCAGAAGCGTCGCGTCGGCCTCGCCGGTCCCGAGTTTTCCGAGCCTTGTGCCGAGATTGCCGCGGAACTCGACCAGTCTCAAATCCGGCCGCGCCCGCAGGAGCTGCGCCCGTCGCCTCAGCGACGAGGTGCCGACCACGGCGCCCTGCGGCAGCTCGTCGAGCGTGGCGTATCTGAGGCTGACGAAGGCGTCGCGCACGTCCTCGCGCGCCAAAAACACCGGCATGACGAGACCCTCGGGCAGACTGGTCGCCATGTCCTTGGAGGAATGGACGCCGAGATCGACCTCGCCCGAAAGAATCCTGTCCTCGATTTCCTTGGAAAAAAGCCCCTTGCCGCCGAAATCGCTCAGGGGCCGGTTGCTCGCCTGCGACCGGTCGCCGGCCGTCGATACGGCAAGCACCGCGATCCGGTCCTCGGCAAGCCCGTGCGCCCGGCACAAAAGCGCCCTGACCTCATGGGCCTGGGCCAGCGCCAGCGGCGAGCCGCGCGTGCCGATGGTGATCAAGGGTGTGGCGGACGATTGCAATGGCGCCGTTATCCCTATAGGCCAAGACCCGGGTTGACAGGAACTGAAGGCCATAGACCTTTCGCCGTGACCGGGCAAGCGCACCTCACCATCCTCGGAATCGAAACGAGCTGCGACGAGACCGCCGCCGCCATCGTGACGCGCGACGCGGGCGGGCGCGGCCGCATCGTTTCCAACATCGTCAGGAGCCAGATCGCCGAACACGCGCCCTTTGGCGGCGTCGTGCCGGAACTGGCGGCCCGCTCCCATGTCATCCATCTCGACAAGATCATTGCCCGGGCCCTCGAGGAAGCCCATGTGAGGCTCCCCGATGTCGATGCCGTCGCCGCCACCGCCGGGCCGGGCCTGATCGGCGGCGTGCTGGTGGGGCTCACCACCGCCAAGGCGCTGAGCGCCGCGTCCGGCAAGCCGCTGATCGCGGTCAACCATCTCGAAGGTCACGCCCTCACCGCCCGCATGACCGAGGGCATCGATTTTCCCTATCTGATGCTG
>CAZKTH010000067.1:0-12926 GCA_964555575.1 uncultured Devosiaceae bacterium | reverse complement strand
GCTCTACCAGCGCTCGGCCGACATCTTTTTGGGCGTGCCGTTCAACATCGCCTCCTATGCCTTCCTGACCCATATGGTGGCGCGGGCAACGGGGCTCGAAGTGGGGGATTTCGTCCATACGCTCGGCGACGCCCATCTTTATCACAACCATTTCGAGCAGGCCCGGCTGCAACTGACCCGTACGCCGCATACCCTGCCGACCCTCAACATCCGCCGCCAGCCGCCTTCGATCTTTGATTACGACTTCGAGGATTTTGATATCGTCGGCTACCACGCCGATCCCCACATCAAGGCCGAGATCTCGAAATGAGCAGCACCCTTGCCGAACTGACCGAAAAGGTCTCGCGGGTCTCGGATATCCATGCCGTTCGGGCGGGGATCGAACGTGATGCGGACTGGTACGTGCTCAAGCTCAGCGAAGAACTGGGTGAATTGGCCGCCGAATACCTGCGGACAACCGCGCGGGGCCGAAAGGGCGACGAGCCTGCGGCGGAGGGCATTGACGTCGAATCCGTCCTTGAACGCAAATGGTTCAAATATCTGCGTTAGTTCGCCCAATCGAGTGCCTTGACACATGACCCTTTCCATCCGCCCCGCCATATCCGGCGACGAGACCCTGATCCTTTCCTTCGTTCGCAGCCTTGCCGAATACGAAAACCTCATCGACGAGGTCGAAGCGACCGAGGCCGATCTCAGGCGCGATCTTTTCGCTGCAAATCCGCGTATTTTCGCGGATATCGCCGAATGGGACGGCGCGCCGGCCGGCTTCGCCCTGTGGTTCTACAATTACTCGACCTTTCGAGGACGACACGGCCTTTATCTCGAGGATCTGTTCGTCGATCCGGAATTTCGCGGCCAGGGGATCGGCAAGGCGCTTCTCACCAACCTTGCCCGGCGCTGCGTCGCCGAAGGACTGGGGCGGTTCGAATGGTGGGTACTCGACTGGAACGCGCCCTCGATCGAATTCTACAGGAGCCAGGGCGCGCATCTGATGAACGAGTGGACGGTCTGTCGTGTCGACGGCGACGCGCTTGCGGCGCTCGGCGCGGATAAGCCGCGATGAATTCCTCGCGGGAAGGGCGTATCCTTGCCGCATTGCGAAAAGGGAGGAACAGATGCGCCGACCCATTCTCAGTCTTTTGCTTTTGTGCTCCGGCCTGGTTCTGACGCCTCTCGCGGCGTCGGCCAATGATTCCATGGCGGAACTCAAGACCGGCGGCATCACCTATGTCCGCTCGGATGCGGTCAGAATGCTGCGCGAGGATCTTTCGATCTCGATGGACCAGATCGATGTCGATTATGTCTTTCAGAACACCACCGACGCCGATGTCGAAAGCCTTGTCGCCTTTCCGATGCCGGACATCGTGCCGGTCCCCTATGAGTCGGAAGTGGCGATACCGGGCAAGACCGACAATTTCCTCGGCTTCAGGGTCTGGGTCGGTGGCAAGGAAGTGCACCCCGAACTGTCGCAGCGCGCCCTGGCCTATGGCATCGACGTCACCGGCGAACTCTATGGCATGGGCATTCCGCTGATGCCGCTCAGCCGCGCTACCCAGGATGCGCTGATGAGGCTGCCTCAGGATGTGCATGACGACTGGATCGCTCGCGGGCTCATCTATGACGATGTCTACGATGTCGGCAAGGGCATGGTGGCACATCCGACGGCGAGCTGGACGCTGCAGCAGGTCTATGCCTGGCGCATGATCTTCCCGGCCGGCAGGCAGGTACGTGTCAGCCACAGCTATCATCCGAGCGTCGGCGGATCGACGGGCCTCAACTTCGTCTATTACAGCAAGGAGAATTCGGAGCTTTACGACGAGTACGTCGACAAATACTGCATCGATCAGGCCTTCATGAACGCCGCGCTGAAGCGGCAGCTGCCCGATGGCGGCTTCGCGGTCTGGGAATCCTGGATTTCCTATATCCTGACGACCGGTCAGAACTGGTACGGCCCCATCGGCACCTTCCATCTGACCATCGACAAGGGATCGACGAAAAACCTCGTCAGCTTCTGCGGTACCGGGGTCAGGAAGACCGGGCCGACGCGCTTCGAGCTGACCTACAAGGACTATATCCCGGAACGGGAACTGGACATCCTCTTCCTGGTGTCCGTGAACTGATGGCGGCGCCGGAAGCAGCGAAAATCGCCCTGATCGCGGCCGTGGCGCGCAATGGCGTCATCGGTCGCGACGGCGGCATCCCCTGGCGGCTCCCCTCGGACATGGCATTTTTCAAGAGAACGACCATGGGCAAGCCGCTCGTCATGGGGCGAAAGCAATATGAAAGCGTCGGCAGGCCGCTGCCCGGCCGGGTCAATATCGTGGTGACGCGCCAGAAGGGCTACCAGCCCGAGGGCGTTCTGGTCTTTTCCGACCTCGTTTCCGCCCTTGATCACGCCCGCGCCATCGCCGCGGCCGAAGGGGCGGAGGAGGTCATGGTGATCGGCGGCGGCGAGATTTACGCCCAGGCTCTGCCCTATGCCGACCGACTCTATCTGACAAAGGTCGATGCCGCGCCCGAGGGCGACACCCGCTTTCCGGAAATCGACAAAAGCCAGTGGGTTCTGGTCGAGGCGCCGGCGCCGGCACCGTCGGAGCACGACGAGATGGCCTATGCCACAGGCGTATATGAACGCCGGACCGGTCATTGATCCTTTTCGCCCACCTCCTATATAAGCAGCACATCATGAAGCGTGTTCAGGAAAAGTGGACTTCACTTCTCCACATTAGGCATGCAACAATGTGAATTCCACAGGAATGCGGGCGCCAGTGAGTGGCAAAATCTAGGCGCCGGCGAGTGAAAGGCTGACAATGCCCTGGGACAATAATTCCAATGACGGCGGCCGCCCCGGCGGACCGTGGGGCCAGGCGCCGGGAGGTGGCGGCGGACCGCGCCGACCCGGCAATACTGGTCCGAATATCGAAGATCTTTTCAATCGCGGCCGCGACCAGTTTCGCGGCGGCCTGCCAGGCGGGCGCATGGTGGCGATCATCGTGGTCGCGCTGCTGGCGGTGTTCTGGCTGGTCAACTCGGTCTATCAGATCGAGCCGAACCAGGTCGGTGTCGTTACCTTCCTGGGCAAGCCGCAGGAACAGGTTTCCGAACAGGGCCTGCATTTCATGCTGTGGCCTCTGGCCCGCGTGCAGACGGTCAAGATGACCCAGAACAAGATCGACCTCGGTGACGGCTCGAGCACGAGCGCCAGGACCGATGGCCTGATGCTGTCGGGCGACCAGAATATTCTCAATGTCGGATTCTCGGTGTTCTGGCGCGTGGCCAGTCCCCAGGACTACCTGTTCAACATCCGCGATCCTCAGGACATGGTGCGGCGCGTGGCCGAAAGCGCCATGCGCGAGGTCGTCGGACGCAGTCTTGCCCAGGACGTTTTCCGCGACAATCGCGAAGGCATCCAGAACGAGGTGTCGATAATCACCCAGAAAATTCTCACCAGCTACAACGCCGGCATCACCGTCAATTCGGTTCAGCTCGCCAATGTCGCGCCGCCGGCCGAAGTCGCCGACGCTTTCGACGAAGTGCAGCGCGCCGAACAGGACCAGACCCGTTTCCAGGAAGAGGCGCGCCAATACGCCAACACCAAGCTCGGCAATGCCCGCGGCCAGGCGGCGCAGATCCGCGAAGGTGCCGCCGCCTACAAGAACCAGGTGGTCAAGGACGCCGAGGGCGAGGCCGCACGCTTCGATTCCATCTATGCGGAATATTCCAAGGCGCCCGATGTGACGCGTCGGCGGCTCTATTACGAGACCATGGAAAAGGTGCTCGGGGATTCCGACAAGATGATCGTCGAACAGAACACCTCGGGTTCCGGCGTCGTGCCCTATCTGCCACTCAGCCAGCTGGCGCCAAATAGCACCAGTACCCCCTCCACCAAATCTCAGGGAGGCGGACAATGAATAGGTGGCTGATGATCATTGCCGGCGTCATTGTCGTCGGCGTCTATGTCCTGTTCTCGTCGATCTTCATTCTCGATCCGACCCAGCAGGCCGTGGTCACACGCTTCGGGCAGATCACCCGCGTCGAAACCAAGCCGGGCCTCTATTTCAAGGTGCCGACCGATTTCGTCGAACGGGTGCAGCTGATCGACAAGCGGCTTTTGCGCTATGATCTCAACAACATAACGTTGCAGGTCAAGGATGGGCGTTTCTACAATGTCGACGCCTTCCTGGTCTACAAGATCAGCAATCCGCGCCTGTTCCGCGAACGTCTGTCGGGCAGTCTCATCGACGCCGAACAGCAGATCAACATTCAGTTCAACTCCGCTCTCCGGTCGGTCTACGGCAAGCGCGGCTTCGATGAAGCCCTTTCCAAGGAACGCAATGCCATGATGGAGGAGGCGCAGACCCTGATCGCGACACAGATCGATCCCCTGGGCATCAACATCGTCGATGTGCGCATCCTTCGGACCGACCTGACCGATCAGGTCTCGGCCCAGACCTATGAGCGCATGAAGGCCGAACGTCTGGCCGAGGCGGCCAATCTCAGGGCCATCGGTACCCAGCAGGCCCAGACGATCAAGGCCGTTGCCGACCGCCAGGCCGTCGAGATCGTTGCCGATGCCAATCGCGAGTCCAATGTTCTTCGCGGTGAGGGCGACGCGCAGCGGGCTGCGATCTTTGCCGATGCCTATGGCAAGGATCCGGAGTTCTTCGACTTCTACCGGTCGATGGAGGCCTACGGCAAAGCGCTCAAGAGCAGCAACACGACAATGCTGCTGTCGCCGAATTCCGAGTTCTTCCGCTTCTTCGGTGGCGACAAGGCCGACCAGCAGCCCGGCAGCATAGACACGTTGCCAACGACGCCGGAAATTCCGGCGCAATCGGCCTCGCCCGCAGCGGTTTCGAACAATCTCGATTCGACGATCGCCAAGCAGCTGGCCAGCGACGCGGCTACGGCAGGCTCCGGTGCCACCAGCTCGGGTTCGGGCACAACGACCACGACCGCGCCGGCCGCGACCGATACCACGACCGCGCCGGCCGCGACGAATACGACGACCGTGCCGGCCGTGACCGATACGACGACCGCGCCGGCGCAGTGATCACCTTCTTCACTGCGCTCGCGCTCGCCATCGTTCTGGAAGGGCTGCTTTATGCAGCCTTTCCGGAAACGATGAAACGGGCCCTGCGGCAGGTGCTGGAGACGCCCGATTCACTTATCCGCATCGTCGCGCTGACAAGCGCGGCGGTCGGGCTTATGGTCCTATTCCTGCTGCAGACTGTCTGAAATACTTCCGGGCGAACTGGACATCGATTCGCCATCCGGACATGCTTTGAGACAGAGGACAACGGGAGTGAGGGACAAATGCAGCCGCGTCGGCATGGGATGACAACCGGTCTTGTGGCGCTTTGTGGTGCCATGCTCCTGGCCGTTTTCATGGCGGTGCCCGCCTTTGCCTTCGGCCCGGCCTCGGTGTCGGAACTGGCCGGAAAGCTTTCGCCGGCCGTGGTCAACATCGGTACCTCGCACAGCGTCGGCGATCTCGGCGAGCCGTTTCCCGATCTGCCGGACGGTTCGCCGCTCGGCGATCTGTTCGACCAGAACAATCCGAACAACGGCACCGATACCCCGCTCTACGAGGCGCGCAGCCTCGGTTCGGGTTTCGTCATCGACGCCAAGGGGCTAATCGTCACCAACAACCACGTCATCGACGAAGCCGACGAGATTCTCGTCTACACCACCGAGGGCAAGCGCTATCGCGCCAGCGTTGTCGGCGCCGACGACAAGACCGATCTCGCCGTCCTCAGCATCACGCCGGAAAAGCCGCTGTCCTTCGTCTCTTTCGGCGACAGCGACGCGGCCGAAATCGGCGACTGGGTCATGGCCATCGGCAATCCCTTCGGGCTTGGCGGCTCGGTGACCCTCGGCATCGTCTCGGCCCGCAACCGCAACATCAATACCGGGCCCTATGACGATTTCATCCAGACCGACGCGGCGATCAATCTCGGCAATTCCGGCGGGCCGCTGTTCGACATGGACGGGCATGTGATCGGTATCAACACCGCGATCATCTCGCGGACCGGCACCGCCCTCGGCATCGGCTTCGCCGTGCCCGCCAACCTGGCCGCCCCGGTCATCAGGCAGTTGATCGATTACGGCGCGACCCGGCGCGGCTGGCTCGGCATCGGCATTCAGCAAGTCAGCGCCGATATCGCCGAAAATCTCGGCCTGCCGCAGGCGGAAGGGGCGATGGTGGTCGATGTCACCAGTGGCGGGCCGTCGGACGGCGTTCTTGCCATTGGCGATATCGTTCTGGATTTCGACGGCAAGCCGGTGCGCGAAATGCACGACCTGCCGCGGCTGGTGTCGCTGACCGATATCGGCAAGAAAGTGATGCTCAAGGTCTTCCGCGAAGGCAGGGACATCAACCTCGAAGTGACGCTCGGCCAGCTCGACGAAGGCACGATCGATGTCGGCACCGCGCCGACGCCCGTCCTGCCGCCGGCGGAGACAAGGAACGAGACGATTGTCCCGCCCGGACTTGCCGACCTGGTCGGCTTCGAGGCCGAGACGTTGAGCGATCAGCTGCGCGGCATCTATGGCGTCACCGGCGATGCGGCCAAGGTCATCATCTCGCTGGTGCGGCCGGGCTCGGACGCCGATGACAAGGACATCACCCCCGGACAGCTCATCGCCGAGGTCAACCAGAAAAAGGTCGAGACCCCCGGCGACGTTTTGCACTATGTCGACCGCGCCCGAGAAGAGGGCCGCCCCACGGTGCTGTTCAAGCTCCTCGATGTCGAGGGCCACATCCGCTTCGTGGCGGTACGGCTGAGCTAGAGCATTTCCCGTTCTGATGGAATCGGAACGGAAGCTCCAGGTTATCGAGTGGTCGCGTTTTCGAACCGGCGAACCGGTATCCACTTCGCCTGAAAACGCTCTGGAGCGTTTTCATGGCGCGGTTTGCCCAAGGACTGCGCGGCGTGGTTGGGCTCGACGGCAAGGCACTGAGACGGGCCTGCGACAAGGGACGAGCGCACATGCCGGCGAAGCAGTCGCGGTTCTCGAAGGGGCGAAGGGTCAGCCTTTCGGTTTGATCCTCATCTGACGAAATCGTCTTCCTGATAGCCCTGCAGATAGAGCAGGGCGGTGAGATCACCATGATCGATCCTGACCGGCGCCTCGGCGGCAACGACCGGCTTGGCGTGCAGCGCCACCCCAAGGCCGGCGGCCTTGAGCATGGGCAGATCGTTGGCGCCGTCGCCGACCGCCAGGGTCTCGGCCGGCGCATACCCGCGTTCGGTGATGAGTTCTTCGAGCTTGTTGAGCTTGCGGTTCCGGTCGACGATCGGTTTTTTGACCGCGCCGGTCAGCCGGTCGTTTTCGAACAGCAGTTCGTTCGCCTCCACCTCGTCGAAGCCGATGCGCTTGCCGATATAGTCGGCAAAGAAGGTGAAGCCGCCCGAGATCAGCACCGTATGGGCGCCATAGGCCTTCATCGTCTGGACGAGGGCGCGGCCGCCGGAGGCGAATGTGATGCGTTCGCGGCGGATTTCCGCGATTTTCTGCCGTTCCAGGCCTTTGAGAAGCGCGACGCGGGTATCGAGCGCCTCGGCGAAATCGAGTTCGCCGTTCATCGCCCGCGCCGTGATTTCGCTGATTCTGGGCTTGAGCCCGAGCGCGTCGGCGATCTCGTCGATGCACTCCTGATTGATCATGGTCGAATCCATGTCGGCGATCATGAGCTTCTTGCGCCGGTTGGCGCGCGACACCAGGGCGGCGTCGACCGCCTTGCCGGCCATGAGGGCGCGGGCAGCGGCGAGCGGATCGGTTGACTTCGGATCGGCGATCTCGCAGGCAATGGGATGCGCCAGCCAGTTGAGCGTGCCGCCCACCTCGCGCCGAACGGTTTCGGCGAGTTCGGGCGACAGCTCCGGGTCGGCCGGATTGGCGATGAGACAGAGAACGGACATCGGGACGGCGCCATGCTCAAGAGGAAGGCGGTTTTGATAGCGGGTCCGACCGCGAGCGGCAAGTCGGCTCTGGCGCTTGAACGCGCCGAAAGGACCGGCGGCCTCATCGTCAATGCCGATTCCATGCAGGTCTACGACGTTCTCGATATCCTGACCGCCCGTCCGCCTCCCGGAGACCTCGCCCGCGCCAGCCATCGGCTTTACGGCTTCGTTCCGCCGGCGGAACGCTGTTCGGTCGGGCGCTGGCTTTCGGCGGTGGCGGAACTCGTCGCCGACCCGGCGGTGCGGGGGCGCGAACTCATCCTTGTCGGCGGTACCGGGCTTTTTTTTGAGGCGCTGGAGAACGGCATCGCCGATATTCCCGATATCCCCTTTGCCGCCGCCGCCGAAGCGGAACTGCTCGTTGCGCCGCTCGACCGTGTCGGTCGTCAGGCGCTTCTTGCCGAACGCGATCCGGAAATGGCCGCGATCCTGAAGGAGCCCGATCCGCAGCGTCTCATCCGTGCCTTGAGCGTCCTGAGCGTCACCGGCCGCTCGCTCGCCTACTGGCAGAAACAGGTGACGTTGCCGCCGCTTCAGGACTTTGTCATCGAGCGCCAGCTGGTCGAGGTCGATCGCGACACACTGGCGCGCCGGATCGAGGCCCGTTTCCGTTCGATGCTGGAAAAGGGTGCCGTCGCGGAGGTCGGGCGGCTGATGGCACTCGGCCTCGATCCCGACCTGCCGGCGATGAAGGCGATCGGGGTGCGTGAAATTGCCGCCTGGCAGGTCGGGCAGATAGGCCGGGAAGAGGCCATTGCCCGCACCACAGTCGCGACCCGGCAATACGCCAAGCGCCAGCGCACCTGGTTTCGCCACCACATGGCAGGCTGGCCGCGGATTTCGCCCGAATGACAGCGGCGTTGACTTAATCCGGCCAAGTTCGTACTGCCAAAAGCAGCGACAAAGCACGGAGTCCGCAAAAGCACGCCGAAACAGCGCTGCGGAAAACCGGTTGTCGAAAAAAAGGCGCGGGTCGTACCTGGGGGCGGGTCGTGCCGACGACACGGCGTAATTTGAGTCGCGCCGAAACAAGAATGCAGGCGTTTTGAGGGTGTGCCACCGCCTTTCCGGCGCACGGCGGAGTAATGACAGTGAAGCCACGGATCAAGCTGACGCCGCGTTTAGTTGCCGGTTTTGCCGCGGTTGTCGTCGCGGTCGGCATCGGCGCCTTTGTCCTGCTCGACCTGATCTTTGCCAACCAGATGACCCCGGCCCGTGCCGCGGTCATGCTGCAAAACGCCTCGCCGGCGCTGACGGCTGTGCTCAAGCACGATTTCAGCGACGATTTCAGCCGCATCGTCAAGGCGACGGTCGATTCCTCGGCGGAAGACGAATTGACGGGCGACAACGCCTTGGCCCGTTTTCTCGATCACCAGACCCGTCCGATCACCAAACGCTACATCGAGGTGGCGCGGCAGGCGCCGCCCGGCCTGGTCGCCGCCTGGATGGGCAAGCTTGCCGACACCATGGACGCGGTCGAGAAGGTGGCCGGTGCGGAACTGTGCTCGCGCTTCGTCGACAAGGGACAGTCGGCGCTGACCGACCCGGCCATGCTCGCAAAACTGGCGCCGGTGTTCGACGCGCGTGACGCCGCCTTTTTCACCGCCCTGGCCGGTGCCCGCGACACGCCGATCGCCGACCCCGTCGGCGAGGCGGCAAATCAGGACTGGCAGGCGGTCGGCGCGGCGATGAACGGACTGGAGGTGCCGGCCGGCTATGCCCAGATCGTTGCCAGTGACGATACCAAGAACCCCGACTACTGCCCGGCGCTCGCCTATTATTTCCGTGCCGTCGCAGCCCTGCCGGGCAAGGCCGGCGAACGCATCCGCGCCGAGTATTTCGTCCGCTCGTTCAGCTGAGCCGGTTTCACGTTTCAGCCAAAGCGTCGCGGCCGTCATCGCGCGCGCCTGAAAGGCCCGCGGCAATCCGGATCGGTTTCATCGCTGGTGGCTTTTGGATTGCTTCGTCACTGCGTTCCTCGCAATGACGATGCAGACCGAGCGTCCTTCAGATCGTTTCAGGACTAGAGCATCGTGCGAAAAAGTGGATCCCGGTTTTTCGCAAAAACGATGCGACCACAAAGAGATAGAGCATTTTCCGTTCTGATGGAATCAGAACGGGGAAGCTCAGGCACGGCTTTTTCGCACGATGCCTTGGCGAGCGCACACAGCGCTATTTCACGCAGATGCGCACCGCCCCCGTGGTGCGTTCGAGATCGCCCGGCGTGATGGCAAAGACCGAACGCGGATTGCCGGCCGCCGCCCAGATCTCCTCGTAGACAAACAGGTCCTCGTCGAGATAGGTCGTGAGCGGTTGCGGGTGGCCGAAGGGCGAGACGCCGCCGATGGAGAATCCGGTCGCCTGCTTGACGAAATCGGCGTCGGCCCGGGCGAGCTTTTCCCCGATCAGCCGTCCTGCGCGCTTCTCGTGCACGCGGTTGGCGCCGGAGACGAGCAGCAGATAGGGCCGGCCGCTGTCGGCGCCGGCAAAGCACAGCGACTTGACGATCTGGCCGACCTCGACGCCGATGGCGTCGGCAGCCATTTGCGCCGTGGTGGCGAGTTCGGCCAGGATTGTGATCCTGCCCGGCAGCCGATGGGCGGCAAGCGCGTCCGCAACCCGTTGCTCGGCCGGTGTCAGTTCGGCATCGCCCATTTGCTTGGCTCCCATGGAGGTCGCCGGGCGGCGGCACCGCCGGCACAAGGTGCGCTCAGTCGAGAAGGGCCTTGAGATGGGCGGCGACGCTGCGTGCCAGCACCTCGGGTTCGTAACCGCCCTCGAGAGTGGAAACGATCCGGCCTTCGGCGTGCTTCTTGGCGATCGCGACGACTTGCGAGGTCACCCAGGAATAATCGTCGTCGGTCAGCTGGATGTCGGACATGTCGTCGAAGACATGGGCATCGAACCCGGCCGAGATGAAGATGATCTGCGGTTTGAAATCATCCAGCGCCGGCAGCCAGTGTTCCGTCACTTCCTTGCGGAAGACCGTGCCGTCCGAACCGGCGACCATCGGGATGTCGATCAGGTTCTTGGTGATCTTCTCGGTGCCGGTGAACGGGAAGAAGGGGTGCTGGAAGCTCGAACAGAACAGCACGCGCGGATCGTCGCGGAAAATGGCCTCGGTGCCGTTGCCGTGATGCACGTCGAAATCGACAATGGCCACACGTTCGAGGCCATATTGCTTCATGGCATAGGCGGCGGCGATCGAGATATTGTTGAAGATGCAAAAGCCCATGGCCTTGTTGCGCGTCGCATGATGTCCGGGCGGACGCACGGAGCAGAACACCGGGTTGGCCTCGCCCTTCATGACCAGATCGACGCCCATGATGCCGGAGCCGGCGGCTCTCAGGGCGGCCTTCAGCGTCCCCGGCGACATGGCGGTGTCGCCGTCGAGGTAAACATAGCCGTTTTCGACCGTCTGGCTGAGGACGTGGTCGACATAGGACGCATCGTGCGCCTCGAGCAATTGCTCGCGCGTCGCCAGCGGTGCCTCGTAGTGATACAGCACGAATTCGAGATTCGAGACGATCAGATTGTTCTGGATTGCGAAGATGCGCTCCGCAGATTCCGGATGCCCGTTGCCACTGTCGTGCAAAAGGCAATCCGAATGAGAGATGAAACCAAGCATTAGACCATACGCTCAACCAGGATAACAGAACGATCCTCGGGGTCGGTTCTTTGTTCGAAGCCGAGTTCCGTCATGAGTTGCAGCATCTTTGTGTTCTCGGCCAGAACCTTGCCTTCCATCTTCGTCAGGCGATGCTCGCGCGCCGCATCCATCAGGGTCTGCATCAGCCTTGTGCCGATACCGCGATGCTGGACGTTATCGGCCACCACGATGGCGAACTCGCAGCTTTCGCCGTCCGGGTTGATGGTGTAGCGGGCGACGCCCTGCTGCACCTGCTTGCCCTTTTCCTCAATGGTCGACAGGAGCGCCATTTCGCGGTCGTAGTCGATCTGGGTGAAGCGGGCGAGCATTTCCGGCGTCAGTTCGGAAATCGCCCCCATGAAGCGCATGCGCCGCGCCTCGGCCGAGAGGGAACGTACAAAGCTCTGTTCGCCTTCGGCGTCCTCCGGGCGGATCGGCCGGATGAACATCTCGGTGCCGTCGGCCAGATGCAAGGTCCGCTCGAAATGGCGCGGATAGGCGGCAATTGCCAGGTGACCGTAACGTTCGAGGGTTGCCGGCGGCCGCGAGATCTTGATGCGGGCGTCCACGGCCAGTGCCCCGTCCGGCCCGGCAAACAGCGGATTGATGTCGAGTTCGGAGATTTCGGGGAACTCGCAGACCAGATCTGAGACGCGCAGCATGACGTCGACGATGGCCTGACGGTTGACGGCCGGCTGGTCGCGCACGGATTCGAGAAGGCGGGCGACGCGGGTACGGTTGATCTGGCGGTGGGCCAGGATGCCGTTGAGCGGCGGCAGGGCGATGGCGCTGTCCTGCAGGACCTCGACCATGGTGCCGCCGGCACCGAAGACCAGTGTCGGCCCGAAGACCGGATCGCGGCTGGAACCGATCAGCAGTTCGCGGGCCGCCGGGACACGCGCCATGGATTCGACCGTGACGCCGAGGATGTTGGCGTCGGGCCGGGCGGCCGAGGCCGCGTTCATGATCTCGCGCCAGGCTTCGTGAACGTCCGGCGCCGTCATGATGTTGATCTTGACGCCGCCGACATCGGACTTGTGCGAAATCTGCGGCGACAGGACCTTCATCGCCACCGGGAAGCCGAGCGTTTCGGCCGCGACCACCGCCTGGGCGGCGCTGTAGACTTCGAAGGTGGTGTTGGTCGGAATGTGGAAGGCCTTGAGCACCGCCTTGGATTCGGTGTCCGAGAGCATGTCGCGGCCGTCTTCAAGCGCCGTCTCGATGATCATGCGGACGCCCTCGACATCGGGCGTGGTCGGATCGGAGACCGGGCCGGGCACCTCGCGGGCCATGGACTGGTTGAGGTGATG
>CAZKTH010000066.1:0-13005 GCA_964555575.1 uncultured Devosiaceae bacterium | reverse complement strand
AAGCCACTGAAGATGTTGATTTTAAATGCGAATTTTGGCTGGGGAACCTGGATTCGAACCAAGACTGACGGAGTCAGAGTCCGCTGTTCTACCGTTAAACTATTCCCCAGCAGGCGTGGCGTATTGCCCGTCCACCGAGCCGGCGATTGCCTGCCGGCGCGGCGCAACACATAAACAGTGCCATGCCCGAATGCAAGCCTGGAACCGGTTGCGTTTTGATGGAATCGAAACGCGTGCGCACCCTCCTTGTGGTCGTGGCGTTTTTTGCCCAAAGCCAACATCCACTTTTTGGCACGCCTCTCAAGAGGTTGGGGCGATGAAAGACGGTATTGGCGCGTGCGGCTGCTTGCGGCTGCCGCGTCCACCGCCACTCCGTCGGCCGGCAGCCGCGAAGCGCCGCCGGAAACTGTGGAAGGCGCGCTCGCGAGTCCGGAATTGCCGCCGGAACGATCGTGGGTCCAGGGGGATTCCTGTGCGAAATGGCGTCGAAAATCCACACGCGGGTACGCCCCGAATCGCATTGAAAGGCGACAAGATTGCGCCTTTAGACAAATTCCAGTATTTTTGTCGATGAAACTGAACAGGCGTCCGGGGCGCCGGCGGCAGCAGCCGCATCGAGCGAACGGGACGCGGAGATCTGCAAGTGGCCGATTCCGATCGGTCCGCGAGTGCCGCTGGGGCCATAGGTGCCCTGGACGTCGCGCTGATGCGCGGCAAGACGGGGGACCTACATGAGCCGGCTTCGGACGGGGTGCCGTCCGGGCACGTTGGCGCGTCGCGGGCGAAATACGCCTCCCAGCCCGTCGCGCATCACGCGCGGCCGCCGCTTTATGCGGCGCTCGATCTCGGCACCAACAATTGCCGTTTGCTGATCGCCCGCCCGGTCGATGGCGGTTTTCGCGTCATGGACGGGTTCACCCGCATCGTCCGGCTCGGAGAAGGGGTGTCGCGTACCGGCATCCTGTCCGAGAACGCCATGGCCCGTACCATTGAGGCGCTCAGGCATTGCCGTACCAAGATCGAGCACCATGCCCCGCGCCGGGTGCGGCTCATCGCTACCGAAGCCTGCCGGTCGGCCGAAAATTCCGACGCCTTTCTCGCCCGTGTCCGCGACGAGGTCGGTCTCGATCTCGAGATCGTCGACCATCGCACCGAGGCCGAACTGGCGGTGACGGGCTGTGCCGATCTCATCGACAAGCAGGCGAGCGGGGCGCTGATGTTCGACATCGGCGGCGGTTCCTCGGAGCTGGCCTGGCTCGATTTCCGCGGCGGCCGCCCCAAGAAGCAGGGGCGCATGTCGGCGGCGATCCGCTCCTGGCAGTCGCTGCCGGTCGGCGTCGTCACCATCGCCGAGAAGTTCGGCGGTTTCGACGTCACGCCGGAAGTGTTCGAGGACATGGTCGACTATGTCTCGGGTTTCCTTGCCCAGTTCCGCGGCCGCGACAAGCTGCGCGAGATGATCGCTTCCGAGCCGATGCATCTGATCGGCACCTCCGGCACGGTGACGACGCTGGCAGGGCTCTATCTCGGGCTCGAGCGCTACGACCGTTCCAAGGTCGACGGGCTGTGGATGCGCGGCGAGGACATGGTCGAAACCATGCGGGCCCTGCTCGGCATGAGCTATGAGCGCCGCGCCGCCCATGCCTGCATCGGCCGCGACCGCGCCGATCTCGTCATTCCCGGCTGTGCCATCTTCGAGGCGATCCGGCGCGAATGGCCGGCCGAGCGCGTCCGTGTCGCCGACCGGGGGTTGAGGGAAGGCATGCTGATCTCGCTGATGGACGCGGATCGCGCCGCCGCCGCGCGCGCCTCGGGTCGGCGCTGAGATGGCGCGGGGCAGGGGGCGGGCCGATCCCGGACTCAAGACGCGGGTCAGATCGGCCAAGGGCCGCAAGATTTCCTCGACCCTGTGGCTGCAGCGCCAGCTCAACGATCCTTACGTCAAGCGCGCCAGGGCCGAAGGGTTCCGTTCGCGCGCCGCCTACAAGCTCATCGAGATCGATGAACGCCACCATCTGATGAAGCCCGGCATGCGGGTGGTCGATCTCGGCTGCGCCCCGGGCGGCTGGCTGCAGGTCGCGGTCAGGGCGGTCGGGGGCAGCGACGAGGATCCCCGCGTCGTCGGCATCGACTTTCTCGATACCGATCCGGTGCCGGGTGCCGTCATCCTCAAGCAGGATTTCAACGACGCCGACGCGCCCGAGGCACTGATCGCGGCGCTTCAGGGCCACAAGGCCGATCTCGTCCTTTCCGACATGGCGGCGCCGACGACCGGACACAGGCCGACCGACCATCTGCGCATCGTCGCCCTTGTCGAACTGGCCGCCGATTTCGCCCGTCAGATGCTGGCCCCGGGCGGGGCCTTTGTCGCCAAGGTTCTTCAGGGGGGCACCGAGCACCGGCTCCTGGCCGATCTCAAGCGCGATTTCGCCACCACCCAGCACGCCAAGCCGCCGGCCAGCCGCGCCGATTCGGCGGAGACCTATCTGGTCGCCAAGGGGTTCAGGGGATCAGACGGCCCGTAGGTCCTCATAGGAAACCATGACGTGTTCCCGAAACGCCGGGCGTTCGCTCAGGCGGGCGTGATAGGACGCAAGATTCGGCAAATCCGCGCGTTCGATGTCGATGTCGAAATAGCGATAAAGAACATGTCCGAACTGGATATCGGCCAGGGACAGCGTCTCGCCGACGAGAAAGGCGTTCCGGCCGAGACGGGCCTCGGCAATCGTCAGTTTTTGTTCCAGTTCGGCGACCGCCTGGCGGATGGCGTCCGGATCGCGTTCGGCGACCGGCGTACGCACGACGCGCCAGAAGACCGGACCGGTAAAGCCCAGGGCGATGTTGATCTTGGACCATTCCGCCCACTTGTCGACCTCGGTACGGGCAATCAGGTCCGCCGGCCAGAAGTCTTCCCCGGCATATCTGTTGGCCAGATAGCGCAGGATGCACCCGGTTTCCCAGAGCGGCGGATTCGATCCGTCCTGAAGCACCGGCACGGTGCGGTTCGGGTTGAGGGCATGGAACGCGTCGGTATCCGTGCCGCCATGGCGGTGACCCACGTCATGGCGCCGATAGGCAAGACCCAGTTCGCCGATGCACCACATCAGGGCCTGGACGTTGGACGACGTTTTTCTGCCCCAGACGGTCAGCATCGGCGGCTCCGGACGATTTCAGGACCGGAAATCTGTAACGCGGGAAGGCGTCCGGGTCATTATTCTCCAGCGGCCGGAGCGTCGCGCCGGCGTTTTTTCTCGCGCTTCTCCAACTGTCCAGATACTTCGGCGCCGGCATCCCTGGAAAGGGTCACGAAGGGGAAGAAGGCGAGGGCGGAGACGGCGCCGACCACGAAGAAACTGATGTGGAAATCGGTGACACGGACCTGGCCGCCGCCGAGGCTGGTCAGGATTTCGAGCGTCGCCCCGCCGACGGCGATGCCGACCGCAAAGCTCAACTGCTGGAACACGCTGATGATGGCGGTGGCCTGCGAGGTCTCCTTCTCGCTGACATCGGCAAAGCCCAGGGCATTGATGCCGGTGAAGAAGGTCGAGCGGGCGATCCCCGACAAGAGCAACACGCCGACCATCAGGAAGGCGGGTGTCGTCTTGTCGAACAGGCCGAGCGACGCCAGGAGCGCCGCCGACAACAGCGTCATGAAGAGCGACACGCTGCGGAATCCCAAGCGGGCATAGATCGCGGGTGCGGTGAACTTGGCCAGGATCGCCCCCGCCGCCGAGTAGAAGGTGATCAGGCCCGCATCGAACGGGGACAGACCGAAGCCCAGCTGCAACATGAGCGGCAGCAGGAACGGCACCGCGCCGATGCCGATGCGGAACAATGATCCACCGATCAGGGCGGTACGAAACAGCGGCAGGGCGAACAGATTGAGGTCGAGCAGCGGATGGGCGGTCCGATGGGCATGAAGGACATAGACAATGCCGGCCAGCAACCCGGCCGCCGTGGCGCTCAATCCGACAATTGGGGGCAATGCCGGCAGGCTGATCACGGACATTCCGAACAACAGGCCGGAAAAGGCCGTACCCGCCAGAACAAAGCCGCGCCAGTCCATCGGATCGATCTGCTGGGCAGCGACGCGCGGCAACACGAAAGTGGCGGCGACAATACCGATGATGCCGATGGGAACGTTGATATAGAAGATCCAGTGCCAGCTCAGATAGGTGGTCAGGAACCCGCCGAGCGGCGGCCCGACCAGCGGCCCGACAAGGGCCGGCACCGTCAGCCAGGACATGGCGTTGACGAGCTGGTTGCGCGGCGTGGACCGCACCAGCACCAGCCGGGCCAGAGGCGTCATCAGCGCCCCGCCCATGCCCTGCAGGAAGCGCGAGGCGACAAAGGTTTCGAGCGAAAACGACAGCGAACAGGCGATCGATCCGAGCACGAAGACCAGGATCGACCAGCGGAAGACGTTCTTGGCGCCGAACCTGTCCGCCATCCAGCCCGAAACGGGAATGAAGATGGCCAGCGCGACCAGATAGGTGGTCATGGCCAGCTTGAGGGTGATCGGCTCGGTGCCGATATCGCGCGCGATGGCAGGCAGAGCCGTTGCGGTGACGGTCGAATCCATCATCTGCATGAAAAGAGCAACGGCAAGAACGAGCGGGATGGCCCGGTTCACGAGAGATCACGCCTGGGAAGAGCAAAGGGTGTGCCGCTACTAGCACAGGCGGACGCGTCTGTCCCGCCTGCGACGTATCGAATGCGTCAAAATATCGAGCGTTCCGGTCGGAGAAACGCGATCCGCGGCATTCGCCTTCCGGTCACGGCAGCTTTTCAGCCACCGCAATCCGTTCGATCTCCATGACCGGCAGGTCGCGTCCGGCCGGTTTGAGATAACGCCGGCGATGGTCTGTCGCGCCGACATCCTCGATCAGGCGCCAGCCATGGCGCTTGAGGAACGCCTCGATCTCCTCGGGCACGAGGCCGAAATGCCAGATGCGGTAGCCCTGGACGAAATGCCGGTAGATGGTGGCGGCGCCATACATGTTGCTGCCGGCGATGAAATCGGCGGGAACATAGGTGAAAACGAGCCTGGAGCCGGCGGCGGCATGCGACAGGAAATCGAACAGCTTAGCTATGGCCGGCTCGGTCAGGTATTGGGTGACGCCTTCGCAGATGAAGAGCGTTCTTTGGTCCGGATCATGGCCATCGGCGGCGAGCGAGGCGCCGAGGTCCGCCGTCTCGAAATCGGCGGGCACGAGATGCAGCTTGTCGGGAACGGCGCCGAATGCCTTTTCGAGGGCGGTGCGCTTCGCCGCAACATTTTCCGGCTGGTCGAGTTCGAAAGCGGACAGGTCCGTGGTTGCTGCAAGCCGATAGCCGCGCGTATCGAACCCGGCCCCGAGCACGATCACCGCCTCGATGCCGCTGGTGACGGCTTCCAGGACCGCGTCCGCGATGAAACGTTTGCGGCACAAAACGCCACCCCATACCCCCGGACCCTTGCGTTCGGTCGCGTTGAACATCAACCGGCGTGCCCATTTCCATTTGCACAGCCCGGCGAAGAACCGGGCCGAACCGGTGAGGATCGAGAGCGCCATCGGGTCGTCGAGAATGCGTTGGGTCGGGGGCAGGAACTGTTCGGTGGCGGCGATGAACATCGGGCCCATGGCGGTTCCGGCGGCGGTACTTTTCCTGGCCATTTCAACGATCCTTGTTCCGTGAGCTGGATAGGGGCGGGGCCTCCTCGAAGGTGCGCTGCAGCCAGTCGAAGGCGTCGCGCGTCAGGCGCAGCCGCCGCGTTCTGTCGGTATCGGCGCCGAACAGCGCCATGCCGTCCGCGGCCATGTTTCCGAAGGAGGCCAGGGCCGCGATCTTGACGCGGATCGCGGCTTCCCAGGCATCTTCCTCGATGCGGTAGTAGCGCTGGCGCTTGCCGGGCCGGGACACGGCGCCGACCATCTGGATCGCCGTAAGCAGCCTCAGATTGGTCGACAGCGAGGCGCGGCTCGCGCCGATGGCCTCGGCGATCTCGTCGGCGGTCTGTTCGGCGGGGTCGCACACCATCAGCCAGCCGAGAATCCGCGCCGCGATCAGCGGCAGGCTGCCGACTTCGCTGAGCCGGAACGCCAGCTTTTCGACCCAGTCGAGCAGTTCGGCCCGTGTCGGTTCCCTGGATGCGTCAGCCGTCATGTTCGCCTCTGTCGGTAATTTCAGTAATAACTGAACAAACTGAAAGTAGGTGCGGTGATGGCAGTTTTCAAGGCCGGCCTTTCCAAACTTCGCCCCGGGTGGTATTGGCCCGTGCCAACCAGCCGCAGCCCGAGTCTTTTGTCCGCGCGGCACGATTTCATCATTTCTGCTTTCCTTGAGGCGCACGAAAGGGTTTGGCCGTGGCCAAGATCATTACATCCATCACCGGCGAAGACGCCCTGACCTTCGACGACGTTTTGTTGCAGCCGGCACGCTCGGAAGTGCTGCCGGCCGATGCCGACATCCGCACCCGCGTCACGCGCGACATCGAACTCAACCTGCCGATCCTGTCCTCGGCCATGGACACGGTCACCGAGGCGCCGATGGCCATCGCCATGGCCCAGGCCGGCGGCATGGGCGTCATCCACCGCAACCTTTCCGAGGATCGGCAGGCCGAGGAGGTGCGGCTGGTCAAGTCCTATGAAAGCGGCATGGTGGTCAATCCGATCACCATCGGCCCGGACGCGACCCTCGCCGATGCCCTGGCGCTGATGGCGCATCACAGGATTTCCGGCATTCCGGTCGTCTCCAATGGTGGCACCGGCGGTCGTGCCATCGGCCGGCTGGTCGGGATTCTCACCAACCGCGACGTGCGCTTTGCCTCCAATCCCGAGCAGACGGTGGCCGAGCTGATGACGCATCAGAACCTGGTCACCGTCCGCGAAGGCGTGAGCCAGGCCGATGCCCAGCGGCTTTTGCACCAGCACCGCATCGAAAAGCTGCTGGTCATCGATGCCGACCAACAGTGCATCGGCCTGATCACGGTCAAGGACATGGAAAAGGCCGTCGCCCATCCCAATGCCATCAAGGATGCGCATGGGCGCCTGCGCGTCGCCGCAGCCTCGACGACCGGCGACAAGGGCTATGAGCGCGCGATGAAGCTCATCGACGCCGGCGTCGATCTCGTCGTCATCGACACAGCCCACGGCCATTCGGTCCAGGTCAGCCAGGTCGTCAGCCGCATCAGGAAGGAATCCAACGCCGTTCGCATCGTTGCCGGCAATGTCGCTACCGCCGAAGCGACCAAGGCGCTGATCGATGCCGGGGCGGATTCGATCAAGGTCGGCATCGGGCCGGGCTCGATCTGCACCACCCGCATCGTCGCCGGCGTCGGCGTGCCCCAGCTCGCCGCCGTCATGGCCGCCGCCGAGGAAGCCGACAAGCAGGGCATTCCGGTCATCGCCGATGGCGGCATCAAGTACTCCGGCGATCTCGCCAAGGCCCTGGCCGGCGGCGCCTCCGCCGCCATGATCGGCTCGCTTCTGGCCGGCACCGACGAAAGCCCCGGCGAGGTCTATCTGTATCAGGGGCGCTCCTACAAATCCTATCGCGGCATGGGCTCGGTCGGCGCCATGGCCCGCGGCTCGGCCGACCGCTACTTCCAGGCCGAGGTCAGCGACAGCCTCAAGCTCGTGCCGGAAGGCATCGAGGGCCAGGTGCCCTACAAGGGTCCGGCCGGCAATGTGCTGCACCAACTCGCCGGCGGATTGCGCGCTGCCATGGGCTATACCGGCGCGCGCGACCTCAAGACATTCCGCGAGACGGCGACCTTCGTGCGCATTTCCGGCGCGGGCCTGAGCGAGAGCCATGTCCACGACGTCTCGATCACCCGCGAGCCGCCGAACTATCGGGCCGGCAACTAAGGTCCGAGGAGATGCAACTGCCCGGCCGCCTGGCCGCCGCCATCGAGGTGCTGACCGATCTCGAGACGCGCAAGCGTCCCGCTTCGGAAGCCCTGCGCGACTGGGGTATTTCCCACCGCTTCGCCGGTTCCGGCGACCGCGCCGCCATCGGCAATCTCGTCTACGACGCCTTGCGCCGCCGCGCTTCGCATGCCTGCGCCATGGGCGCGGAGACGCCACGGGCGCTGGTGCTGTCGGTTGCGGTGCGCGACTGGGGCGAAGATCCGCAGGCGCTGGCCGCGGCGTTCGCCACCGACCGGTTCGCGCCCGATGCCCCGATGCCCGACGAGCTTGCCCGGCTTTCGGCCTCCGATCCGCTTGCCGGCGCCCCCGATGCTGTCCGCGCCGACCTGCCGGACTGGGTGGCGCCGTTGTTCGCCGAGGCGTTCGGCGAGGACTGGGTCGCCGAAGGGCAGGGGCTGACGCTGCGTCCGCCGGTCGATCTGAGGGTCAATGCCCTCAAATCCGATGTCGGCCGGGTGGAAAAATCCCTTAGACGCTTTTCGCCGCATAGGGCGCCGATCGTGCCCCTGGGCCTCAGGCTTCCGGCCGGCGCGCGCGACGCCCGCACCCCCAACGTGCTCAGCGACGAAGCCTATCTCAAGGGCTGGTTCGAGGTGCAGGATGCCGGTTCGCAGACGGTGGCGGCGCTCGCCGGTGCCGGGCCGGGCCGGCAGGTCATGGATTTCTGCGCCGGTGCCGGCGGCAAGACCCTGGCCATGGCCGCCGCAATGGGCAATCGCGGCCAGATCTTCGCCCACGATTCCGACCGTGCCCGGCTGGCCCCGATCTATGACCGGCTGAAGCGCGCCGGCGCCCGCAATGTCCAGGTGCGCCCGCCCGATCCGGAAGCCCTCATCGGTCTTGAAGCCCATATGGACCTGGTGCTCGTCGATGCGCCCTGTACCGGCTCTGGCACCTGGCGGCGCCGGCCCGACAGCAAATGGCGGCTGACCGGGGAACAGCTCAAGGTACGCCTTGGCGAGCAGGCGGCGATCCTCGATGAGGCGGCAGGCTATGTCCGGCCCGGCGGCCGTCTCGCCTATGTCACCTGTTCGCTGCTGCCGCCCGAGAACATGGGCACCATGACGGCGTTTAGGACGCGCTTTCCCGGTTTCGCGCCCGTCGATCACAAGGCGCTGTGGGCAACGGCTTTTCCCGGTGTCGATCCGGTTGCGGGGCTTGGCGAGGATGCCCTGTGGCTCAGTCCGGCGAGTGCCGGTACGGACGGCTTTTTCCTCTCGGTGCTGGAACGCCGCAAGGCGTAGGGTTCAGTTGTCCTCGTGCAGGTCCCGCGAGATCGCCGGCCCGATGACGAAACGCGAAAAGCTGACGTCAAGTCCGGGGCCGACCGGCGAACAGGCCATCGGGCCGACCGAAACAGTTTCGGGCATGTCGAGAAAAGCCAGCCGCGCCATGACCCAGGGCCCGTCGCCCCAGCGATATTGCACCCTCAAGGCCGCGCCATGCCGCGTCAGCCTGACCTCAAGCGCCGCCATCGCTTCGCGCGCAAGCGGGATGACGCTCCAGTCGGACTGGTCGGCACGGGTGACGACCACGCTCAGATGCGGCAGGTCGTCGGTGAATTCGATACCGGTCTTGAGCCAGTTGTCGTCGTCGCGTCTGAGCATGATGCCGGCCTGGTCGTATAGGGCCGCATAAGCCGCCGAAAACCTCGCCTCGGCAGAAAAATCGCCGGTCACCTCGCGGCCGAACAGATGGCCGTTGCCGTGGCGGAAGCCGTAATGGGTGTTGTTCCAGAAATCGGTCTCGGGCCCGGTCGTCAGGCTGAGACCGTTCTTGTCGACCGACCAGCGCGGCGGCGGATTGTGCCATTGATGACCCTCGAACATGAGCATTCCTCCTCAAGGTCTTGACGGGCAATTCTTTTCCGGACCCATCACGTCAACCCCGCGGCGCAAGTCGCGCCACGTTGAAAGACAAAGGCAAGGGCCGTCCGCCGGGGCGGCGGTTGGCTCTCCGGGCCTAGCGCTTCGCCGCGTTGCGCCGGGACGTCCAGAACACGAAGGCCGCCGCGAAGCCGAACAGCGATTTCGAGATGAAGCTGACCGGGTAGGGCACGATCGTCACGAAATTGGGATTCACGAACGGCAGGATCACGAAGAAATTCATCAGCCAGACGCCGACAAGGGCCAGAACCACGATCACCGGCTCCAGCACCGTGCCGGCAATGCGCGGCAGCACGAGCGGCACGGCAATGGCGATGACGATGCCCAGGCCGATCGCCAGCACCATGTGGATGACAAGACCGATGGCGACCGAGGACGGCGCCGCCGCCATATCGGGAAATACCGACTCCGTCACGCCCTTGGCGACGATGGCGGCGTCATGCCCGGACAGGGACTGATAGAGCATGATCCACACGACTTCCATGATCCCCCCTGCAAATCCGGCCAGTGTGCCAACGGTCCACAGATTCTGCCGCGTTGGAGATGAAGCATTGGAAGTCATCGGATAGTCCTCTTGTTTTTGATTGGCGCCGTTCGGGCAGCCAGCGGGGGCGGCTGCATGGACGCCAGGGGGGTAAAAAAGCGCCGAGACGGTGGGAGACAGAACGCTTCGCGTCAAGTGACGTGTTGACGCTTGTCGGCACGGACGCAATTGGCAGCCGACAGGGGTGCGGGTAGGGCGCCGCCTTCGACCAAATGGCGGGATCCGCAAGTCTCACGTCCCGCCTGCCCGTTTCCCGCCATGCGTGGCAAAGGGAAGACGGCGGCTTGCGGAATCGTGACCGTGGCTTTAAAGCCTCGCCATGTCCGCCCAGCATCATCAAGCCATCCTCATCGTCGATTTCGGTTCGCAGGTCACGCAGCTCATCGCCCGCCGCCTGCGCGAACTCGACGTCTACTGCGAAATCCACCCTTTCTCCAGCGCCGCCGACCATCTCGAACGGCTGAGGCCGGTCGGCATCATCCTTTCCGGCGGCCCGGCCAGCGTCCTCGACGAAGACGCGCCACGCCTCGATCCGAGGCTGATCGCGGCCGGCGTGCCGATGCTCGGCATCTGCTACGGCCAGCAGGCGCTGGCGGTGGCCCTGGGCGGCAAGGTCGAGGGCGGCCACCATCGCGAATTCGGCCGCGCCATGCTGACCCCGGACAAGCCCTGCGCCCTTTACGACGGGGTGTGGGAGCTCGGTTCCGAGCATCAGGTGTGGATGAGCCATGGCGATCGCGTTACCGAACTGCCCGAGGGCTTCGAGGTTGTCGCCACCTCGCCCGGCGCGCCCATGGCCATCGTCGCCGACGAACAGCGGCGCATGTGGGCGACCCAGTTCCATCCGGAAGTGCATCACACCCCGGACGGGGCCAGGCTCTACAGGAAGTTCGCCTATGACATCTGCGGCTGCACCGGCGACTGGACCATGGCCGCCTATCGCCAGCAGGCGGTGGCCCGGATCCGCGAACAGGTCGGCGACGGCAGGGTGATCTGCGGCCTTTCGGGCGGCGTCGATTCATCGGTCGCGGCGGTCCTCATTCACGAGGCGATCGGCGAACAGCTGACCTGCATCCTCGTCGATCACGGCCTGATGCGGCACAACGAGGCGGCAGACGTCGTCGACATGTTTCGCAATCACTACAACATCCCGCTCGTCCATGTGGATGCCTCCGACACCTTCATTAAGGCTCTGGAAGGCGAGGACGATCCCGAGACCAAGCGCAAGACGATTGGCAGGCTTTTCATCGAAACCTTTGACGATGAAGCCAAAAAGCTGGGTGGCGCCGATTTCCTTGCCCAGGGAACGCTCTATCCGGACGTGATCGAATCCGTTTCCTTCTCCGGCGGGCCATCGGCGACGATCAAGTCGCACCACAATGTCGGCGGGCTGCCGGAGCGCATGAGCATGAAGCTCGTCGAGCCCTTGCGCGAACTGTTCAAGGACGAGGTGAGGGCGCTGGGCCGGGAGCTCGGCCTCAATGAAAGCTTCGTCGGGCGTCATCCCTTCCCGGGGCCGGGTCTGGCCATCCGCCTGCCGGGCGGGGTGACGCGCGACAAGCTCGAAATCCTCAGACAGGCCGACGCCATCTATCTCGACGAAATCCGCAAGGCCGGCCTTTACGACGAGATCTGGCAGGCCTTCGCCGTGCTGCTGCCGGTGCAGACGGTCGGCGTCATGGGCGACGGCCGCACCTACGAATTCGTCTGTGCCTTGCGCGCCGTCACCTCGGTCGACGGCATGACGGCGGACTTCTATCCCTACGACATGGCCTTCCTCGGCCGCGCCGCGACGCGGATCATCAACGAGGTGAGGGGGATCAACCGGGTGGTCTACGACGTGACCTCGAAGCCGCCGGGAACGATCGAGTGGGAATAGCGATTTTCCAGCTCGGGCTAGTGCGAAGAAGCAAGCGCCAACCGTAATTCATTGAAATCAATAAACTTTCCAGTCTGCTCCAAATGAGGTCGGCTCGCGCCAATTTGGGCATGAAATCCGCACTGACGGTATTTCTGACGGTACGCCCAGGGCTTGAATTGCGGCGCTTCAGCAAATACCGTCAGCACATTCGGTGCTCGTGACGGTATTTTTCGAGACCGAACCCACTGATTTCATTGAGAAAAGCCATGCAAAACAGCCCGTTTTCGGGCTGACGGTATTTTGCGGCTTTTCGGAGGGTAAAATGCTCACTGATGCAAAGCTTAAGCAATTGAAGTCAAAGGGGAAAACCTACAAGGTCGCAGATCGCGACGGAATGCATGTCCACGTCAGTGCGAACGGCACCGTCACCTTCCGATACGACTATCGTCTCAATGGCAGAAGAGAGACCGTTGTTTTTGGTCGATATGGTCGGGCCGGGATTTCTCTCGCTGTTGCGCGCGAAAAATGTCTGGACGCACGGCGCGTTGTCTCGGCAGGGCAATCTCCCGCTCTGGAAAAGCAGCGAGCAAAACGCCGTCTGAAGGAATCCAAGAGCTTTGGGCAATTTGGCAAGCGCTGGCTCGCAGAGGCCCGAATGGCGGATAGCACCCGGGCGATGCGCAAAACCATTTTTGACCGCGATATCCTGCCAGTGACTCAGTTTCCGGGACCACCTCAATCCACTGGAGCGTTTTCAGGCGAAGTGGATACCGGTTCGCCGGTTCGAAAACGCGACCACTC
>CAZKTH010000065.1:0-13069 GCA_964555575.1 uncultured Devosiaceae bacterium | reverse complement strand
CTTGGCGCCGGGCGCCATCGAACCGATGGTCCGCGACAGATCGAGCGCGTTGTTGATCGGCTTGCCGTCGACTTCGGTGATGATGTCACCGGACTTGATGCCAGCAGCGGCCGCCGGCGAGTTGGGCGTGACCTGGGTGACCAGGGCGCCCTGGGCGGTCGGCAGGCCGACGCTGTTGGCGATGTCGTGGGTCACGTCCTGGATGTTGACGCCCAGGAACCCGCGGGTCACGTGGCCGGTCTTCTCGAGCTGGGTGACGACCTGCTTGACGATGGTGGACGGAATGGCGAAGCCGATGCCGACACTACCGCCGTTCGGCGAGAAGATGGCGGAGTTCACGCCGACCACCTGGCCCTGCATGTTGAAGGCCGGACCGCCGGAATTGCCGCGGTTGATCGGCGCATCGATCTGCAGGAAGTCGCCGGTCTGCGAACCGGAGATGTCACGGCCCTCGGCCGAAATGATACCGGCCGTAACCGTGCCGCCCAGACCGTACGGATTGCCGATGGCCACGACCCAGTCGCCGACGCGCGGCAGCTTGTCGGCCAGGGTGACGAAGGGCATGTCCTTGACGCCGTCGATCTTGAGCAGGGCCAGATCGGTACGCGGATCGGCACCGATCAGCGTTGCGGCGTGCTGGTCGCCATTGCTCATGGTGACGGTGATCTTGTTGGCGTTCTCGATGACGTGGTTATTGGTCACGACATAGCCGTCAGCCGAGATGATGAAGCCCGATCCGGCCGCCACGAACTTCTGCGTGGTCGGAGGCCCGCTGTTCGGGCCATTCGGGCCATTCGGGCCGTTCTGACCGAACTGGTCGAAGAACTTCCTCAAGGGATTGTTCGGCGGCAGATCGGGGAAGTTGAAATAGTACTGCTCGCCCTGCGGGCCGCTCGAAACCGACTGCGAACCATCGACCGTGATCGAGACCACGGCCGGCTTCACGGCTGCGACGAGATCGGCGAACGAAGCCGGCGCCGTGGCAGCGTTCGGTTGAACGGTGATCTGGGCAACCTTGGTCGTGGTGGCAGTCGTGGCAGCGCTGTTCTGGGCCATCGCCGACTGGTTGATGGCACTATAACCGACAATGACGGGGACGGCGACGGCAAGCGCCAAAGCGGAGGCACCCGCCCAGCGCCGCGCACCCTTCAGAAAGCTTTTGTGCATTGAATCTCTCTCCGTAGCTCACTGCTTGTGCAGTAGGAGCGTCCTTATGACGCGCCTGGCCTTTCCGTGCCCTTTCATTGACATTAAAACCCGGTAATGTTTCGGGCGAGAATGCGGCGGCGCCTGTCTAGAAAATGCCACGCCAGACAAGGCCGAGCGCAATTGCGCTCAGCAGGAGCTTCAGTCCGAGCCGAAATGTCCGCTCCGGCAGGCGTTCGAGCAGATGACTGCCGGTAACGGTACCGACAAGGCCGGAGGCGATCATCGCCGCGACCAGGGGCAGCCAGGGTCCGATCACAAAGCCGAGAGCAGCGAAAACCGCAACCTTGGAAAGGTGCTGGGCGGTCATGATCGCAGCCTGGGTGGCAACGATGATGCGCCGGTCGGGGCTGCGGGACAGAAACAGCGAGGTCAGCGGGCCTGTGGCGCTGACGAGCATGCCAACGGCGCCGATCGCCGCGCCAGCGCCGACCAGAAGCACCGGATCATGGGCGCTCCGTCTCGGCAGCCTCACCCAGGAGGTGACAAGGACGAATAGGCCGATGGTCAGGGCGAAGGCCGAATCGGGCAACAGGCTGACGAGCCGGCCGCCGGCAATGGCACCGGGGACGGCACCCAGGATCATCGGAATGGCGATCGGCCAGTTGACATGACGCCGCTGCACCATGGCCCGTCCGGCATTGGAGCCGAGCTGGACGAGGCCGTGCACCGGCACCAGCGCCGATGCCGGCAGCACCATGACCATGACCGACAGCAACAGCATGCCGCCGCCGAGCGAAAAGGCGGCTGTCGTGGCGGAGGTGAAGAAACTGAGAAGGATCAGGCCGAGGGCGGGCCAGAGATCGAGACCGGGCGGCAGCAGAAGGCTGGGATCGATCGCCACGCGCTAACTGTCGTCCTCGTTCCGCAATTCGGCGAGGACCCGTTCCTCCTCGGCGCTGAGGGCGCCCCCCGGCGGTCCGGCCGGCCGCCGCGCAAAACGCCAGATGGAAAAAAGACCGATCAGGAACACCGCCGGCATCGCCAGCCACAGGACGAAGGTGTGCCAGTTGAAGCGCGGCAGCAAGAGGACGAACTCGCCATAGCGGTCGACGAGATATTGCCGGACCTGATCGTTGCTGTCGCCCGCCACAAGCCGTTCGCGGACCAGGAGCCTCAGATCGCGGGCGAGATCGGCATTGGAATCGTCGATGTTCTCGTTCTGGCAGACAAGGCACCTGATGCCCTGCGAAATCTCGCGGGCCCGCGCCTCGAGGGCCGGATCGGCGAGTTGCTCGTCCGGATTGACGGCAAGGGCCGGCCCGACCAACGCAAGAGCGAACATGAGGACGGCGAGAAGGCGTTTCATTCGGCCGGCTCCGCCAGCGGACGGGCCTTGCGGCGCGAAGGGGCGCCGATCCTGAGACGTCGGTCGGTCAGCGACAGGGCGCCGGCCGCGGCCATGATCAGGGCGCCGAGCCAGATCAGGGTGACGAAGGGCTTGAACCAGATCCTGACGACATGGCCACCGCCCGCCACCGGATCGCCAACGGCGACATAGAGCTGGGAAAGGCCATAGGTCAGGATGCCGGATTCGGTCGTCGGCAGGCCCGAGGCGCGATACACCCGCTTCTCGGAGGTGACCTCGCGCGTCGCGCCGCCGGGTGCAGTAACCGAAAGGGTGATGTGGTCGGCGTCGTAGTTGGGACCGGCGACGATCTGCTCGTTGCTGAGGGTGACCGCATAGCCGGAAAGCATCGCGGTCTCGCCGCGCTTCAAGGTGGTGATGTTCTCGGTCGAAAAGCTGGTGGCGGCGACGATGCCGAGAACGCTCAGGCCGAGACCGAAATGGGCGATGGCGGCCGACCAGACGGTACGCGGCAGTCCGACAAGGCGGCGCATGCTGTCGCCGAGGCGAACGCGGCCGATCTTCGCCCGTTCGAGCAGATCGGCCAGGGCGCCGACCGCCACCCAGAAGCCGAGCAGGAAGCCGAGCGGGGCGAGCGAGATCTCGGTGCCGGACAAAACGAAGACGACCCCCGTCACGACAAAGGCGGCGATGGCGGCGCCGGCCAGGCGTTTGCTCACCGCGATCAGGTCGGCGCGCTTCCAGGCCAGGAACGGCCCGAAGGGCAGAACGATCAGCAAGGGCGTCATCAGGATGGCAAAGGTCAGGTTGAAAAAGGGCGCGCCGACCGAAATGACCGTCCCCGTCAGGGCGTCGAGAACGAGCGGATAAAGGGTGCCGATGAGAACGGCGGCGGTGGCGGTGGCCAGGAACAGGTTGTTGAGCACCAGCGCGCCCTCGCGGCTGACCGGGGCGAACAGACCGCCGGCCTTCAGACTCGGCGCCCGCCAGGCGAACAGCGTGAAGGCGGCGCCGATGATCACAGCCAGGAGCACGAGGATGACGATGCCGCGCGTCGGATCGGAGGCGAAGGAATGGACCGATGTCAGGATGCCCGAACGGACCAGGAAGGTGCCGAGCAGGCTCAGCGAAAAGGTGATGATGGCGAGGAACACCGTCCAGATCTTCAAGGCGTTGCGTTTTTCCATGACCAGGGCGGAATGCAGCAGCGCCGTACCGGCGAGCCAGGGCATGAAGCTGGCATTCTCGACCGGGTCCCAGAACCACCAGCCGCCCCAGCCGAGTTCGTAATAGGACCAGTACGAGCCCATGGCGATGCCGACGGTCAGGAACAGCCAGGAGGCCAGCGTCCACGGTCGGACCCAGCGGGCCCAGGCGGCGTCGATCCTACCCGAGATCAGGGCGGCGGCGGCAAAAGCGAAAACGACCGAAAACCCGACATAGCCGACATAAAGCGTCGGCGGATGCAAGGCGAGGCCGATATCCTGCAGGATCGGATTGAGGTCACGGCCCTCGAACGGCGCCGGATCGAGCCGGGCGAAGGGATTGGAGGTAAAAAGGGCGAAGCCGGAAAAACCGGCGACGAGCGCCGACTGGACCGACAGAACCAGGGTCAGAAGCGTGCGCGGCAGATTGCGGCCGAACACGGCGATGGCGGCGCCGAACAGGGTCAGGATCAGGATCCACAACAGCACCGAGCCCTCGTGATTGCCCCAGACACTGGTGATCTTGTACAGAAGCGGCTGTTGCGAATGCGAATTCGCATAGGCGAGCGCCAGGGAGAAATCGGAGGTGGCGAAGGCCCGGATGAGAGCGGCAAAACCGATGCCGACAAGCACGAACTGCAAAATGGCGGCCTGGCGGGCGAAGGTGGTCATCCAAGGGGCGCTGCGCCAATAGGCAAGACCGAGAACTGCGGCGCCGAGGGCGATGGCGGCGGCGAGAATGAGGGCGAAATGTCCGATCTCGATCGTCATTGCGTCGTTGTGTCCGCGCGCCATTCGCCACGGCCCTTGATGGTGTCGGCGACTTCCTTGGGAATGTAGTTCTCGTCGTGCTTGGCGAGCACCGTGGTGGCGATGAAGCGGCCGTCCGCCCTGAGCGCGCCTTCGGCGATCACCCCCTGCCCTTCGCGGAAGAGATCGGGAAGGATGCCGACATAGATGACCGTCTCGTCGTCCTCGCCATCGGTGATGATGAAGGTGTTGGTGTCGCCGTCCTTGACCCAGCTTCCGTCCTTGACCAGGCCACCGACCCTGACCGCCTGCCCGACCGCGACGTTTCTGGCGACCAGTTGGCTCGGCGAATAGAAAAACACGATCTGATCGGTCAGGGCCCAGAGGACCAGGCCGGCGGCGGTGGCGAGCACCAGCCCGAGGCCGCCGATCACTGCCAGACGCTTCTGCTTGCGGGTCATTGCCATGGGGCGGGCTTACTCCAGTCCGTTCTGTTTGGCGAACGCGTCGAGATCGGCCCGGGCGGTGGCGTCGGGATAGGCGACCTTGGCGTCGTCATAGGCCTTTTGCGCCTTTTGCCTGTCGTCGAGCACGATATAGGCGCGCACCAGCCGGGTCCATTCGGCAATGGTGCCGCCATCCGAAGCGAGCCGCGTCGCGAGCCCCTCGGCCATGCCGGCGATCATCTGGCCCTGGGCTTCGGCGTTGCCGGCGGTCGACAGCCTCGCTTCGGCCATGGCGAGGGCCTGGTCGGCGGCGGGACGCCAGCTTTCGCTGCCGTCGGAAAGGGCGATGACCTGTTTCCACAGTTCCGTGGCCCTGGCGAAATCGTTCTGCCGCATCGCCTCGCCGGCCAGATAGAAACGCGACCGTACATGGCTGGGATCGGCTGCGGCGGCCTTTTGCAGCAACGACAGCGCTTCGGTGGTCGGTACGCCGTTATTGGCGAACGAAAGCGCCTCGGCGAGATCGGTGTCGGTGTCCGGGGTTTCGCCGACAAGGGCGCGGATGCGCCGGTAGGCGTTGATGGCATCTTCATAGCGGCCGACCCGCATATAGACCGGCCCGAGCATCTGCCAGCCGCGCACGTCGTCCGGCGTCTTCAAAAGCTGCGCCTCGATCTTGCTGACGGCGGCGGCGACTTCGGGCGGCAGGGCGTTCGGCGACGGGCGCTCGGCAAGCGGCGCGTCGGGCAGGGACGGATTACCGATCAGCGCATAGGTGCCGATGCTCAGCCCGGCAATGGCGACAACGGCCAGCGCCATGACCGGCAGCGAAAACCCGCGCGCCTGCTGCACCCCTTTTTCGCTGCGCCTGGCGCGCAACACGTCGCGGGCGAGTTCGGCCCGCGCCGCCTTCGCGTTTTCGGCCGACAACTGTCCGTCGGCCTCTTCCCGATCGATTTCGTCAAGAAGACTCCTGTGATGAGCACGATCGGCCGCCGCGCTATCGGCGGGCGCCGCGTTGACCGCCCCGATGCGGCCCGCATACAACAGGGAGCCGCAGGCAATCACGGTCAGCACAATGACAAGTGTCCATACCAGCATGTTTTTTTGCCCGGATCCCCCCGTCGGAGCGTTGGCAGGCGCTCCTAATAGCCGAATCCGGCAAAATATAAAGCGCAGGCGTGACCGTTCTTTGGCAGGATGCGGCTGCAGGCTGTTGATATCGGCAACGGCAGGGCGGAGGCGAGCCAGGTGAACGAGGAGAGTTTCGATTTCGCCGTAGCCGGCAATTCGGCTTTCGCGGCGATGCTGAGCCTGGCGCTGGCGCGGACCCGCAAAAGGAAGGTCTGCCTTATCGGCCAGCTTCCGGGGCCGTTGCAGATCAGCCGCGACATCGCCCTTTCGCCCGGCCCGACGAGCCATCCGGAAACGCTTGAATTGCTTAAGTCCGCCACAGGCGATCTGCGCAGCCTGCTTTCGGGTCCGGGCGAGCCGGTGCTCATGCGGCGCAACGTCACCTTCGCCGCCCTGACCGCGCCCGGACGAGCCGCTGCCGGTCACGCCCGCCACCTGCTCGCCACCGCCGGCGTCGTGACCGCGCCGCTGCCGGAGACCGCAAGCCTTTACGGCTTCATCGCCGAAGGGATCTGGGTGCTGCGGCCCCGCGTCTTTTTCGCCGGCCTCAAGGCAAGGCTTTCCGAAGCCGGCGTCGTCGCCGTCGAGACGGCCGAGGATCTGCAGATCGGTCGCAATCGGGTGCGCTTCGCCTATGCGCACACCTTTGCCGAGGCCAGAACGCTGATCGTCACCGACGCAAGCCATGCCGGTATCCTCGGTGCCTTGCCTGCCGGGATCGCGACAGGCAAACGGATCGCGCTCCTGACCGATCCGGTGCCGGGCCTTGCCGGACGCATCCTTGTCGACATCGAGACGGGCGGACATGTCGCCGGGCGCAGCGACGGCCGGCTCGAGGCCATCGTGCCGGCCGATGACGATTCCGATCTTGTCCGCTGGCTCGGCGCCTTCCTGCCGCCCGACACGACGGCGCGGGTGATCGCCAGGACCCGGTTCCCGGTTCTCCTGAGCCGCGACGGTGCGCCGGCCGTGATGCGCCTGCCGCGGCGGGCGGCGATGCTTGCCATCGGCTTCGGCGTATCCGGCCCCTTCCTTGCCCCGGCCCTTGCCCGCTTCCTCACCGAGACGGCGCAGACGGGGGAAACGGCGTGGTTTTCGGCCCGGAGCACGGATTCCAGCCGGTCACGGATCACCGATATCGGCGTATTGGGAGGTGGCCTGACATGAGCGCCCGCCTGACAGGCCCGGCCCACGGCTTTGGCAAACAGGCCATCGACCGGTCGCGACCCCTGACCTTCCGGCTCGACGGGGTCCAGATCCACGGCTTTGCCGGCGATACGGTGCTCAGCGCCGCCCTGGCGGCAGGGGTCAGGGGGGCCGGTCGCATTGACGGCGTGCCGCTGGCGCTCGGGCCGCGCCTGGCCCCGCATGTGCGTGCCCGCCAGCAAAGGAACGGTGCCGACGTGCCGATGGCGCTGTGCCCGGCCTCGGACGGGCTCGATCTGGTCACCGTCGGCACGCGCGGCGGCCGGCTGCGGCGGTTCGCGGCGCGGATCGGCAACCGCCCTCCCGACAATCTTGGTGTCGATTTCACCCCGCTGCTTGAAGACGAAATCGAGAGCATCGGCACGGAAGCGGCGGGTGACGCCGATCTCGTCGTGGTCGGCGGCGGCGTCGCCGGCATGGCGGCGGCCCTCGCCGCGGCGCGGCGCGGCCAGCGGGTGATCCTTGTTGAACAGCGCGGACGGCCGGGGGGCGACGCGGCCCTGTTCGGCAATCGCGACGGAGAAGATCCGGTTCTCGACATCGTCGCCGGGCTGGAAAACCGGATCGCCGCCGAAAAACGCATCGAGTGGCGTCTACTCTGCCGCGCCATCGATGCCGGTGACGGCGGCGTCACCCTTTTGTCCGTTACCGGCACCGGATCCGATCTCGCCACCACGACCGAGCGGATCGCCACCCCCCGCATCGTTCTCGCTACCGGTTGCGCCGACCGGCTGGCGATCTTCCCGGGCAATCGCCTGCCGGGCGTCATCGGCCTGGGCGAAGTCTTCCATCTCGCCGGAACCTATGGTGTCTGGCCGGGGGGACCGACGCTGTTCGCCGGCGGCACCAACGCCATCTACCACCTCGCCCTTCTGGCCAAGGATTCGGGCGTCGATATCGTAAGGCTGATCGACCACCGTCCGGTGGCGCAGTCGCGCTTCATCGATTTCGCCAAGGCGATGGGCGTGCCGCAGGAGTTCGGCACGCGCCTGTCCGAGGCCGAAACAGGCAAGGACGGCATGCTCGCGGTCAGGATCATGCTGGCCTGGTACGACAGCAACAGCGAGGGGCGGGCCGAGTTCTCGGCCGGTTCGGTGGTGCTCTCCGACGGCTGGCGGCCGCGCCTGACGCTGTGGGCCCGGCTCGGCGGCGGCCTCAAATGGCGCGAAACCGGAGCGGAAGTAGATGGGAGTCATCACAAGGACGGCGTCGTGCTTGCCGGCAGCGTTACCGGGCTGGTGACGGCTGATGGCTGCCGCGCCAGCGGCGAACGGGCCGTGGCGCTGCTGTTTGGCGAACCGGCGGCGCCGGTCAAGGAAAACCGGCTCGACGACCGTGTCGAAAGTCCCGAAGCCCCGCCCCTGCGGCCGCTCAACAGCACCGGCGAACGCGCCTTCGTCGCCGCGTCGAATGTCTTCATTTCCATGCCGACGACGGTCGGACAAGGACACCGCAGGCGGTGGCGGAGACCGGCCGACCGGAAACTCAACACCATAGGTGCGATCGATCTCGAATCGCTCGAGGCGCTGACCCGCGCCGGCCTGACCCCGGTCGAGCATTTCGCCGCCCTGGTGAAGGAACGCCTGATCAGGCCGATCCACGTTCCGGCTCGCAAAGCGGTTCGGCCGCCCGAGGCCGCAGCGGACGACATCCCCGCCTATCTCGCCGGACGCTTCGACGGCCAGCTCGTGCTCGCGACCCTGCGGTCCGAGGACGACAGAAGCTTCGAGCCCGGCATGCTGGTCTTTGCCGATTCAAGCCATGACCGGCCCGAGGATTCCATCGGGGTCATCGTGGCCGAACGTCCCGCGGGCGGACGGGCGGCGCTTGTCAGATCGGCTCTTGCGGACGCGGCCCAGGTCACGGTGCGCGACAGATCGCGACCGCTGGCAGCATTCGTGTCCAGGGAAACGGACGGCTCCTTCACCTCTCCCCCGGGGAAAAGGTCGGCGTGAAGCGGCGGATGGGGGAGCCTTCCTCAACCGTTGCAGCGGCAAGTGCCCTCGCATTGCGCCCGGCGACGGGCCTTGCGGTTCTCCCGCGCGATCGCTCGCTATCCGGACCGGGTGTTCGGGTCAGTCGAGATGCAGCATGTCCGGGCTGGCGGCCCGCTTGGAAAGCATGTCACGGGCCCGCCGGAGCACTTCGGCGTATTCGGTATTGAAGCGGATTTCGGCCATCTTGATGCCGGTATCGAGCCGCCTGGCGGCGCCTTCGTTGTTGGGATTGGCGCGGAAATCGTCGAGGCTGCGCTTGACCAGAACCTCGATCGACTGGCCGGTCTCGTTCCAGATCTGCTCGAACAGGGCGTTGAGCGCCAGGCTTTCGCGCGCCTCGCGGACGCCGGACAGAAGATACATGCCGTTGAGAGCCGCCAGCAGACCGTCGGCATCGAACCGGTCGGAGCCGTCGCGCGGGCGCCGCATCGACTGGGCAATGCTGCCGCTGACCTCGCGAAGCCGCGGTTCGAGCCGATAGGAGGCCTGTTTGGTGAGTTCCGCGATGATCGTCGACCAGCGCGAATTGCGCGCCAGTTCGAGATAGCCGCTCACCGAACGCATGAGCTTGTGAAAGCGATCGAGCTTGAGGCAGGCGCTGTCGATGTCGCCATTTCCGACAAGTGTCGGTGCCAGCATGGCAAGCTGGTTCTGGGCATGGGCAAGCACCGCGTCGCCCAAGGGGCCAAATCCGGCCGCGCGTATCGCCTCCTCGGTCGCCTTTCCAGCGACGGCCGAGGCCGCCGTGATCAACCGGCTCGGAGAAGCGGTCTGCCCGACAATGACATGCATCAGCAGGCCGGCAAGGGCGGTGTCCTTGAGCGGCAGCGACTGCAACGCCGTGCCGAGCGAGGCATCGTCGCCGAGGCCGGCCATGGCCTTTGCGAACCCGCGTGCACGGTCGATCAGCACCCGGGACTTGATCGCCAGCAGAATGATGTTGAGACGGGCGCGCACCTCGTCGCCGCCCATCTGGATCGTCATGCGGCGGTCGGCATCGTAGTCGCCCTCAGCTTCTGCCCGCACCCGCCTGATGCCGGCATAAACGTCATTGAGGCAGATTTCGGTTGCCGCATCGAGCGCATTGCCCGCCTCGAGCAGCCCGTCGAACTTCATTTCGATGCCGGGCACGATATCGCGCGCGGCCCAGTTCCAGAAGCGTGTCAGATGCTTGCGACTGATCGAGGTATCGAAGGTGAAATAGGTCGGCTCCTCGATCACGATCGGTTCCAGGGCGGCAATGAAGGCGGTCGCGCCCGCCGTCTGCACCACGTCGTCGCGGCGCAGCCCGTGTTTGGGCGGCTCCGGGCCGGTTTTCTTGGCATTGCCGATGCCGGGAAAGCTGACCATCAAACCGACCGCAATATCAAATATGAACAAAATACCTGTCGCATGCGGCCAATTTAGCCAGCGATGGTAAAAAAAGGCTTCCGGCCGAAGCCCGTCGGTACACTTTGGTCGGTTTTGGCGTCAGCCCGCTTGGATCGCTTCCCAGGTGCCGCCCTCGAGCCGGCAGGCCATGCCGTTCGTGCTGAATTGGCCGGACTTGGTCGTCACCTCATGGGTGAATTCGCGGCAGTCGCGCGCATTGACCCGGACATAGGGGCCAACACTTATGGAGCCGGAATCGCCCTGATCGCCCTGCCAGCGGCGCGGCGCGCCGGGTCGACCGAATTGCAGGGCGTAGAACTGGGCGCTGGCCGCCTCGGCTTTTTCCTGATCCGACATGACGCTGAGGGCCCTGGGATCGACGAACTGGCTGATATCGGTGGCCTGAAGCGCCGCCGCCGTCACCTTGGCCGGCTCGGGCGCCAGCGCCAGCGGCGTCACGGTGCCCATGCGCGCGCTCGAACAGGCGGCGAGCGTCAGCAGCAGCGCAGCCGACAGGCCGAAACGGAACATTTTCATGCGCGAGCCTTTCTGTTCTTTCGGAACTACACGGCAATTGTGCCCAAATTGGCTCAACGCACGCTTTGCGACGACTCGGGCGACCGCCCCCTGTCCGCGCCCTGAAGGCACGGACTTCCGGCCTCAAGCCCTTTGCGACCGCGCCGTCGGCAGTACAAGCACCGCCTCGAGACCGCCGAGATCGGCTTGCCCAAGCTTGAGCGTTCCTCCATAGACTTGGGCGAGCTCCGTGGCAATGTCGAGACCAAGGCCGGAACCGGGTGTTTTTTCGTCGAGCCGGACGCCGCGCCCCATTGCCGCCTGACGCTCGGTTTCGCTAAGGCCGGGGCCGTCGTCGGCAATGGCGATTTCGAGCATGGCGTTGGCAGTTCCGACACTTACCCGCGCCTCGGACCTGGCCCATTTGCAGGCGTTGTCGATGAGGTTGCCGGCCATTTCCTCGAGATCGGATTCCTCGCCCCGGAACCAGGGCGCGCCGGCTTCGGGCAGCAGCAGCGTGACACGGCGATCCGGGTGGATCTTCTCCATGACCCTCACCAGCCGGGTGAGGACCGTGCCGGTATCGGTGCGCCGACCGACCACGGCGGTGCGCCCCGCCAGCCTTGCCCGGTCGAGATAGGTGGCAACCAGTTCGCTCATCTTCTGGCTTTCGCTCAGGACGATGCGTGCCAGCGCGGTGCGCTTGCCCGCCGCTTCGTTGCGCAGCACCGCCAGCGGGGTCTTGAGGCCATGGGCGAGATTGCCGACCTGATTGCGGGCCCGTTCGATGATCTCGACATTGGAGCGCAACAGCTCGTTGATCTCCTCGGCCAGGGGCGCCAGTTCGACCGGATAGGTGCCGGTGACGTTCTCGGCCTCACCCTCGCGCACCTTTTCGAGCGCACGGCGAAGCTGTGTCACAGGTCTCAGGGCGAAACGGGCGACCAGGGCGCTCATTGCCGCCAGCATGGCGCCGACCGCGCCGAGCACGACGAAGGCCTGACCACGAAAATCGTCGACCAGGGCATAGATCTCGTCGAGATTGCCGGTCACCTCGAAATCATAGGGGACGCCGTCAATGGCGATACGGCGGGAAACGACGCGGATGCGGGTGCCGAAGGCATCGCGGGAATTGACGGTCTCGCGGCCGCCGAGCGCCGGTTTCTTGCCGGTATCGAGGAGCACCGAGCCGACCAGGGATTCCGAAAAGGACACCGGCTTGCCGGTCTTGGCCGGTGCGATCTGCCAGTACCAGCCCGAAGCGGGCCGGGTGAAGCGCGGATCGCCGAGCGCCGAGCCCTGGACGTTTGCGGGACCGTTTTCGAGCGCCAGCCCGACCAGGGATTCGATCTGGAAATCGAGGGTTTCGTTGAGGCTGGTATCGAGCGCCCGCGAATAGAGTTCGCTCAAAAGAAAGGCCGTCGCCACCAGGGCGACGATCAGCCACAGGGCGGAAATGGCGAAGACATTGAAGGAGATGGAACTGCGGCGCACCGGAAAATTCGTCCTAATCGGCCTTGATCTGATAGCCGAGGCCACGCACCGTCATGATGCAGTCTTCCGGAAGCTTTTTCCTGAGGCGGCCGACAAAGACTTCGATGGTGTTCGAATCCCGATCGAAATCCTGATCGTACATGTGTTCGGTCAGTTCGGTGCGGGAGACCACCTCGCCCTTGTGCAGCATCAGATAGCTCAGAAGCCGGAACTCGTGCGCCGTCAGCCGCACCGCCTTGCCGCCGACCGTTACCTTGCCGGATTTGGCGTCGAGCCGGACGGCGCCGGCGGTGATCTCGTTGCTGGCATGACCGGCGGCGCGCCTCACCAGCGCCCGCAGCCGCGCCAGCACTTCTTCCATGTGGAAGGGCTTGGCGACATAGTCGTCGGCGCCGGCGTCGATCCCCTGCACCTTGTCGGACCAGCGGTCGCGGG
>CAZKTH010000064.1:0-13110 GCA_964555575.1 uncultured Devosiaceae bacterium | reverse complement strand
AATTCACCTTCTTCATCGCCCTGCCGATCATGTTCGGCGCCTTCGGCTACGATTTCTACAAGAATTCCGACATGATCCTTCATGGCGGCGGCGGCTTCGAGATCGCCGTCGGCTTCGTGGTGGCGCTGGTCGTCGCCATCGTCGTCGTCCGTTATCTGCTGGACTTCGTCAGAAGCTACGGCTTCGCGTTCTTCGCCTGGTGGCGCATCCTCGTCGGCGGCGGCGGACTGATCGCGCTGTTCTTCATGCACTGAGCTTTGGGCCCTCGTCCTTCGACAGGCTCAGGATGAGGGCCTTGTGCGCCTCGATCACGCCTTGGCGCGGTCGAACTGGCCGTGCCGGCGGAAGCGCCACAAATAGGTCGGCAGCACGACCTCCATGGCGGTCGGGGCGATACCGAGGTCGGCGACGGTGCGCTTTTCGGCGATGGCCGCCTCGGAGACGACATTGTCGGCCTGAAGCAGCACCGCCTGATCGGCAGTGAACAGCTTCCACGGGCTCAACTGGCCGATGCTGCCCATGAGTTTGGCCAATGAGGGCGCAACCGGCATCAGCACGCGCCGGCGTTCGGATTCGGCAAGGATCCGTTCGATCAGCGCCCGCATGGTCGCGACATCCGGTCCGCCGAGCTCGTAGATCGTGCCGGGCCTGGCCGCACCCTTGACCGCCGCCGCGACGGCGGCGGCGACGTCGCCGACATGGATCGGCTGGAAGCGCGAGTTGCCGCCAATCACCGGCACGATGGGCGTGAGGCGCGCGATCTCTCCGTAAAGGTTGAAGAAACCGTCGTCGCGCCCGAAGACCAGCGACGGCCTCAGGATCACCGCCCCGGGAAAGGCCTTGAGCACTTCGGCTTCGCCGAGCGCCTTGGAGCGGGCATAGCTGCTGGGGGACTCCGCGTCGGCCCCGAGCGCCGACATGTGGATGAGGGCCCTGGCGCCGATGGCGGCGGCGGCTTCGGCGACGTACCCGGCGCCGGTGGAATGGACCGCCACGAAGCGCTGGCGTCGCGATTCGTGCAGGATCCCGGCCAGATTGATGACGATGTCGGCGCCGGCGGCGGCCCGGAAGACGGAATCGCGGTTCCGCAGATTGGCCTGAACCGGCTGCACAAGGCCCTGAACGCCGAACATCCTGACTTCGCCGGCAAGATCGGGACGCCTGACGGCGACCCGGACCCGGTAGCCGAGTTGGGCAATCGCCTGGGTGACATGATTTCCGATGAAACCGGAACCGCCGAAAATGGTCACCAAGCCCTTGTCGCCGTCATGCATAGCGTATCGCCTCGCTCCGTAGAGCGTTTCCGGGCGCAGCCGATGATGGATCGCCGTTCGGAAACGCAAAAATTTCTGGGCGCCGGGCCATTCGGACAAACAGGCGCCACACCGCCAGAACCGTCCGGGTTCTTAGCGTTTGACGCCGGGCTTGTCGAGCAGGGTTGGCCAGACGCGCGACAGTGCGCAGCACCGGCGGCGAAGGATTGGCAATTGACAAGAGAATTGGCCCGTCCTAGTGAGAGCGCCGCACTGACCGGGGCAGTCCGGTCCGTGCCCTGGTGGCGGAATTGGTAGACGCGCTAGCTTCAGGTGCTAGTTTCCGTATGGAAGTGGAAGTTCGAGTCTTCTCCAGGGCACCATCGCAGTTTTCCGCAATTTGATGCAATTGGCGGATTGCGGTGGACAAAGCCGCGTTCGGACGTCAGGCTGGTGATGCGGTGTCACCCCGGTGACGTATTTTCAGCCTAATAAGCTGCTTCATCCATGACGGTTTCAAAACGCACAGCGATACGAATCGCGCGCCTGCGCAGCAGGCTCCAGCAGATGGTGGCGGCGATGTCGTGGGCCGAAAAGCGCGCCATCATGGTCGGCCTCGATGTCGTCATGTTGTCCTTCGCGGTGTGGCTGGCGTTTTCGATCCGGCTCGGGACATGGGTCGTGCCGACCCCGCACCAGTATGCCGCGATCCTGCTCGCCCCGGCCGTCGCCGTGCCGTTCTTCGCCTTCATGGGGCTTTACCGCGCCGTCATCCGCTATCTGCCCGAACACGCCTTCTGGACCATCGCCCGGGCCGTGCTGTTCGCCACCTTCGCCTGGATCGGCGTGATCTTCATCCTCGAGCTGGCCCGCCTGACGGTGATTCCGCGTTCGGTGACCCTGATTTACGGTCTTTTGGCCATTGCCCTGGTCGGAGGCAGCCGCTTCGCCATCAAATATCTGCTGCACATGCCGACATCGAGAAGGCGCAGAAGGGACAGCCTGATCCTTTACGGAGCCGGCCACACCGGCGCGGTGATGGCGGATGTGTTGCGGCGGGAGCGGGCCGCGGCCGTCGTCGGGTTCATCGACGACAATGCCGGGCTTGTCGGTCGCGACGTCGCCGGCATTCGCGTCTATCCGTCCGGTTATCTCAGGGAGCTGATGCAGGAAACCGGCGCGAACGAGATCGTTTTGTGCATGCCCTCGATCTCTTCGGCACGTCGGGCCGAGATCATCAGGAACCTCACCGAACTGCATGCAAGGGTCAGGGTCGTGCCGGCCGTGTCCGACCTTGCCACCGGCCGCTATCTCATCTCGCAGATGCGCGAGATCGACATCGACGACCTGCTCGGACGCTCGGCGGTGCCGGCGGATCAGGCCCTGATGCGCGGCGTCATCGAAGACCGCGCCATTCTCGTCAGCGGTGGCGGCGGATCGATCGGATCCGAGTTGTGCCGGCTGTTCGTCAAGTGGAAGCCGCGCGAACTCATCATCCTCGAGCAGAACGAATTCGCCCTCTATCAGATCGACCGGCAATTGCGTCAGGCGACGGACACGAAGATCGTTCCCGTGCTCGGCTCGGTCGCCGATGCGCCGCTCGTCGAGCGGGTCTTCAAGGAGCACGCGGTGCAGATGGTCTTCCACGCCGCCGCCCACAAGCATGTGCCCATGGTCGAGGCCAATTCCCTCGAAGGCATCCGCAACAACGTGTTCGGTACGGCAACGATCGCCGCGGCCGCCCTTGACGCGGGGGTCGAGCGCTTCGTGCTGATTTCGACCGACAAGGCGGTCAGGCCCACCAATGTCATGGGTGCGACCAAGCGCGCCGCCGAAATGATCGTGCGCGAAATCGCCGAGAAGACGGCGGTACTCGGCCGGAACCAGAAATTCTGCGCCGTCCGCTTCGGCAATGTCCTCGGGTCGAACGGCTCGGTCGTTCCGCTGTTCAAGGAGCAGATCGCCGCCGGCGGCCCGGTGACCCTGACCGACGACAGGATGACCCGCTATTTCATGTCGATCCACGAGGCGGCCGAACTGATCGTGCAGGCGAGCGGATTCAGCCAGGGCGGCGACATTTTCGTGCTCGACATGGGCGAACCGGTCCGCATCAGGGCCCTGGCCGAACAGATGATCAAGCTTGCCGGCCTGACGGTTCGCGACGAGTACCAGCCCGAGGGCGATATCGAGATCGTCACCGTCGGCACCCGGCCGGGAGAAAAGCTCTATGAGGAGTTGTTCTACGACACCATGGCCGTGACGCCGACCCGCCAGCCCAAGATCATGCGCACCACCAGTTTCGATGGTGCCCGCACCAACATCACCGCCGATCTGGCGCGGATCGCGGCGGCGCTGAAGGCGCAGGACAGTGCGGTGGCACGTCAGGCGCTGTTTGACATGGTCGACGAAAATCGTTCCGTCGGCGAGGCCAAGATCGTGCCGCTGGCGAGCGCCCGGAAATCGTGAGCGCTGTCAGGATCGCGCTGCTGCGCGGCATCAATCTCGGCAAACGCCGCATCAGGATGGACGATCTGCGCCGGGCTTTCGTCGAAATGGGCTTTGCCGACGCGCGCACCCTGATCGCCAGCGGCAATGTCGTGTTCTGCTCCACCGCGGACGGACTTGTCGAGCGGATCGAAACCGGGCTGGCGGCCCGTTTCGGCTTCGAGGTGCCGACGATCATCCGCGCCCTCGACGAATTGACCGGTTTGCGCGACGCCGCCCCGTTCGGCGAGGCGGCCGAGAACGACAACCAGAAGCTTTACGCCTATTTCCTCGGCAGACCGGAGATCGACAGGCTCGCCGTGCCGCTCGAGATCGCCGGCAATTACAGGATCGTTGCAACGACTCCCCGCGAGTTCTTCGCCATCGTCTATCGCCAGCCAGGCGGACGTTTCGGCGACGGCCTGGACAGGGTGGGCAGGCCTTTCGACCCGCATGTGACCAGCCGCAACTGGAACACCGTGCTCAGATTGATCGAACTGGCCGGCGGCTGAATCAGTCCCCATCCGGATTGCCGGGCAGCATCGGTTCGAGATGATCCTCGAACAGGAGATCGGGATTTTCCACCAGCCTTGCCCCGTAGCTTTGCTCGGCGGCGAGCGAGATTTCGAAGAACCGGGTCAGCCCTTTCACGCCTTGCGGCATCGCCAGCGGATAGGCTCCGGAACCAAGGCGATCCAGAAGCAGGTGCTTGGTCGCCATCATCGCCGCGCCGGCACCGGGCTTGTTGGAAACCGAACCCGGCTGCTTGGCGTAGACGTGAAGCGGTGTGCCGAGGTGAAAAACCGTCTCGTTTTTCTCGAGCAGACGCAGCAGGAAGTCGATGTCGGTCAGGCAGGGCAAGCCGGTGTCGAAGCGCGGATCGGCGCGCTTGCGGTCGTAGACCAGCATCGAATCCATCGAGAAATTGACGAATTTGTAGGTTCCCGGATCCAGAACACGATCGGGACCGGCGCCGACGGTCCTGAGCACCCTGCCGTCGGCGCTTTCGATCCTGAGAGCCGACGAGACGATGCCGTGGGTTTCAAGCTGCATGCGGGCGCGGGCGAGCTTGTCCGGCGCCATGGCGTCGTCGGCGTCGAGAATGGCCGAAAGGGCGTGGCGGGCCTGGTCGAGGCCGAGATTGCGCGCCGGCGGCGAGCCGGAACCAACGGCGCCCGTGGCGAAATATCTGATGCGTTTGTCGGCGGCTCCGGCCCGGCCGAGCACGGCCTCGTAGTTGGCGTCGTCGTCGGCGACGATCAGCAATTCCCATCCCGGATGGGTCTGGCCGAGCACGCTTTTGACGGCGCGGACGATTGTTGTTTCGGCCCGATAGGCCGGCATGATGACGGAAAAGCCGGGCGCAGCCTTGGTGACGGGCATCGGACCTCCATCTGCCTCCGACTTGAACCGCGCATACGCGCACCCCATATCTTAGGACTTCTGCCGGTGCCGACAAGCGGGCCGGCAAATCAAACCGTGTTGCTTGACGCAAGGACCGATGTGATGACGCGCGTTTCGATGTTTTCCTCGCCCTTTCTTCTGGGCTTTGAAGCCTTCGAGGCACAGCTCGATCGCCTCAACAAGACCGCCGACGGCTACCCGCCCTACAATATCGAGCGCGTCCGTCTCCAGGACGGCGGCGAGCATTTCGACATCGCCATCGCCGTGGCCGGTTTTTCCGACAGGGAAATCGAGGTCGTGGTCGAGGACAACCAGCTTCAGGTCAAGGGGCGGGCCGAGGACAGGCCGGAACGCGAGTTTCTACATCGCGGCATTGCCACTCGCCAGTTCCAGCGCTGTTTCCTGCTTGCCGAAGGCATGCGGGTCTCCGGCGCCGATCTTTGCGACGGGCTGTTGACCGTCCATATCGAACGGCCGGTCGCCGCCCGCATCGCCCGCAAGATCGAGATCAAGGTGAATTCTTGAATTGTCAGGTAACATATCTCGTGGCCGGTGCCCATTTGCCCCTGTTGGGGTCGGGGCCGACAAGGAGTTAGTGCCATGCACGACAAGCCCACCGACAAGCCAGTGAACATCGGCGCACCGCCCGGTGCGCATCCGCTCAAGCTGATGAGCGCCGAGCAATTCGCGGCACTCGGGCTTGAAACCGTGGTTTTTGCCCGCCAGGTCGACGGTGACGCGCTCGCTCGTCTGGTGCCCGAGGCACAGGTCGAGGATATGGGTGAACACTTCATCCTGGTGATGTCGGCCGATGGCAGGCCGATTCTCGTCACCGACAGCGAGGATTCGCTGCAGTCCTGGCTCGAAGAACAGCCCGTCGTTCTCGTCACCGTTCATTAGAGCATCGTGCGAAAAGTGGATCCCGGCTTTTCGCAAGAAACGATGCGACCACAAAGAGAGTGAGCATGCGTTCTGATTCCATCAGAACGCATTTTGCTCCAGGGCGTTTCACGTTTTGGTGGAAGCAGCGCCTCTTTCACCTTTTCCCCGAAGCAAGAGGTGTTGGAGCCAGTCAAAACCTGAAACCGAAGAATGCCCGCCGTCTCACGGCATGGGTGGCAGGTTTTCGGCGCGGCGCGTCATGCTGCGGCGGGCGGCTTCGCCCAGCCAGCGCCAGAAGGCGATATCGTGCCGGCGCTCCTTGGGCCGCCATTCCGGGTGCCATTGCACGGCAAAGACCAGCGGATCGGTTTCGCGGCTGGCAATGGCCTCGATCGTGCCGTCCGGCGCCGTCGCCTCGACCCTCAGGCCCTCGCCCAGCCGCTCGATTCGCTGATAGTGCACGGAATTGACCGTGAGGGAAGCGGAGCCGGCGATACGGGCGAGAAGCGAGGCCGGCGCCGGCATCACCTCATGGGAAAAGGCGAACATCGTCTCCAGATCGGCATCGTCCGCGCCGTGATGCAGTGCGGTACCGGTGTCTCGTTCGTCGCTGAGGCTGCCGCCGAGCGCGACATTGATTTCCTGAAGGCCGCGGCAGATGCCGACGACCGGTACGCCGAAATGCCGCGCCGCCTTGATGAGAGCGAAGGCGGTGCGGTCGCGATTCGGATCGAAAGGCTCGCGCCCGTCCGCCGCCCCGTAGGCCCGCGGCGCGATATTGGAGGCCGAGCCGGTCAGCAGCACGGCATCGACACGGGCGACGATCGCCGCGGCATCCTCGGGCCGCCCCACACTCGGCACGACCAGCGGCACCGCGCCCGCCTCCTCGATGAGCGCTGCGACATAGCGCATCTTGACCGTCTGGGTCGGTTCGCCTTCGACGATGCGGTTGCAGCCGATCACGGCGACAAGGGGTTTGTCCATCATCGGGGTCAGATCCTGTCCCGGAAGGCGTAAAACAGCATGGCGAGAATGAGCAGCGGTTGCCTCAGGTTGGTGCCGCCGGGAAACCGGTGGCTCGGCACCTCCGCCATGGCATCGAACCGTTCCGGACGGCCCTTGAGCGCTTCGGCCATCAGGGCGCCGCCCATGGTTGCCATGGCGACGCCGTGGCCGGAAAAGCCCGAAGCATTGAGGATGTTGTCGTCGAGCCGCATCAGATACGGCATGCGGTTCATGGTGATGCCGAGCGTGCCGCCCCAGTCATACTCGATCCTGAGATCCTCAAGCTGCGGGTAGATCGAAAGCATGCGCCTGCGGACGGCGCCGGCAATGTCGGCCGGATCCTTGTAACCATAGCTCTCCCGTCCGCCGAAAAGCATGCGGTGATCGGGAGAGAGCCGGTAGTAGTTCACCACGAAACGCGAATCCGCCACCGCGACATTGTCGGGGATCAGCGCCCGTGCCCGCGCTTCGCCCATCGGTTCGGTCGCCGCGATATAGGAATTGATCGGCATCACATGTTCGGCCACTTCCGGCACCAGCAGGCCAAGATAGCCATTGGCGGCAACAAGCAGACGGTTGGCGGTGATGGTGCCGTGATCGGTCAGCACCCGGACCGGCTTGCCCCGCTCGACGGCGAGGGCGCGGGTCCGTTCGTGGATGGTCACGCCGGCATCGCGGGCCGCCCGCGCCAGCCCGAGGGCGTATTTCAGCGGATTGAGATGCCCGGCGCCCCAGTCGAGCGAGCCGCCGTGATAGACATCGGTGCCGATCCTGTCGGACAGTTCCTTGTCGTCCAGAAAGCTGATGCGATCGTAGTGATAGACGGTCCTGAGATAATCGACATAAAGCTCGGTGTCCGCAACGAAGCGCCTTTTGTGGTCGGCAATGACAATGCCGGGGGCGTAGTCGCAATCGATCTGGTGCTGGGCGATCAGGCTCCTGACCAGTGTTTTTGCGCTTTCGGCGACGTCCCACAGGACACGCGCCGGCTTCGGCCCGAGCATCTTTTCGAGCATCATCTGATCGAGGCGCTGTCCGGAATGGAGCTGGCCGCCATTGCGCCCCGAAGCACCCCAGCCGACGCGCTGGGCGTCGATCAGCGTCACCTGCTTTCCGGCTCCGGCAAGGTGCAGGGCGGCGGAAAGGCCGCAATAGCCGCCCCCGACAACGAGGACTTCGGTCTCGATGTCGCCCTCGGGCGGCGCGAAGGGCGTCAGCGTTTCGGCGGTCGCGGCGTAATAGGAATTCGGATAAACGCCGGCCGCCCCGTTTACATCGAGCAGGTTCATTTGTTGCGTCCTATTTGGAGACCATCAGGCCTTCTTTGCGCACCTCGGCCTCGGCCAGGTCGAGGCAGGTCCATGCACGGGTGATCAGTTCATCGATCTCGCCCTCGGAGATGACAAGCGGCGGCGAGATGATCATCTTGTCCCCGACATGGCGCATGATCAGGCCGTTGGCGAACGAGATCTCGCGGGTGAGGAGCCCCACCTTGCCTTGCTCGCCGGCGAATCTGGCCCTTGCAGTCTTGTCCGGGGTCAGTTCGATCGCCCCCATCATGCCCTTCATCCGCGCCTCGCCGACCAGCGGATGTCCGGCCAGTTCGGCCCAGCGCTTGCGCAAATAGGGGGCGGTCGTTTCGCGCACGCGGGTGACGATCCCTTCCTCGTCGAGAATCCTGAGATTTTCCAGCGAGACCGCCGCCGCCACCGGGTGGCCGGAGAAGGTATAGCCGTGGTTGAACTCGATCGCCCCGATGACCTCGGCGATCCTGTCCGAGATGACGGAGCCGCCGATCGGCTGGTAGCCGGACGAAAGGCCCTTGGCGATGGTGACGATGTCGGGTTTGAGATCGTAGGTCTCGGTGCCGAACCAGTTGCCGGTGCGCCCGAAGCCGGTGATGACTTCATCGACGATCAGCAGAATGTCGCGTGTCGCACAGATACGGGAGATTTCCGGCCAGTAGCTCTCGGGCGGGATGATGACGCCGCCGGCGCCCTGGATCGGCTCGGCGATGAAGGCGGCGATCCTGTCCTCGCCCAGACGATCGATGGTTTGCTCGAGCTGACGCGCCTGGGCGATGCCGAATTCGGTCGGGCTCGTCTCGCCGCCCTCGCCCCACCAATAGGGCTGGTCGATATAAACGATCCCCGGGATCGGCAGTCCGCCCTGCTGGTGCATCGGGCTCATGCCGCCGAGCGAGCTGCCGCCCATGGTCGAGCCGTGATAGGCGTTCTTGCGCGAGATTATGATTTTCTTGTCCGGCTTGCCCAGCGCCGCCCAGTAGCTGCGCACCAGCCTTATGTTGGTGTCATTGGCCTCCGAGCCGGAACTGGCGAAAAAGACGTGATTGAGATCGCCCGGCATGAGTTCGGCGATCCGTGCCGCCAGGGCGATGACCGGCGGATGCGCCGTCTGGAAGAAGGTGTTGTAATAGGGCAGCTCCAGCATCTGCCTCTTGGCCACCTCGGCCAGTTCCTTGCGCCCATAGCCGATATTGACGCACCACAGCCCCGCCATGGCGTCGAGCATGCGCTTGCCGTCGCTGTCGGTCAGCCAGACGCCGTCGGCACGGGTGATGATGCGGGCGCCCTTGCTGTTGAGGGCGTTGGCGGTGGTGAAGGGGTGCAGGTGATGGGCGGCATCGAGCGCCTGCAATTCGGCGGTCGAGGGGTGGTTGGAAAGGGGCGGCATGGCATTGGGCCTTGTGGGTTCGGGAGTGCCCTGGACTCGTTTCGCTTTTCGCAAGAATCGCTCGACGACCCCGGCTGTTTGTATGTCGCGTCTCCGGCGGCCGATCGGCGTCCGCCTCACCTCGAAACGCGCTAGAACATCGTGCGCAAAGGTGGGTCCCGGTTTTGCGCCAACCGAGGATCGACCCGAAGGGACAGATCGTGCCGGGGGCGCGATCTGAGGTCCGAAGGATGCGACAACAAAAGCATGGAGCGGCAAAGCGATTCAACTTGAACGCGCGCCGCTCTAGACGTTCAGCATCAGATGCTCGCGCTCCCAAGGGCTGATGACCCTCAGGAACTCGTTGTGCTCGGCGCGCTTGATGGCGATATAGAGCTGGCTGAATTGGTCGCCGAGCAGCGCCTGCAGCTTGGGCTCGGCTTCGAACAGGTGTAGGGCTTCGAGCACGTCATGCGGCAGTTCGTGTGGCAGCTCGCCGGCATCGCTGGCAACCGGTGGACGCGGTTTGAGGCCTTCCTTCATGCCGAGATAGCCGCAGGCCAGGCATGCCGCCATGGCGAGATAGGGATTGGCGTCCATGCCGACGACACGGCATTCGATCCGCCGCGATTCGGCCTTCGAGATCGGAATGCGGAAGCCGGTCGAGCGGTTGTCCGTGCCCCATTCGAGATTGATCGGCGCCGAGGCGCCCGGCACCATCCGCCGGTAGGAATTGACGTAAGGGGCGAGAATGCAGACGGCGGCGTTGAGATATTTCTGCTGGCCGCCGAGAAAGCCGTGGAACAGATTGGTCGGCTCGCCATTGGCGTCGTTGAAGACGTTGCTGCCGGTCCTGATGTCGACGACGGACTGATGGATGTGCATGGCGCTGCCCGGCTCGCCCTCCATCGGCTTGGCCATGAAGGTGGCGTAGCAATCGTGCCTCAAGGCCGCCTCGCGGATGGTGCGCTTGAACATGAAGACCTGGTCGGCCAGGTCGACGGGATCGCCGTGGTTGAGATTGATCTCGAGCTGGCCGGCACCGCCTTCCTGCATCACCGTGTCGATCTCGAGCCCTTGCGCCTCGGCGAAATCGTAGATGTCGTCGACCACGTCCGGATATTCGTCCACCCCCGAGATCGAATAGGTCTGACGCCCGACGCCCCGGCGGCCGGTGCGGCCGATCGGCGGCGCGATCGGCATGTCGGGATCGACGTTGGGCTTGGTCAGATAGAATTCCATTTCCGGCGCCACCAGCGGCCTCCAGCCCTCGGCGGCGTAGTGATCGAGCACGCGCTTGAGGACGTTGCGCGGCGCCAGCGGGTTGCGCGTACCGTCCTGGTTGAGCACGTCGCAGATCACCTGGATGGTGACGTCGGAGGTCCAGGGCACGGCGCGGGCGGTCGAAAGGTCCGGCATGAAGATGAGATCGCTTTCGGCCCAGGCATTGGGAATGTTGGGTTCGGCATAGGCGCCGGTGATGGTCTGGAAGAAGATCGAGGTCGGCAGATACATATGCCGCTGCTGGATGAACTTGCGCCCCGGCATGGCCTTGCCGCGGCCGATGCCGACCATGTCCGGCACGACGGTCTCGACCTCCTCGATATCGTGTCCACCGAGCCAGGCCCTCAGATGGGCTGGCAGAAGCGCAACCAACTTCTGCATTTCCTCGTGACTCATCGTCGGGTCTCCGTCTGGCGGTTCGGCTCACACGCGTCACAGGAGATTATTTTCCTTGACAGGCGCTTTGCAAGATAGCTTGCGAGCCGCGACATTTGTGTACGTACCTTACTTTTATGCCGCAGGCGAAGACGTTGTTTTTCCGGGAAACTGGCGCGGATCGGATGCCTCTGCTAGCCTCCCTGTTTCCCTCAACGCAAGCGATTGCGCCAAAGGTCCAACAATGTCTGCGCATGAACAGCCGGGCGACGAGGCCCTGCTTGTGTCGTTTCTGGCCGAGAATCCCGATCTGGAACGGATCGAATTGCTGTTTCCCGACATGAACGGGATCTTCCGCGGCAAATGGTTGCCGCCGGAAGGCGCCCTGAAGCTGATCAGGGGCGAGGTCAGGCTGCCGGTTTCCTCCTATGCCCTCGATATCTGGGGGCGCGACGTCGAGGAGACGCAACTGGCGCTCGCCTCGGGCGATCCGGACGGATTCGGCATTCCGGTCATGCGCACCCTCAGGCGCCTGCCCTGGTCCGAAACGCCGGTGGCGCAGGTGCTGATGACGCTCGAAACCGCGCCGGGGGTCGGCTGCGTCTACGATCCGCGCCAGCGACTTGCCGCCATTGTCGCGCGTTTCGCCGAAAAGGGACTGACGCCTGTCGTCGCCCTGGAGCTCGAGTTCTACCTGTTCAGGAAGCGGTCGGCGCCGGGCGCTCCGCCGGTGCCGCCTTCGGGCACCAGCGATTCCCAGCTCTATGACCTGGAGGTGATGACCGAGCTCGAACACGTGCTCAGGGACATCCGCAATGGCTGCGACGCCCTCGGCATTCCCGCCGACACCGTGACCGCCGAATTCGGCCCCGGCCAGTTCGAGATCAATTTCCGCCACGTTCCCGATGCGCTCGCCGCCGCCGATCATGCCATCCTGTTCAAGCGCGTCGTCTGGGGCGTTGCCGGCAAGCACGGGCTCGAAGCGACCTTCATGCCCAAGCCCTACGGCCTGGAAACCGGTTCCGGCATGCACATCCATGTTTCCCTGATCGATGCGGAAGGCAGCAGCATCTTTGCGAGCGATGACGACAAGCCGTCGCCGCCCCTTTTGCAGGCCATTGGCGGCACGCTGTCGACCATGCGCGAACTGCAGGCGATTTTCGCGCCGCACTACAATTCCTACCGGCGTTTCGCTCCGGGCTCCTATGCCCCGACCGTTCCGGACTGGGGCGTCGACAACCGCGGAGCCAGCGTCCGCATCCCCGAGATCGCCGGCCAGGGCGCGCGGCTCGAACACCGGGTTTCGGGTTCGGACGCCAATCCCTATCTGGCCCTTGCCGGAGTGCTCGGCGGCATGCTTTTGGGTCTGAGGGACGGGCTCGATCCCGGCTTTCCGGCCGAGCAAGGGGGGCAGCCGCGCCACAAGCTGCATCAGACCTGGAACCGGGCCGTCGAAGGCTTCGCCCGCTCGGCGGCGGCGGCCGACATTTACGGCCGCGACTATCGCCGGGTCTATGCCGCCTGCCGCCGCGCCGAGATCAGGACCATGTCCGAGATGGTCAGCGACGTCGAATACAGGACCTATCTCGACCGGATCTGAGGGGCGGTCGATTCAGGATCGGGCGTTTCCGCTTTCGGTTGCGCGATTCGACAGCTTCGACTAGTTTGCGCCGCAACCTCGGCGGTTCTGCTGCCGGGGCAGGTTCAGGCACCCGTAGCTCAGCTGGATAGAGCGCTGCCCTCCGAAGGC
>CAZKTH010000063.1:0-13158 GCA_964555575.1 uncultured Devosiaceae bacterium | reverse complement strand
CCTTCGCTCTGCTGCGGCCCGACCTCTCCCCCAAAGGGAGAGGTCAATGAGGCGTTCACTTCAGCTAAAACGCGAAAGGTTTCACGCCTCTTCGAGATAGTGCACCCCCGGCAGGGCCCTCAGGCGCTCGGCCGCCTGTTCGGCGGTGATGTCGCGCTGCGGGGTGCCGAGCATTTCGAAGCCGACCATGAACTTCCTCACCGTCGCCGATCGCAGAAGCGGCGGATAGAAATGGGCGTGCATCTGCCATTCGGGATGGTCGCCGCCATCGGTCGGCTGCTGGTGGAAGCCCATGGAATAGGGGAAACTCGTCTTGAACAGATTGTCGTAGCGAATGGTGATGAAGCTCAAGGCCTCGGCCAGGGTCAGCCGCTCCGCCGAGGTCATCTCGTCCATCGAGCGGATCGGCCATTTCGGCAGCACCATGGTCTCGAAGGGCCAGATGGCCCAATAGGGTACCAACACGACGAAATTGGCGTTCTGATAAAGGATGCGCTCCTCCGCCTTCAACTCCTGGGCGAGATAGTCGACGAGCAGATTGCGCCCGTGCTTGTCGTAATAGGCATGCTGGTTCGCCGTCTCCTTGATCATCTCGTTGGTCAGGTGCCGGCTGGCCCAGATCTGGCCGTGCGGGTGCGGCTGCGAACAGCCCATCACCGTGCCGCGGTTCTCGAAGATCTGCACCTGGCCGATATCGGGACGTGCGCCCAGTTCGACATATTGGTCGACCCAGGTGTCGACGACCTTTTCGATGTCCTTGACCGGCATGCGCGCCAGCGTCGTGTCATGGCGCGGCGAAAAGCAGACGACGCGGCAGATGCCGGATTCGCCCTGGGCGATCAGCAAGCCGCTTTCATGCGTTTCGTTGGGTGCGTCGGGCGTCAGGGCCGAGAAGTCGTTGTCGAACACGAAGGTCGAGGTGTAGTCGGGATTGGTTGCCCCGCTCATCCTCGTATTGCCGGCGCACAGATAGCAGTTCGGATCATGCGGGGGCAGGTCGGGGTGCTGCGCTTCTTCCGTCTGTCCCTGCCAGGGGCGCTTGGCCCGGTGCGGGGAGACCAGCACCCATTCGCCGGTCAGGGGGTTGAAACGACGGTGAGGATGGTCTGCAAACATGTTCATGGGTCTGTCCGTGGGATCAGGGGGCAAGCGGGCCGACGCCCGCCATCGGCGAACAGGCGAAGATCGTCGGCTTCAGGCCGGTCGCCGCCTCGTATTGTGCCGCGACGGCGGCGATGAAGCTTTCGACCCTGTCGGTGGCGACAAGGCTGACAGTACAGCCGCCGAAGCCGCCGCCGGTCATGCGCGAGCCATAACAGCCCTGCTGTCGGCGGCCGATCTCGACCAGCGTGTCGATCTCGGGACAGGTGATCTCGAAATCGTCGCGCATCGAGACATGCGAGGCGTCCATCAGGGCGCCGAAACCTTCGAGGTCGCCGTGTTCCAACGCCTCCGCCGCGTCGAGCACGCGGGCATTCTCGGTGACGACGTGGCGGCAGCGGCGCCAGGTCTCTTCCGACAGAAGATGCCTGCGGGCCTTGAGCTGTTCCGGCGTGATGTCGCGCAGGGCGGTGATGGTGCCGCCGATCGCCGGCGCGAGCTCGGCGACGCCCTCCTCGCATGAGGCGCGGCGCTTGTTGTATTCGCCCCCGGCATGGGCATGGTGGACCATGGAATTGGCAACCACGATGCGGGCACGCGTGTCGATGGGCACGAGCCGGGTTTCGAGGCTCCTGCAGTCGATCATCAGGGCGTGGTCGGCGGCGCCGTTGGCCGAGATGAACTGGTCCATGATGCCGCAGCGCATGCCGACATATTCGTTCTCGGCTTTCTGGCAGAGCTTGGCGAGCGCGACCGTATCGACAGAAAGGCCATGAAGCGCCATCAGCGTATAGCCGATCACCACCTCGAAGGCGGCCGAGGAGCTGAGCCCGGAGCCGATGGGGACGGTCGAGGACATGACGATATCGGCGCCGCCGATGGCGTAGCCGGCTTCGCTCAGCGCGCGCGCGACGCCGAAGGCGTAATCGGCCCAGTCGCGGCGCGGCGGCGTGGGAGAGGAAAGGTCGAATTCGGCGCTTTCGTCGAGGTCGAGCGCATGCACCCGGATGCGGGTGTCATCACGCCTGGCCGCTGCCGTCCGCGCCTCGAAATCGATCGCCGCCGGCATGACGAAGCCATCATTGTAGTCGGTGTGCTCGCCGATCAGATTGACGCGGCCCGGCGCACGGAAATAGCGCGGTTCTCCTCCGAAGTGGCGGCGAAACGCCGCCGCGAGTTCTTCGATGTCAGTCACGTTTCTTGTTCTTTCGTTCGATGCCCCGAGGACGGTCCGGCAAGGTCGTTCCCGCCGCTTCCTGCAGTGTGGCGAAAAACGGATGGTCTTTTTTCGGTGGCGCGCAAGACTTGATTTGTTGAGAGCCGTCGGCGGCTCACCTTATGGCCTCGCCGATGCGACTGCAAATGCAAGCTTTGGCGGAATTGTCGCGGAACCCGGTGCGCCGCCCGCCTTGCTCCTGCGCCAAATTCTCGGCTTCCCGGCGACTTTAGGTTAACCGCAATTACAGATGGTTTGTTTTGTTTCTTGCCGCACAATGAAACCGGCTTTGGCGGAGAATATCGGAAATGGCCGGCAAGACGACAGCATCGAGAAGCAAATCTGGCACGGGTACGCCGCCGCAGGCGAAGACGCGCGCGAAGCGGGCGCGCAAGCCCGCGCCCGCGCCCGAACGGCCGGGGCCGACCGATTTCTGCCATCCGAGCGATCCGGCAACAGCCGCCGTCAATGCCGCCGCATTCTGCGAGCTGCCCGTCGGCGCCGCCGTTTTCAATGCCGACAATGTCCTGATTTCGGCCAACCACAAGTTCATGGAGCTTTTCGAAGCCGACGCCGACTTCACCAAGCCGGGACGGCCGCTGGATCAGCTTATCGAGCATTCCTTCGAGGAAGAAATCTTCAGGGACATCTCACAGGTGAAATCGCTGGTTGCCGACATCGAGCGACTCAAGCCCGGCGATGTCATGCAGAACACGCTTGAACTGCGCAACGGCCGCAGCCTCGGCCAGCATATCACCAAACTGGAAAACGGCTACTGGCTGGCCGTGCAGCACGACATGACCGCCATCGTGGCGGCAGAAGAACAGGTCCGGGAAGCCGAGAACCGCTGGAACTTTGCGCTCGAAGGGGCGCGTCAGGGCGTCTGGGACAGCAATCTCAAGACCGGCGAGGTCTTCTACTCGCATATGTGGAAAGTCATTCGCGGGCTGGAGGACGCCTCGGCCCCCGAGTATACCGCCGAAGCCTGGCGGGCGCGGGTGCATCCCGACGATGCAAAGCGGGCGATCGACACCATCCGTCGCTAGAACGAGGGCGAGCTGTTCGAAAACGGCTTCGAATATCGCGAACGGTGTGGCGACGGGCGCTGGATCTGGATCCTCAGCCGCGGTCGCGCCATTGCCTGGGACGAAAACGGCAAGCCGACCCGGATCATCGGGACCGACACCGACATCACTGAAATGCGAGAAGCCCAGGCCGCCCTGGCGGAAGCCGAAGCGCGTTGGGATTTTGCATTGAGGGGAAGCGGTCAGGGGGTCTGGGACTACGACATCACGACCGGCAAGATCTATTATTCGCCGACCTGGCTGGAAATGCGGGGCCTCGCCCCCGACGAGGACATCGACAACTCGCGTGAGGCAAGAATCGCCTGCGTGCATCCCGACGACCGGGACCATTTCGGCGAAATCGTCCGCAAAATGGATGATGCCAACACCCCGAACCTTTTCGTCGAGTACCGCGAACGGCATCGCGACGGGCACTGGATCTGGATACAGGGGCGCGGAAAACCCGTCTCCTGGGACGAAAAGGGTCGTCCGACCAGGGCAATCGGCGTCGACACCGATATCACGGCGCAGAAGGAACTCGAGCTCAAGGCAAAAGAGAGCCTTCAGCTTCTCAACGCCACGCTCGACAACTTCCCCGGCGGCATCTGCATGTATGACAAGGATCTGGTGCTGACGGTGGCAAACAAGGGCTATTACCAGATCAACAAGATCGATGAGGACGCGTTTTCGATCGGCTCCAGTCTCGAGGACATCCTGCGCTATCACGCCGAGCGCGGCCATTACGGGCCGGTCGAAATCGAAGCCTGCATCAGGGAACGCATGGAGGATGCCAGAGCCTTAACGCCGAGCAGGTTCCGCCTTTCCGATCCGGAGAACAATGCCACGATCGAATACAAGCGCACGCCCCTGGAAGGTGGCGGCTATGTGATGACGTTCGAGGACGTGACAGCGCAATTGAAGGCCGAGAGCGAAAAGACGCTGCTGGAAAAGGAACTGATCCAGGCGCAAAGGCTCGAATCGCTCGGCACCCTGGCGAGCGGTATCGCCCACGAGATCAACACGCCGATCCAGTATGTCGGCGACAATATCCGCTTCATTGCCCAGAGCCTGCGCGACCTGTTGCAGGTCCTGCAGCTTTGCCGCAAGGCCATGAGTCCTCCGATCGATATCGGTCTGATCGCCGAACGTGCCGAGGACCTGCAGAATCTGGAGGAAACGCTCGATCTGGCCTTCATCCTCGAAGAGCTGCCCCTGGCCCTCGAACAGTCGGCGCAAGGGGTCAGGCAGGTGACGCGGATCGTCCAGGCGATCAAGGAATTCTCCCATCCCGGTCTGGACGCGATGATCGAATTCGATATCAACGCCATCGTTGAAACGACCCTCATCGTCTCGAAGAACCAGTGGAAATATGTCGCCGAGGTCGCAACCGACCTCGATCGGGAATTGCCGCAGATCAAGTGTCTTCCCGGCGAGATCGGGCAGGCGCTTTTGAACCTCATCGTCAATGCGGCGCATGCGATCGAGAGCGCCGGGCGCGACAAGGGGCTGATCCGGGTCTCCACCCGCCGCGTCGGCAATACCGCCATCATCGAAGTGATGGACAATGGCTGCGGTATCCCCGAGGAGATCAGGAACCGCATCTACGATCCGTTCTTCACCACCAAGGATATCGGCAAGGGCACCGGGCAGGGTCTGTCCATCGCCTTCAGCGCCATCGTCAACAAGCACAGGGGCTCCCTCGACTGCACCTCGTGCGAAGGCGAAGGCACGACCTTCACCATCGCGCTGCCCATCAACCAAGCCGCGCCGAACACATCGGAGGCCGCATAGATGACGAAAATTCAAGGCTCACGTGTCCTGTTCGTCGACGACAACCAGAATCTTTTAAGCGCCGTCCGTCGCAATTTGCGTGGCCATGCCGATCTTGTCGTGGCGGAGGATGCCGACGCCGCCCTTGCCATTCTCGAATCGGACCCGGCGATCACGGTGGTGATTTCCGACCAGAAGATGCCGGGCATGAAGGGCATCGAATTCCTCGCCACCGTCGCCCGCCGCTGGCCGCTCGTCACACGGGTGATGCAGACCGGCAATGCCGATCAGGACACGGCGATTTCCGCCATCAGCGAGGGACGGGTGTTCCGGTTCCTGCGCAAGCCCTACGAGCCGGAGGACCTCATCGAGGCCATTCACGATTCCCAGGTCGAGCACAATATCAGAAAGGCCGAACACGCCCTGATCGAGACGACGCTGGCGGCCACGATCAGGCTGATGAGCGAAATGCTCGCCATCATGCGCCCGGACCTGTTCGCCCAGTCCGCCAAGGTGCAGAAGCTCGCCAAGGCACTGTCTGCGGAACTCGCCCTGTCTCAACCCTGGGAGATCAATCTCGCCGCCCTGCTCTACCCTATCGGCCTGGCAACGCTGCCGAACGATCTCCTCGACAAACGCCGCAACGGAACGCTACTGACCGCGGCCGAAACCCTTGCCCTGCAGCGAAGCGGCATCGTCGCCGGCGATCTGGTCGGCAAGATTCCCAAGCTCGAAGGCGTGGCGATCTATCTGCGCTATTGCCGCAAGGGACACGATGGTTCCGGGTTGCCCGAGGGCACCAAGCCGCCCGACATGCCGGCCAAGGCGCTGTTTTTGCTGCCGCTGCTGATCGACATTGTCGAACTGGCGGACCTTCGCGGCATCAGCCTGAAGGACGCGGCGCTGGCCCTTGGCGAAAACAAGGCCAGATATCACTCCGCCCTGCTGGCGGCGGCGACCGGTCTGCTCGAAAGGCAGACCGTGTCCGAAAAGGCCCATGTCCGCGCCACCCGCGACCTCGCGTGCGACGAACTCCGGCTCGGCGATACTCTGGTCAACGATCTTGTCGACGAAGACGGACAATTGCTGCTTGCCGGTGGCGCCGAGCTGAACGAACTGATGGTCAGGCGCATCCAGATGCTGTTCGCCAGCCGGGCCATTCCGCGCCATCTGATCGTGACACGGTCTTCGTGAGCCAATCGGCCGGGGCCGGCACGCTGCCGCCCGGCTGGCAGCGGAACGGATCGGTCCGGTCCCGAACAAGTGTGCTTGTCGAGATGCGGTCGTTTCGACTAGTGATGGTTCGGACCGGGCAGCGGCCCTGGTCCGGCCGACCGATTGGTCGGGCATGGTGACTGCGCGTTTCCCGCGCTGCAGACGGAGGCCGATATCGAACAGGTGCGTGCGCTCGCCGAGGCGGCTGGTGTTTCCCGGATCTGGTGGAACACCGAAGGCGTGGAATATGCCGTTTCCGACGACGCGCTCGCCGTCGTTCTCGGCGCTCTCGGCTATCCGGCCGAAAGCGAAGCCGATGTCAGGCGGAGTCTCGAGCGCATCGCCGAGGAAAATCGCCGGCCCCCGAAGCTTCTGGTGACGGAGGTCGGACGTCCGACGCCTGTGCCGGAAGGCTATTTCCGTGCCGAACTTCACGCCGAGGGCGGCTCGGCACGGGCCTTCGCGCTCGAGGCATGCACGCTGCCGGCCATCGATACGCCTGGCTATTACGATCTCGTTCTCGGGCCGCACCGGCTGACACTGGCCGTTGCCCCCGACCGGTGCACCGGCGTCGCCGATCTGTCCGACCGGCACATGTGGGGGCCGTCGATCCATGTCTCGGCCTTGAGGGGCCGTGAAAAGCACAGTTTCGGGCATCTCGGCCATCTCGACGACGCGGTGAAGCTGTTCGCGGCACGCGGCGCCGACGTCGTCATGATCAATCCGATGCATGCGCTTCTGCCCTTCACCGGCTACGACTATTCCCCCTATTCGCCCTCGAGCAAGCTCTTCCTCAACGGCATGCTCGGCGATACGGCGCTTCTCGGTCTGCCGCCGCTGCCGGCCCGCGACGGCAGCGAACTGATCGACTGGATGACGGCACTGCCGCAACGCCGCGCCGATCTGCGCGCCCTGTTCGACGGCCTTGACGAAACAAGCCGCGCCGCTATCGACAAGGACAGCCAGGCGGGCGGCGAGGCGCTGCGCCGGCAGGCGATCTTCGATGCGCTCGATGTGCGTTTCCGCAACGCCGGGGCACGGGGCTGGCAGGATTGGCCGGCCGAATTCCAGGACCCGGACGGCGAGGCGGTCCGCCGCTTCGCCGAAGAAAAATCCGGGACCGTCGCCTTCTACATGTTCGTGCAATATCTGGCGCGCGCCGGCCTGGCCAGGGTGCAGAAGACGGCAAAGGAGGCCGGCATGGCCATTGGCCTTCTTGCCGATCTCGCCGTCGGCGTCAGGCCCTCGGGAAGCGACAACTGGGCCGGGCGCAAGAACATGCTCGAAGGTCTCAGCATCGGCGCGCCACCCGATCCGCTCGGGCCGCTCGGGCAGAACTGGACGCTGACCACCTTCTCGCCGCGGGCGCTGAGGGAGACCGGCTATGCCCCCTTCATCGACATGCTGCGCGCCACCCTTTCCTGGGCCGGGGGCATGCGGATCGACCATGCCTTCGGCCTGTCGCGCCTGTGGGTGGTGCCGGATGCGGGCAGTTCGAGGGACGGTGCCTATCTCCGCTATCCCTTCGCCGATCTCCTGCGTCTCATCGCGCTCGAATCCCACCGGGCCAGGGCGCTGATCGTCGCCGAGGACCTTGGCACCAAGCCGCCCGGTTTCGCCGAGGCCATCGCATCAAGGGGGATGCTGGGCATGCGGGTCCTGTGGTTCGAACGCGCCCGGGACTACGGCTTTGTCGGGCCGCAGGACTACGAAGCGATGAGCGTCGCCATGACCGGCACCCACGACACGCCAACGGTGGCGGGCTGGTGGCACGGCGCCGATCTCGACTGGGCCGAGAAATTCAATCGCATCCACCCCGATTCGAGCCGCGACAGGGAAGAAAAGACCAGGGACTGGGACCGCGGCCTGCTCTGGGCGACGATCGGGGAACCGGACCCGCGCCCGGCGCCGGACGACACCGCTCCGGTGGTGGAGGCAGCACTGCGCCATATCGGGCGATCGCAATCGCGTCTCGCCATCGCGCCGCTTGAGGACCTGTTCGCCATCGAGGACCAGTACAATCTGCCGGGCGTGGTCGGAGACTACCCCAATTGGCGTCGCCGGCTCAGGGCGCCGCTCGCCGAGTTGCTGGCCGAACCGGCCAATGCAGCGCGGATCAGAAGCCTGGCCGAGGCGCGCCAGCCCGGTCCGGATCGGACGGAAAAAGCCGAAGACAGCAGCCTTGCCGCCGAGTGAGGCTCGCGTCCGGAGCGGCGTCACGTCCCGTCGGAAACGCCAGAGCATCGTACGAAAAAGTGGGTCCCGGTTTTTCGCCAACCGAGGTCCGAAGGATACCACCACAAAGAAATGGAGCATGCGTTGACCTGCGCCTCGCGGACCCTTCGGAAGAAGGCGTGTTCCGGCGTATGCGGCGGGAATTCGCGGCGCGGCAACACGCGATTGTTGCGTCGGGCCCTCAGCAAAAATTTCTATGCGTAAAAATTATCTTTTTCTCGGCACAACAAAGTTGACAGGTCGCACCAAATGGTTGTTCAATCGTGAACCTCGGGAAGCCGAAACAAGCTGGCAAATCCGTCGCAAAGGGCGGGACCGGCCTTCGTTCCCGCAAGGCGCATGGGCGGCTCCATTGCACGGCTCCAGCGCCTGAAAACGAGCAGATGGAGGAATCTGCTCACGAAGAAACGTTGTAGTGCAGACGATCAACGTCTTCAAAAGAGGAGGAAATATCCTATGAAGCGTCGTACGATTTTCAAGGCGGCTTCGATACTTGTGCTGTCGAGCGTGATGGGTCTGGGTGCCGCGGCTGGCTATGCGGCGGACAAGTTCACCATCGCTCTGGTCCCGGGACTGACCACGGACGCCTTCTACATCACAATGCGCAAGGGCGCCCAGGCCGCGGCCGACGCGCTCGGCGTCAATCTGCTGTTCCAGGGCGCGCCCGAATTCAACCCGGTCGTCCAGGTGCCGGTGCTCGACGCGGTCATCGCCCGTCAGCCCGACGCGATCCTGATCGCGCCGACCGACAAGGTGCAGCTGGTCGAGCCGCTGCGCAAAGCCTTTGACGCCGGCATTCCGGTGATCACCGTCGATACCTTCATCGGCACCGGTGTCTACCAGACCGGCGCCGGCGACGCCGACTTCCCGCTCTCCTACATCGCTTCGGACAATGTGCTCGGCGGCAAGATCGCCGCCCGCGCCCTGGCCCATGCGATCGGCGAGGCGGGCAAGGTCTATGTCTCCAACGTCAAGCCGGGCGTTTCGACGACCGACCAGCGCGAGGAAGGCTTCAAGATCGCCATGAAGGAAGAGTTCCCCAAGGTCGAGGTGCTCGAGACGCAGTTCAACGATGACGACGCCAACAAGGCCGCCTCGCAATTGCAGGCCGTGTTCGCCCGCAATCCCGACCTCAAGGGCGTGTTCGGCGCCAATCTGTTCTCCGCCCTCGGTGCCGCCAATGGCGTGCAGCAGGCAGGCCAGACTGGCAAGATCCGCATCGTGGCTTTCGATGCACCGCAGAGCATTGTCGACCAGATCGAATCCGGTCTTGTCGACATGACCATCGCCCAGCATCCGGCCACCATCGGCTACTATGGCGTGGTCTCCGCCTATGCCCACCTGACTGGTCAGGCCATTCCGGTGCATATCGGTACCGGTTTCACGGTGCTGGACAAGTCCAACATCAAGAATCCGGAAGCGGCCAAGTTCATCTATTCGGATTGATCCGGCCTCCCGCATGTCTCTCCCGGCCTTGTGCCGGGGGAGACCCCCAAATTCTCGCGGTCGCACCTGATGTGCTGTAGACCTTAATTGCGTCCAACTCTCTGGGAGGCGGCCTGTCATGCGCCAAACAGACTCTGAATCACCCCAGCCGTCCGAAACGGCGGCCCCTCATGCCGACCACGCGGAGGGGAAAAAAACCTTTCTGCAGCACGTAGCCGATCTTCGTGCCTGGCTGTTTCTGATTGCTCTTGTCGGCATGTTCGAAATCTGGGCCCGGACCCAGTTCGGCGGCACGTTCGTGCTCAACCCGTTCAACCTGCAGTCGATCACCATCTTCGCCGTGGCGCCGCTGCTGCTGGCCACCGGCCAGACCTTCGTCATCATTTCGGGCGGCATCGATCTGTCGCTGGGATTCATCATGGGCCTGGCGGCGGTGGTCGCGGCCCATACCGTCAACTTCTTCACCCCCGGCCTCGGCATGCCGCTGGCGATCCTTTTGGGCCTGATGGTCGCCGTTTTCGCCGCGGCCATCGCCGGCACGGTCAACGGCGTTCTGGTGGCGCGGCTGAGGGTGCCGCCCTTCATCGGCACCCTGGGCATGTTCGGCATCGCCCGCGGCGTCGCCTTCCTGCTGGCCGGCGGCACCACCGTTCCGGTCAAGAACTCGCTGTTTGCCACCATCGGCAATGGCCGCTTTCTCGAGGTTCCGTACATCGTCATCATTACGGCGCTGTTCGTCATCTGCATGCACTATGTGTTGAGCCAGACCCGTTTCGGCCAGCACAACTACGCCATCGGTGCCAGCGAGATAGCGGCCCGCCGCGCCGGCATCCGTATCAGGAACCACCTCACACGGCTCTACATTCTGAGCGCGGCCTGCGCCGGGCTGGCGGGCACGCTTTATGCGGCGCGGTTCAATGCCGGCGCCGCCCAGGCCGGCGAACCGCTGCTTCTGGACAGCGTCGCCGCCGTCGTCATCGGCGGGGCCAGCCTGTTCGGAGGGTCGGGAACCATCATCGGGACCGTCGCCGGCGCCTTCGTCATCGCCGTCATCCAGTACGGTCTGGTCTTTGTCAATGTCGAGCCGTTCTGGCAGTTCATCGCCGTCGGCGTCGTCATCATCATCTCGGTGCTGATCGACCAGGCCCAGCGCCAGTTCAGCGGAGGCCGCCAGGATGAGTAGCTCCGAAACAAGTGCGCCGCTTCTCGAGGTCAGAGGCCTGTCCAAGCATTTCGGCCCCGTTGAGGCGCTCAACGACTTCGACATGAAGGTTCATGCCGGCGAGGTCGTGGCTCTGGCCGGCGACAACGGCGCCGGCAAGACGACGGTGATCAAGGCGATCTCCGGCGTCTACAAGCCGACCGCCGGCCAGATCATCCTCGACGGAAAAAAGGTCGATTTCGATACGCCGCAGGAAGCGCGCGACCTCGGCATCGAGACCATCTATCAGGACCTGGCTCTGGCCGACAATCTCTCGATCGGGGCCAACATCTTTCTCGGCCGCGAACCGATGAAGCGCCTGTTCGGCTTTCTGCCCGTGCTCGACCGCAAGAAGATGGCCGAAGCCGCCAAGGAGACGATGGCGCTCCTGGATTTCCACGTCAGCCGCATGGAAGCCCCCGTGTCCAATTTCTCGGGCGGCCAGCGCCAGACCGTGGCCATCGGCCGCGCCATCTTCTGGAACGCCAAGATCCTGATCATGGACGAACCGACGGCGGCCCTCGGCGTGCCCGAGCAGCGCAAGGTGCTGGCGCTCGTCCACCAGCTCAAGGCGCAGGGGCACGGCATCATCTTCATCTCCCACAATCTGCAGGACATCTTCGCCGTCTCCGACCGCATCATCGTGTTGCGGCGCGGTCTCGACGTCGGCGAACGCAGGATAGCTGACACAAGTCACGACGAGGTCGTCAAACTGATGATAGGCGGATGAACGAGAAGATCCTTCGCGCCAATCACGCCCGCCGATTCCCCTCGCCGCGCTGCGTCCGTCCGGGCGCGGCCGGCAATGCAAGTCCTCCCTGGAGCCAAGACAATGAAGCGTCTCGATCAAAAGCTTGAAAACATTCTGGCCGGCAAGTACCGGCCCACCGATTTCATCATCGCCGATGCCAAGGACGGCGATGTCGGCTTTGCCACCACGGCGCCGGGCCCGGTGCTCGGCCCCGACGGCAAGCCCACCGGCACGCTCAAGACCCTCAACGACTATCTCGACCAGATCCGTTCGATCGTGAAGGCGGAACTGGCCGACATCATGCTGATGTCGATTTCGACCTTCGACCGGCTGACCAGCGAAGGCCTGTTCGACAATTCCGGCACCATGCCGGCGCTGCGGTTCAACGATTCCACCGATATCTGGAACAACCGCCACGCCGAATACCTCAAAAAGCCCTCGCGTCCCTTCCGCACCGTCAGGCTCGAACGCGCCAGGGAGGTCGGCGCCCAGCTCGGGCTCTATTCGATGACCTTCACCAACGACGTCGACCGCGACGTCGCCACCATGGCGGCCTATCGCGAGTTCCGCGCCGAACTCGAGGAGTTCGGGCTCGATCACTTCCTCGAAGTGTTCAATCCCAATGTCGCGACCGGTTTCACCACCGAACAGACCGGCGCCTTCGTCAACGACGCCATCGTCCATGCCCTGACCTGCATGTCGATGGCCGAACGGCCGCGCTTCCTGAAGATCCCTTATAACGGCGCCAAGGCGCTCGAGGAACTCGTCGCCTATGACGACAGGATCGTCGTCGGCATCCTCGGCGGGTCGAGCGGAACCACGGCCGATACCTTCAACCTCGTCCATCTTTCCGAAAAACACGGTGCCCGCGTCGCCCTGTTCGGCCGCAAGATCAACCTTTCCGAATCGCCGCTCGATATCCTTGCCAACATGCGCCACGTCGTCGAAGGCCACCTGACCCCGGCTGAGGCGGTCAAGGAATATCACAACGCCCTCGCCAAGAAGGGCCTCGCGCCCAAGCGTGTCATCGAGGACGATTTGAAGGTCACCGATCCGGTGATCGCGGCCGATCTCTAGAGCGGGACGGATTCGGCAGGAGGCTGGAAGGGAGAGCCGGATGACACGGGATGACGGCAGATCGCCATTGCTCGTCGGTGTT
>CAZKTH010000062.1:0-13420 GCA_964555575.1 uncultured Devosiaceae bacterium | reverse complement strand
CCATCACCACCAAGGAAAAGGGCCTCAGCCCAGCAACCCCTCCGGCAGCCGGACCGGCCTGCCGGCGGCGTTGACCATGACGATCTCGATCCTCGCCATCGCCAGCACCTCGTCGCCACGGCGCATCGCCTGATCGAGGTAGAGGCGTACGCCGGTCCTTTTGGCGATCACGGTTTCGATCTCGACCAGATCGTCGATATGGGCCGGCTTTTCCCAGGAGATCTCCATGCGCCGCGCCGCGAAGGTGAGGCCCTTCTCGATCAGTTCGGAATGCTGCATGCCCCGCTCCCTCAGCCATTCGGTGCGAGCGCGTTCGAAGAATTTCAGATAGGCGGCGTGATAGACATTGCCGGAAAAATCGGTGTCCTCGAAATAGACGCGGACCTGCAGATGTGCCGACAATTCGCTCATCTCTCGTCGACCACCAGATGTTGTGCCGTCTTGGGCAGATCGGCGAGACGCGTCCGCAGCCAGAGCGGCACGAGATTGAATCTGTCGAGTTCGTCGCCATCGATCGCGACCCAGTCGAAAAAGAGCTGGTGGCCCTCGTCCTCGGTGACGAGCGCCGTTTTTCCGGTAACGAAGGGCAGGCTCGCCGGCGGCGTGATCTCGTAATAGACGCCGACTTCGTGGAATTCGCGCCCGTCGTGGTAAAAAAAGGTTTCGGAGGTGAAAACCAGCCGCCCGACCTGGCCCGGCGCCTTGAGCTCTTCGGCGATCTCGCGCCCGATCGAGGTGCGACTATCCTCGCCCAATTCGATGCGCCCGCCGGGCAGCAGCGTAAAGGGGTCGTCGTCCTCGCGGCAGATCAGGACATGGCCGTCACGGATGGCGATGCCGGCGGCACGGTGGTTGAACACCCTGTGCCCGACCGGGAAGTGGATCATAAGACGGTCCGGCTTGGACATGGAAACGCTCATTTCGGGGGGCCGCCCGGTCTTGCGGCAGATCAAGGCAATGACATGTTCTGGCTATAGGGTTTCGCCGCAAGGTTCAAGAAAGGGTGGCGCCATGACCGACGGCGAAAAGGAACTGACGCCCTGGGCCGCGCTCGACAAGGAAACGCAGACCCGACTGCGCCTGGACTATCAGGCCGAGCTCGACGCCAATCCGCGCACCTGCTCGCTCGACGAGAAAATGGCCCGCTTCACCGAATGGCTGGCCGGGCGCGGCGTCAGCTTCACCATGGACGATCTGAGGCGGCGGTAGCAGCGCACAACGCCTCCTCCGTCATTGCGAGGAGCATATGCGACCAAGCAATCCTGCTCGCAGCAGGTTCGGGCAGTTGGGTTTCATAGATTGCCGCGCGCCCTTTGGGCGCTCGCAATGACGGTGAAACAGCAAGCGTTTTGCGCTTATTCCGTCCAGGTCCTGGCCCCGAAAGCCCGCAAATCTTCGAACAGTCGCTCGGGATCGATCATCTCGCCCATCAGCCAGACGCCCGGCGCGGCAAAGGGACCATCGATCATCTGCCTGACCGCCGCGACGACGCAGTGGGCAATGACCGTCTCCCGCTGTCTTCCGGCAGAAGTCCCGGATCGTTCGGTCCAGCCATCCGGAATGGAGGCGGGAGGCTAATCGTCCTCGCCATCGTCAAACAGTTGGGCCTGCCCGCCTGCGACGCTTTGCGGCATGACCCGGCCGAGATGGGAATAGGCCGTCAGGGTCAGCATGCGGCCGCGCGGGGTACGCTGGATGAAACCCTGCTGCAAAAGGAAGGGCTCGACGATTTCCTCGATGGCGTCGCGCGGCTCCGAAAGGGCGGCGGCGATGGTCTCGATGCCGACCGGTCCGCCATCGTAATGCTCGGCGATCAGGTTGAGATAGCGCCGGTCAAGCATGTCGAGTCCGCGCTTGTCGACGTCGAGCCGGAGCAAAGCCTTGTCGGCCAGGGTCGCCGTGATCTGCCCGTCGCCGGCGACCAGGGCGAAATCGATGACCCGCCGCAACAACCGCCCGGCGATGCGCGGTGTGCCGCGCGAGCGGCGGGCGACTTCCATCGCCCCGTCCTCGGTCAGCCCGACCCCCATCAGCCGCGCGCCGCGCGTGACGATCTGCACCAGCTCCTCGGGGGCATAGAAATTGAGGCGGATGGGGATGCCGAAGCGGTCGCGCAAGGGCGTCGTCAGCAAACCGGCGCGGGTCGTCGCCCCGATCAGGGTGAATTTGCTGAGATCGATCCTGACCGAACGCGCCGCCGGGCCCTCGCCAATGATCAGGTCGAGCTGGAAATCCTCCATGGCTGGATAAAGGATTTCCTCGACCGCCGGGTTGAGCCGGTGGATTTCGTCGATGAACAGCACATCGCGTTCTTCGAGATTGGTCAAAAGCGCGGCGAGATCGCCAGCCTTGGCGATGACCGGACCGGAGGTCGCCCGGAACCCCACGCCGAGCTCTCGCGCCACGATCTGCGCCAGTGTCGTCTTGCCCAGGCCCGGCGGCCCGACGAACAGCACATGGTCGAGCGCCTGCTGCCGCTGCCGCGCCGCCGCGATGAACACTTCAAGATTGGCCCGCGCATCGGCCTGACCGATGAAATCGGCAAAGCCCGAGGGCCTCAATGAGACATCGAGCGTTCCGTCGCGTTCGGCACTGGCGGAGGTAAGATCGGTCACGAAAGAACCTTTTCCAGTTCGAGTTCGTCCCTGATCGGAATGCCGTGATTGCCGGTTGCGGGGATATTCGGCTTGATCTTTCGGCTCACCTCTACTGCGTTCGGGTAAAGCGCGCAAAGCCGCATGCCGCGCTTTTGATAGAACCTCAGCGCCTCGATATTGTCATTGGTGGCGGTCAGCCACACCCGTGTGAGGCCGAGGGCGCGGGCGTGGTCGAAGGCATGATCGAGAAGCGCGGTTCCGATGCCGGAGCCGGGCTGGAGGCTGTCCAGGGAAGCGACTTCCATTTGGTCGCCGTCGAGACGCCAGGTCACGAGACCGACAATTTCGCCTCTTTTCCGCGCCACCGTGCCTTCCAGGTCCCGCACGCCGAACCTTCTGCCCCGGCTCACCAGAAAATCGGCGCCCCAGTGCTCGGCAAGAAACGCGGCGATCCAGACGGGATCGGACATGACGACGACATCAAGGGGGTTCATGAACTCAACTCCCTGAGCCCGAGCCGGATCAGTTTTTCGGTCGGCAGGTCGTCGCCCTCGCGGGAAACGATCCGCGCCAGCGCCATGCTGGCCTGTTGGCTCGAATAGCCGAGATTTGTCAGCGCCGAAACCGCGTCCGCCACATTGGAAGGCGCCGCGCCGGCGCCGAGCGCCTGCTGCAGCCCGAGCGCGCCGGCGTCGATGCCGCCGATATCGGGCACCTTGCCCTTGAGTTCGGAGACGATACGCTGGGCGAGCTTGGGTCCGACGCCATTGGCGCGGCCGACCGTCGCCTTGTCCTGCAGGGCGATGGCGCTGGCAAGATCGGAGGGCGTCAGTACCGACAGGATCGCCAGCGCCACCCGCGCCCCGACCCCCTGCACCTCGGTCAGAAGCGCGAACCAGGCCTTTTCGGCCGCGTCGGCAAAGCCGTAGAGCCGGATGAGGTCCTCGCGCACCACCATCTCGACGAGCAGTTCCGCCGCTTCGCCCTTGCCCGGCAGGCGTGAAAGCGTCTTTGCCGAACAGAAGGCAAGATAGCAGACGCCCTGAACGTCGATCAGTACGTGATCCTCGCCAAGCTCGTCGATGAGGCCCTTGAGCTTGCCGATCATCTGGCCACCGCCTTGAGCGCCGGCATGGTGCGGTGGTGGGCGTGGCAGATGGCGATGGCCAGCGCGTCGGCGGCATCGGCGCCCCTGAAATCGGCCTGCGGCAGCAAGGTCTTCACCATGAGCTGGATCTGGTTTTTGTCGGCATGGCCGGTTCCGACCACCGACTTCTTGACGAGATTGGCGGCATATTCGAAAACCGGCAGGCCGAGAAGGGCCGGAGTCATCAGCGCCACGCCGCGCGCCTGCCCCAGGCTCAGGGCCGAACGTGGCCCCTGATTGACGAAGGTTTCCTCGATGGCCGCCTCGTCGGGCGCGTGGCGCGCCAGAATCTCGTTCAGTCCCTTGTGCAACGCGACCAGCCGCGTGGCGAGATCACCCGCGACGGGCGGCATTATGACGCCGGCGGCAACAAAGCCCAGCCGGTTGCCCGTGGATTCGATCACACCCCAGCCGCAGCGCCTGAGGCCCGGATCGATGCCGATGATTCGCGTTTGTGCTCTCATACCGACAGGTTACGGGCCCGCCGCGTCCGGGCCAAGCGCGCATTTTTCCCTGTGTCCCTGCCGCGCAACGGACAAGAACTTGTCGGGCCGTTCGTTTGCGACCGTCAATCCGTTTCAAATTTTAGCTGCAATCTGAAGCCGATCTTTATCCGAGGCGATCATCAATAATCCTGATGGACGTATAGGGTATTGCGTGAATGCACAATTGGCTTCCGGACCTGCCTGAAGGTGGTTGGCGAAAAGTGGTGATCAGCACGAGCGTGACCACGATCATTCTCAGCATTCTCGCAATCATCGGGACGGTGATCACCAACAAGATCCAGACGCAGGAAACCTTGTCGAGCGACTATATCGCCGCCATCTCGATGGTATCCTTGTTCACCATACCGCTTTTCAGCTTCCTGGCGGTGAAGCTGCAGCAGATGCATCTGCTCAACGAGCAATTGCATAACCTCGCCACAACCGACTTCCTGACCGGCGCCCTCAGTCGCGGTGCCTTCGTGGTGAACGTCGAGACGCGCCTTTACGACCGCTTCACCGCCGGCCTGGCGCCGAATGCGGCGCTGCTGGTGATCGATGTCGACCATTTCAAGCGGATCAACGACCGTTTCGGTCATCAGACCGGCGATCTGGCGCTGGTACGGATAGCCGATACCCTCGGTGCCAATCTGCGCGAAACAGATCTGTTCGGTCGTCTCGGCGGCGAGGAATTCGGCATCTATCTCGAAGACGTCTCGCCGGACGATGCCATCCGCACGGCCGAACGCTGCCGGAAGGCGATCAACCGTCTCGGATTCACGCCCGAAGGTGAGGACCATCCCCTTTCGATCAGCATCGGCGTTGCCTTTTCCGGACCGGACATGGATTTCACCGCACTTTTCAAGCAGGCCGACAGTTGCCTCTATCTGGCCAAGGCCTGCGGCCGCAACCGCACGGAATTTGCCGAAGAACCACGCGCTGCCTGATCGGTCTTGCTACACTCGATCCGTGGTCAAGAGGTACATAGCTCCCAAACCAGACAACCGTCGTCGGGTGGCGCGTGGCGTCGATCAGTCTGCCCGATCTTCCGAAAGGCTGCGCTCGATCCGCCGGTCAGGCAGAAGCCAGATCAGCGCCACCAGTACATAGAGCGCCTCGGCCAGCGCCGGCACGACGAAGGCCAAAGCGATCCCCAGCACATAAAGGACCGGCGAGATCTTGCCCTTGATGTCGCGGCCGAGCGCCTGTCTCAGGCGAGACCCGCTTCCCTCTGCCCGCAAAATCGCCGCCTGCACCACAATATAGGCCAGGGCCGGCAGTAACAGCGTCACCCCATAGATCGCGACCGGCGGACCGGCGAAATGGTTTTCGCCCATCCAGCTTGTCGAAAACGGCACGAGCGACAGGCAGAACAGCAAGCCGTTATTGGCCCAGAGCACACCCCCGTCGATCCGCTCGACGGCCTGGAACATATGGTGATGGTTATTCCAGTAGATGGCGAGATAGACGAAGGACAACAGATAGGCGAAAAACTGCGGCATCACCTCAACAAGCGCCGAAAACTCGGCCCCGTGCGGCGGCCTGAGTTCGAGCACCATGATGGTGATGATGATCGCGATCACGCCGTCGCTGAAGGCTTCAAGCCGGCCCTTGCGCATTGCCTGTCCCAATTTTCTATCGCGTGCGGGTCCCAGAGCGTTTTCAGGCGAAGCGGATACCGGTTCGCCGGTCCGAAAACGCGACCACTCAATAACCTGGAGCTTCCGTTCTGATTCCATCAGAACGGAAAATGCTCTAGCCTTCGAGTTTGGCCAGATCCTCTTCGCTCATGTCGAAATTGGCGTAGGTGTTCTGGACGTCGTCGTCATCTTCCAGGGCGTCCATCAATTTCATCAGCGTCGCGCCCTTTTCGACGTCGACCTCGACATAGTTCTGCGGCCGGAACACCGGCTTGACCGATTCCGCCTCGCCGAGCGTTGCCGCAAGGGCCGCCGAGACGTCCCCGATCGCCTCGAAGGCGCAATAGATGGTGTGGCCGTCTTCCGTGTCGAATTCGACATCGTCGGCGCCGGCCTCGATGGCGGCCTCCATCACGGCCTCGGCCGAACCGACCGAAGCCGGATAGTCGATCTCGCCGACCCGGTCGAACATGAAGGCGACCGAATTGGTTTCCCCCAGCGTACCGCCATTCTTGGAAAAGATCGCCCGGACATTGGCGCCGGAGCGGTTGCGGTTGTCGGTCAGGACCTCGACGATGATCGCCACCCCGCCCGGACCATAGCCCTCATAGCGGATTTCCTCGTAATTCTCGCCTTCGGTCGACGCCTTGTTGACGGCGCGCTGGATGTTGTCCTTGGGCATGGACTGGGCGCGGGCGTTCTGGATCGCCAGCCTCAAACGCGGATTGAAGTCGGGATCGGGCATGCCCATCTTGGCCGCCACGGTGATTTCCTTTGAGAGCTTGGAAAACATCTTGGAGCGGATCGCGTCGGACTTGCCCTTGCGATGCATGATGTTCTTGGCGTGTGAATGGCCGGCCATGCGGCATCCCCTGGTTGCGAATTCGTCTGGATGGGGCGCGGTTATAGGCAAGCGCCGGCAAAAAGGAAAGCGGGTGCGCGCCGGCGCCGGCGCCCAAGCAACCTGTTCGATCGGCCAGGCCGGCGCGTTGCCGCGTTTCTCGGGATCGCGGTCGCGGATTTCCCGGTGATGCTCAAATCCGGGCAACCGCGTCCTGCAGAATACCTGCTGCGCCGTGTGCGTCGACGTCAGCAATATCGGCGAATTCATGTACTATCCCTGAACCTGTTCCGGACCCGTCTCGTCTGATAAATGTCAATATCGAATTGATCGCAAACTTGATGGCTACTGAAAAACCCATCGGATGCGTCGCGAGCACTCGCGAAATTTGAAACACCAAAGAGGAGGCTCAAATGAAAAGGAGCATCATTACGGCGATTGCGCTCGGGATGGCGCTTCTGTCCCTGACTGACGGTGCCTATGCCCAACCCTGTGGCCTCGACAGAAAATGCACCACTTCGAGCCAGCCGGAGGTTCCGGTGCCTGAAGTCTGTTTCTACACGGGCACAAATTTCAAGGGACTCCACTTCTGCGAGGCGGGCATGCGCACCGTCGCGACGGTTCCGGCCCAGTGGCGCAACAAGATCAAATCGATCACCGTCAGCGAGCAGGCCGAGGTCCGCGTCTGCCCCGCCTTTACGCTGCAGGGAAATTGCAGCGTGTTCGACCGGGACATCAAGGAGCTCGCGCCCGGCCTTTTCAAGCATGTCTATTCCTACCAGACCATGCGTGAGTATTAGAGCATCGTGCGAAAAAGTGGATCCCGGTTTTTCGCAAAAACGATGCGACCACAAAACGATAGAGCATGCGTTCTGATTCCATCAGAACGCATTTTGCTCTAGCGCCTCGCCGACGCGGACTGACTGCAAGTCGTCGTCGCGATGGCACATGACGATGGCGACCCGGCAACCGGGCCAAGCCGCAGGGACCAAGAGATCACGCCGGATTGCGGTGACAGCGCCCGCGGTTCCGGCCTGGGCGCCGAGCGGAACGAGAGCGCCCCGCTCAGTCCGAGGCGAATTCCGGCAGCGCCTGCGGCATGTTTCCGCCAATCCGCACCGGCTGGATCGAGGTGCACAATCCCGTTTTCGCATCCGTCTGGATGGCGACGCCGGAAAGCGTCGCCGCGCCCTCGGCCGGAATGAAGCGGCTGCGGGCAATGCCGGTCAGGAACCGCTCGATCGGCTCGTCCGCCTCCATGCCGATGACGCTGTCGTAATCGCCGCACATGCCGGCATCCGACATCAGGCCGGTGCCGGATCCGAGGATGCGCTGATCGGCGGTCGGGATGTGGGTGTGGGTGCCCACCACCAGCGACACGCGGCCGTCGAGAAACTGGCCCATGGCCCCGATTTCCGAGGTCGCCTCGGTGTGGAAATCGACGATGATGGCGTCGGCAACCGCGCCGAGCGGGCTGTCTGCGATCGCCTTTTCCACCGCATGGAAGGGGTTTTCGACCGGGTTCATGAACACTTGGCCCTGGGCCTGGACGACAAGGACCTGATGCCCGCCCCGACCAGCGATCAGCATGGCGCCGCGCCCCGGCGCCCCGGACGGGAAATTGATCGGCCGGACAAGCGATGTCTCGCGCTCGATATAGGAAAGCGTGTCCCTCTGGTCCCAGGCATGATCGCCGAGCGTCACCGCATCGGCGCCGGCGGCTCTGAGCGCCTTGTAGTGGTCCTCGGTCAGGCCGCGGCCATGGCTGGCATTTTCGCCGTTGACGACGATGAAGTCGAAGCCGAAGCGGGCGATGAGGCCGGGCAGACGCTCGGACACCGCATGGCGCCCCGCTCTGCCCATCACGTCGCCGAGAAACAGGATCCGCATCAGAGGCCGAACCTTGTCACGCCCGCCTCGGTGACGAGAAAATCGAGCGGCACGTCATGTTCGGCGCGCGGGATTTCCGGCAGTTCCTGGGCGGAAAAGGCATAGCCGACAAGCAGCGGCTTTGTGCGCAGGACGGCGAAGGTCCGGTCGTAATAGCCGCCGCCATAGCCGAGCCGCGTGCCGGCGCGGTCGAAGCCAAGAAGCGGCACGACGATGATGTCCGGCTCCGCCGCCGGCGCCAGATCGCCCGGGGCCAGGGTGCCGAACCCGGACTCGAACAACGGCGCATCGGCTTCCCAGACGCGGAAGACCAGCGGTTCATCCTCGCCGGCGATCACCGGCAGGCATACCGTGCGGCCGGCATCCATCAGGGCGAGCATGAGCGGGCGCGTGTCGATCTCGTCGCGGATCGGCCAGTAAAGGGCGATCACGTCGCTCTCATCGACGCTTATGTGCCTGTCGAAATGGGCGGCCGCCTGTTTGGCCGCCGCGTCGCGGTCGGCGCCGGAAAGCCGGGCCCGCCGGCTCTTGGCATTGCCCCTGAGCGCCGCCTTGATCTGCTCGAATTCATCCCCCGCCAAAGCCACTTCATAGCCCCCGATGCAACGCCGCCCTGCCGCCGAACACCCCGCGTTCCGACAGAACCGGAACGCCTTCGCATTCCGGTGCCGCCCGGCCGTGGGAATTTCGATCCCGGGAACCTACCTGAGTAGGTGGGCGCCGTATGCCCGAGCCCACGGGCAGGGACAGGGACAGCTCCCGTAGAGATCGATAAGGCCCCGGGGATTGTGTTTCCTGCACGCGCCGGGCAGCACGCCGAGATATAGGGCCGCCAAGCCGGTTCGCCAAGGCCAAAGCATGGCGCCTGTTCAGGCAGGGCTAGTCCTGGCCGGCATCCGTTGCGTCGATGCTGCTGGCGGCGGCCTCGATGCGGCGGGCGACATCGTCCATCTTGCGGGTGAATTTCTGCTCCATCGCCTCGAATTCGCGGCTGACGTCCTCGCCGGCGCGGGCGACGTCCTCGATCTGCTGGCTGAGCGCCGCGATCTTGCGCTCGGCTTCCACCAGGCTGTCGAGCACCGCGATCCCGGCCATGACGGTCAGGCGGGTATCGCCGATTTCGCCGAAATCGCCCCTGAACTCCTCGACCATGTGGTCGAAACGGGCGGCGAGGGCCTGCAGATGGCTTTCCTGGCCTTCCTCGCAGGCCATGCGGTACTTGCGTCCCGAGATCTCGACAAAGACTTCCGGCATCAGGATTGGAACTCCATCAAACGCCCCCGGACAGCACGGTCTTGACCCCTTCCATCGCCTCGACGAGGCGGCGGCTGACCTCGGCGGCCTTTTCGTCGAGCTGGCGGGCATGGGCGTTGGCGCGATCGAGTTCGATGGCGAGGCGCGTCCGCTCGCCGCCGAGGCGCTGGGCCTCGGCCTCGGCATTGTCGAGTGCCGCAAGTCGGCCTCTTGCGGATTTGACGCTGTGTTCGAGATGCAGGACCGCCTGGTCGAGCCGTCGGCCAGCTTCTGCGAAGGCGTCCGATCCGCCTGTCGAAATGGCCTCGTTCATTTCTGGTCCATCCGCCGCCGAATCCGTTGCGCCGCTAGCTAAGCCCAACCACGCCCTCAAGCGCAACTGCCTTATCGCGGTCGCGATGCGCCTATTCACCGCTGTTGCCGCTATGTCGCATCTTGATGCGCGCGCGCGCGACGCTCGCCAAGATTGACACCTCGGGCGGACCTGATATGTGTCACGGCGCACGCAAAATCCGCTGCCGTCGCCGGCGCGGCGCGCACGTCAGACCCTTACGTCAGACTTTAGGGACACCCAGTTTCATGACAGATCGCCAAAAACATGATGCGATGGCCAACGCCATCCGCGCTTTATCCATGGATGCCGTCGAAAAGGCCAATTCCGGCCATCCCGGCCTGCCCATGGGTGCCGCCGACATCGCAACGGTTCTTTTCTCCAGGATCATGAAGTTCGATCCAAAGGATCCGAACTGGCCGGACCGCGACCGCTTCGTGCTCTCGGCCGGCCACGGCTCCATGATGTTGTATTCGGCCCTCTACCTGCTCGGCTACGAGGACATGACCCTCGAGGAGATCAAGAATTTCCGCCAATGGGGCTCCAAGACCGCCGGCCATCCGGAATACGGCCACGCTTCGGGCATCGAAACCACGACCGGCCCGCTCGGCCAGGGCGTCGCCAACGCCGTCGGCATGGCCGTCGCCGAGGCCAAGCTCGCGGCCGAATTCGGCCCGGATATCGTCGACCACCACACCTATGTCCTGGCCGGCGACGGCTGCCTTATGGAAGGCATTTCCCAGGAAGCGATCGCCCTTGCCGGGCACCTGAAGCTCAACAAGCTCACCCTGATCTGGGACAATAACGGCATCACCATCGACGGTGCCGTGTCGAACGCGGATTCGACCGACCAGATCAAGCGCTTCGAGGCTTCGGGCTGGGCGGCCGTGGAAATCGACGGCCACGATCCCGACGCCATCGAGAAGGCGCTTGTCGCGGCGCGGAGCTCCGACCGTCCGACCCTGATCGCCGCCAAGACCATCATCGGCTTCGGCGCCCCGACAAAGGCCGGCACCAACAAGGCGCACGGCTCGCCGCTCGGCGCCGAGGAGATCAAGGGGGCCCGCCAGGCCCTTGGCTGGCCCTACGAGCCCTTCGTCATCCCCAATGAGATCATGGACGACTGGCGCCTGGCCGGCAACCGCTCGACCAAGACCCGCACCGCCTGGGCCGAGCGCCACGAGGCGATGAACGCCGAGATCAAGGCCGAATTCGACCGCCGTATCGCCGGCCGGCTGCCGCTCGACTTCGCCAGGGCGGTCAGTGAATTCAAGAAAAAGCTCGTCGAGGAAAAGCCCAAGCTCGCCTCGCGCAAATCCTCGCAGAACGCCCTCGAGGTGATCAACGGCGTGTTGCCCGAAACGCTCGGCGGCTCGGCCGATCTGACCGGCTCGAACAACACCAACACCTCCCAGACCAAGCCCTTCACCGTCGCTGACCGGTCCGGCCGCTACATGCAGTACGGCATCCGCGAACACGCCATGGCGGCAGCGATGAACGGCGTTGCCCTGCATGGCGGGCTCATCCCCTATGGCGGCACCTTCCTGATCTTCACCGACTATGCCCGGCCGGCCATCCGCCTGTCGGCGCTGATGAAAAAGCGCGTCATCTACGTGATGACCCACGATTCCATCGGCCTGGGGGAAGACGGCCCGACCCACCAGCCGGTCGAGCACCTTTCGGCCCTCAGGGCCATCCCCAATCTGCTCGTCTTCCGTCCGGCTGACGCGATCGAGACGCTCGAATGCTGGCAGGCGGCGCTCGAAAGCGCCGACGCGCCGTCGGTGCTGGCGCTGTCGCGCCAGAACCTGCCGACGCTGAGGACCGAATTCGTCGAGGACAACCTTTGTGCCCGCGGCGCCTACGTGCTCGCCGGCTCGGACAGCGACGACGCGGTCATCTTCGCCTCCGGTTCCGAGGTCATGCTAGCGCTCGAAGCGCGCAAGTCCCTCGAGGCCGACGGCATTTCGACGCGTGTCGTCTCGGTGCCGTCCATGGAGCTTTTCGACCGGCAGCCCCAGGCCTATCGCCGCGAGGTGATCGGCAACCCCAAGGCGCGCGTCGCGATCGAAGCCGGCATTGAAATGAGCTGGGACAGGCTTCTGGGCGATACCGGCCGCTTCGTGGGAATGCATTCGTTCGGCGCTTCGGCCCCCGCTGAGGAACTGTATGCCCATTTCGGCATCACCGCCAAGGCAGTGGTTGAAGCCGTCACCGCGCAGTTGTATTGACTACGCGTCCCCTCCCCGTCGCTATCAAGGAGCAATAATATGCCCATTCGTGTTGCCATCAACGGCTTCGGCCGCATCGGCCGCCTCGTTGTCCGCGCCATTTACGAATCCGGCCGCAAGGACATCGACATCGTGGCTATCAACGATCTCGGTCCGGTCGAAACCAACGCCCATCTTCTGCGTTATGACTCGGTCCATGGCCGCTTCCCCCAGGAGGTCACGGTCAACGGCGACGTGATCTCGGTGGGCGACGAGAGCTTCAAGTGCCTCGCCGAACGCGATCCCTCCAAGCTTCCGTGGAAGGATCTCGACATCGACATCGTCATGGAATGCACCGGCATCTTCACCTCCAAGGAGAAGGCCAAGGTCCATCTCGAGGCCGGTGCCAAGCGCGTCCTGGTCTCCACCGCCTCGGACGGTGCCGACGCGACGATCGTTTACGGCGTCAACCACCAGATCCTGAACAAGGACCACATCGTCGTCTCCAACGCCTCGTGCACCACCAACTGCCTGGCCCCGGTCGTCGATGTCATCAACAAGACTTTCGGCATCGAACACGGCATGATGACGACGATCCACTCCTATACGGGTGACCAGCCGACGCTCGATACCCTGCACAAGGACCTCTACCGCGCCCGCGCCGCCGCCTTGAGCCAGATCCCGACCTCGACCGGTGCCGCCAAGGCGATCGGACTGGTCATTCCGGAACTCAAGGGCAAGCTCGACGGCATGTCGATCCGCGTGCCGACCCCGAACGTGTCGCTGGTCGACGTCAAGTTCATCCTCAAGAAGTCCGTCACCAAGGACGAGGTCAATGCCGCCTTCACCGAGGCCTCCAAGGGCCGTCTGAAGGGCATCCTCAACATCACCAACGATCCGAACGTGTCGAGCGACTTCAACCACGATCCGGCCTCCTCGACCGTCGCGCTGCCCCAGACCAAGGTCATGCAGGGAACGATGCTGACCGTCCTGAGCTGGTACGACAACGAGTGGGGCTTCTCCAACCG
>CAZKTH010000061.1:0-13528 GCA_964555575.1 uncultured Devosiaceae bacterium | reverse complement strand
GAAGGGACAGATCGTGCCGGGGGCACGATCTGAGGTCCGAAGGATGCGACGACAAAAGCTCCAGGTTATTGAGTGGTCGCGTTTTCGAACCGGCGAACCGGTATCCACTTCGCCTGAAATCGCTCTAGAACGGATAATGCTGCGGTCCCTCGATGGTGATCCAGCGCAATTCGGTGAATTCGTCGATCACTGCCTTGCCGCCGAACCGGCCATAACCCGAACCCTTGGTGCCGCCGAAGGGCATCTGTGCCTCGTCGGCGACGGTCGGGCCGTTGATGTGGCAGATGCCGGTCTCGATCTTCCTGGCCTCGCGCATGGCGCGGTTGATGTCCCTGGAAAAGACGGCGGCGGAGAGGCCGTAATCGGTGTCGTTGGCGACCCGGATGGCTTCCTCCTCGTTCTTGACCCGGACGATGCCCTTGACCGGCCCGAAACTCTCCTCGTCGTAGATGCGCATGCCGGGGCCGATGCCGTCGAGCAGCGTTGCCTCGACGACGGCGCCGTCGCGCTTGCCGCCGGCGACCAGTTCGGCTCCGGCTGCGGTGGCGTCGGCGATCAGCGCTTCCATGCGTTCGGCCGATTTTTCCGACACCAGCGCGCCGAGGACGACCGCCCCACGCGGATCGCCCGCCGGCAGTCCCTTGGCCTTGGCGGCGAATTTGGCGACGAAGGTGTCGGCGACCTTCTCGTCGACGATGAAGCGTTCGGTCGACATGCAGATCTGGCCCTGATTCATGAAGGCGCCAAAGGCGGCAGCATTCACCGCCTCGTCGAGATCGGCGTCGTCGAGAACGATGAAGGGCGCCTTGCCGCCGAGTTCCAGCAGTACCGGCTTCAGATGCTCGGCGGCGAGTTTGGCGATGATCCGGCCGACACTGGTCGAGCCGGTGAAATTGATCCGCCGGACCCTTGGATGGGCGATGAGGGCGGCAACGATCTCGGGGGCGTCCTCGGGCGCGTTGGAAATGACGTTGACGACGCCCCTGGGAAAGCCTGCTTCGTTCAGCACCTGTCCGATCAGCCGGTGGGTGCCGGGGCAGGCCTCGGAGGAGCGAAGGATCACGGTGTTGCCGCAGGCCAGAGGCGCGGCGATGGCGCGGACGCCGAGAATGACCGGGGCGTTCCACGGTGCCATGCCGAGGACGACGCCGGCCGGCTGCCGTATCGCCATGGACAAAATCCCCGGCTTGTCGGAAGGAATGATCTCGCCCTTGATCTGGGTGGTGAGCGCCGCCGCCTCGCGCAGCATGCTGGCGGCCAACAGGACGTTGAATCCGGCCCAGGGGGCGGTGGCGCCGGTTTCCTCGAGCATCAGCCGGGAGAAGTCCGCGACATGGGCTTCGAGCAGGTCGGCGGCTTTCAGCAACAGGTGCCGGCGTTCGCCCGGGCCGGATTCCGACCAGGTTTCGAAGGCCTTGCCCGCGGCGTCGCAGACCTTTTCCACATCGGCGAGCCCGGCCGCCGCCGCCCGTGTGGCGAGAGCGCCGGTCACCGGATCGTGCCGCTCATAGGTCCTGCCGCTTGCGGCCGCGACCTCATCTCCCTCGATCAGGAACCCGATATCCATTTTTCCTCCTTGCCGCCTTTGGCGCAGCCATGTTTTGCGAGTTTGTTCAAAAGCTCGTGATTTCGCCGAGAATCGGGATTTCGACCGGGCCGGGGCCGACGGCGTTGACCCGGATGCCCCGATCCTTGAACAAAGGCTCGTGCGCCGCCTTGTGGGTCCACAAAAGCAGCGCCTCCTTGGAAACCGGATATCATTCGGCGTCGGCGATGCCAATCTCGGCGGCGATGGCCGCGGTGTCGGGCATGCCGGTTATGGCGATGAGGGCCCTTGTGCGTTCGGGATTGGCCCGCCAGATGAAACCAGCGTGACGACCGCGCCACCCTGGCGCAGACGCGGCGCCAGCGTCTCGGTGAGATGTCTCAGGCCGTGGAAATTGACCGCCAGCGTCCTGGCCGCGCCAAGCTTGCCGGAAAGACCGGCATTGTCGCACAGACCGTCGATGCCGGCGGGCAGGCGGCTGACGAGGCTGTCGATTTCGGCCTTGCCGGAAAGGTCGGCCTTGATGAAATCCATCGGCATCTGCGGCGGGTTGACGTCGATGCCGATGATGTCGGCGCCCTGGGCGCGGGCCAGTTCGGCCGTACGGGCGCCGATCCCCGACGATACGCCTGTGATGACGATGGTCTTGCCTGCGGGCAGGGCGGTCTCTTTGGCAAATGTCATGCTTTGGCTGAATCGCTTTCCGTCATTGCGAGGAGCGAAAGCGACGAAACAATCCGGAAGGCGTTTGTGGGGCTACGGATTGCCGTGCGCCCTCTGGGCGCTCGCAATGATGGCCGAGGCGTTTTCGTCGAAACATGACGCGCTCCGGGATCTCACAGATGGTCGAGAATCTCGGGAAGCGTGTGCACGATGCGTTCGACGCCCCGTTCCAGCAGCAGCCGGGCATGTTCCTCACGCCGTGTGGCCAGATGGTCGCCACCGACAAAGCCGATGCAGCGCATGCCGGCCCGCTCGGCCGCTTCGGCGCCGGCCGTCGCGTCTTCGATCACCAGGCAATCCGCGATGTCGGTCTGCATCGCCTCGGCCGCATGAAGGAACAGGTCGGGCGCCGGCTTGCCGGCATCCACCATGTCGACGCTGAAGGCGGCCTTGTCGAAACGTGCGGCGAGATCGAGGACGCGCAGGGCAAAACCGAGGCGCTTGACCGAGCCGCCCGAGGCGATGCAATAGCGGATGCCTGCCGCATCGAGCCCGTCGAGCAGCTGGCGGGCGCCCGGCATCAGTTTCAGTTCGCGCTCGTAGCGGGCAAACAGCGCGCCATACCATTTCTCGCGGAAGGCGTCTTCGTCGCCATTGCCGTTGCGCTGTTTGACGAATGCCACGATGTCGGCGAAGGAAGCGCCGAGAAAGCGGGTGACGAGTTCGCTCTCTTCGAGGTGGATGTCGAAGGCGGCAAGGCTCTTGCGCAACTCGCCGAGCGAGATGATCTCGCTATTGGCCAGGACACCGTCGAAATCGAAGATCACCAGCCTGGTGGTTGCCATCCGCCTTAGCCCACTCGTTCAAGCAACTGCTCTGCGGTCAAGTCATCGGTAACCAGCGTCGTCGCCAGACCGCGCCGGATCGTTGCCAAAATGATGTCGATCTTGTGCATGCCGGCGGCGGCCAGCACGACTTCCGGAATCTGCTTGAGTTGATTGAGTTCGATGCCGATGACGCGCTGATTGATCGAATGGTCGATCAGCTCGCCGTTCACATCGAGGAAACGTCCGAGGATGTCGCCGACGGCGCCGAGTTCGGCCAGCGTCTCCGCTGTCACGTCCGAAGGCAGGCTGTCGCGCATCAGGAAGGATTTCGGCGACAGATCGCTTGCCGCCAACAGGGCGAGATCGAGCTTCCTGCAGCGTTCGACCTGCTCGCGAAGCACCGGTTCGGACAGGAACTTCTCCCTGTCCGTGTCCGGCGACAGATAGACCGGCGCCGCGAACAGCGAATATTTCGCCCCGAGCTTGTCGGCGAATCCGGAGGCGACGGAAAAGGTGTTGAACGAGGCACCGACCGAAACGCCGCCGATCATCGATACGATCTCGAGATCATTGAGCGCCATGATCGGCAGTCGCTTGATGGCCGAATCGAGCGTCAGGCCCCAGGACACGCCGATCGCGGTCCATTTGCGCTCCCTGAGCCCGCGTTCGAGATAGGAGGCGAGGGCGGCGCCGACCGGCAGCTGGTAATTGTAGTCGAGCTTGTTCGCCGGCACGATGATGACGGCGTGGAGGCCGAGTGCCTCGCGCAATGCATCCTGAAGGGCGAGCCGGGTCACGAAGGGCGATTCCAGTTCGATGCGCACCAGGCCGCTGGCCCGGGCGAGCTGGATGGCGCGGTTAACCCTCAATCGGGTAATGCCGAGCGACTCGGCCACTTCCGACTGCGTCATGCCGTTGACGAAATAGTGCCAGCAGACCTCGATCAGAAAGGCCTCGCTCTCGTCCTCCCGTTCGAAACTCAACCCCACGGCTCTCGCTCCCGATTCCATTTTTCCCGGTTTTCCTGCACCGGTAACGTGCCTCAAAAGCTTTAGCATACGGCATACGCCACAAAAAAATTCATGTCCTGCAAAATGTGGAAAATACACTTGTATATTGAGAATGACATATGTAATGTTAGCGCAGTCCGGCGGTAAAGGGAACCGTCTGACACACACGGAATTCGGTCCTTTGGGCCAAATCTGGGAGGGAACCCATGCTTAAGCGACTACTTGTCTCAACCGCCGCCATGGCCTTGCTCACGGCACCGGCATTTGCCGACTTCTGGTCGGATGCTGCCGCCGATCTGCAGGGCGTGACCATTCGCGGCATCTCCGAATCGACGCCGCCGTCCAACTATGCCAAGGACGTACTGGCACCGGCCTTCGAAAAGGCCACCGGCATCAAGGTCGAATATGAGACCACGTCCTGGGACCAGATGTACGACAAGGCCATCAAGGATATGGAGGCCAATTCGGGCATCTACGACTTCGTCTATATCGAGCAGGATATCGTCTATTCGTATCTGTCTCGCGACTTCCTGGTCGATGTCACCGCTGCTCTGAAAGAGAAGCCCAAACTGAAGTCGCCCGATTTCAGCTTCGACGACTTCACCACCTTCATCAACTACTTCAAGGGTGACAACGGCGACGTCTTCGGCGTGCCGATGGAAGCCTTCATCAAGATCGCCCTGTATCGCAAGGACCTGTTCGAGGATCCCAAGCATCAGGAGGCCTTCAAGGCCAAATTCGGCTATGATCTCGCCCCGGCCACCAATTTCGACCAGTGGCGCGACAATGCCGATTACTTCGCCAATGCCGGCATTCCGAACCTGTGGGGCACCACGGTTCAGGCCGCGTCCGGCCACCCGGCTTCGTTCTATGAATTCTTCGAAACCATCGCGCCGGCTTGGGGCCTCTACAATTGGGGCATCGACCTCAACAAGGGTGCCGCCTCGGTCGAAAAGGGCGGTTCGATGAATTCGGATCTCGCCAAGATGGCGCTGACGTTCTGGATCGACATGCTCCAGTACGCGCCGCCTGAAGCCACCGCGTCCACTTGGGACGAAGTGGCGTCGACCTTTGCCGCCGGCCGTGCTGCCGAGGGTTGGGTCTATGGCGAAAACGCCGCCTGGATCGCCACCAATGCCGAGAAGTCCTCGGTTGTTGGCAAGGTCGGCGTGACCCTGCCGCCGACCGCCCCGGGCGTCATGGAAGAGGTCGAGTCCGGCAAGGGCTATATCGGCTACTATGACGGTGGTGCCTTCGGCATTCCGCACTCGTCCAAGAACAAGGACGCCGCGCTGCTCTGGCTGCAATATATCGGTCAGCCTGCAGTTCAGGCCGACTGGGCGCTTGCGGGTTCGCGCGTCGTTCACCAGGCGACCTATGACGATCCCAAGGTCCAGGCGATGGACAAGAAGACCGACGGCTATTTCTCGCTGATGCGTGACAAGGGCTACCTGTTCGCCGGTGCTCCGCCCTATCCGTTCCATGCTCAGGTCCGCGAGACCGTTGCTCCGTTCATCTATCAGGCAATCATCGGTCAGCTGACGCCGTCCGATGCGCTTGATCAGGGTGCGGCAGCAGCCGACGCAGAGCTCGCACAGCTCGGCTACGGCAACTAATCCTCCCTGTGGTTAGCCGCCCTGGTGGGGCGTACTGTGCCCCACCAGGTTTTTTATCGGGAGGGATGACTCCAATGCGCAGAACAACGACAGGCTGGCTTTTGCTGGCGCCAACACTGTTCATTCTGTTCATCACAGGGGCGGTGCCATTCCTGTACGTCGTCGGAGTTTCGTTCTTCGACTGGAACACCTTTGCCCAGAATCCGACGCCGCACTGGGCCGGAGTGAACAACTTCCGGCGGCTGGTCTTCGATCCGGCTTTTCTCAGATCAATCTGGCTGACGCTGCAATTCACCATTTTCGTGGTGATCAGCGAACTGGTGCTCGGGTTTCTCCTGGCGCGCACGCTGGTCCGGCATTTCCCGCTCAAGGGATTGTTCCGCACCATTCACACCCTGCCGCTGATGGTTGCCCCCATTTCGGTCGGCGCCACCTGGCGTCTGATGACGGTGCCGGGTCTGGGGCCCATCCCCTACTTTCTCAAGCAGTGGTTCGGCGTCGACTTCATCCTTTCCCGTTATGCCGACCAGGCTTTCACCACCGTCGTGTTCATGGACATCTGGCACTGGACGCCCTTGATCACCCTGACGCTTCTGGCCGGTCTGTCCAACCTTCCCGAGGAACCGATCGAGCAGGCGCGCATCGACGGCGCCAGCGAATTGAGAATTTTCTGGGACATTACGGTTCCGCTTCTGAAGCCGGTGCTTCTGACCACCATTTTCATCCGTTTGATGGATGCCCTGCGCATCGTCGACGAGGTCTGGATGCTGACCGGCGGCGGTCCGGGAGCCGAGACGCGCTTCATCGGCCTTTACATCTGGCGTATCGTGTTTCCAAAGACCGATTACGGCTATGGCTCGGCCATGTCGCTCCTCACCCTCTACATGACCATCGTTCTGTGCTGGCTGCTCTATGTCGCCATGACGGGGATGAAGGAGAAGAACCAATGAACAAGGACAGCGCACAGCGCCGTTGGACAAGCTTCATCATCTGGCTGCTCCTGAGCCTGATGATCCTCATCCCGATCTGGTGGATGTTCCTGGTTTCGGTCAAGAAACGCGTCGATCTGTTCGGCACGCCGAGTTTCCTGCTCGACATCGGCCGCATGACCTGGGGCAACTACGCCCTGGTTCTGGGCAATCCGACATTCCAGCGCTACATGACGAATTCGTTCATCGTCGCCACCTCGAACGCGGTGCTGGTCTCGACCCTGGCGCTTCTGGGCGCCTACGCCATGTCTCGCTACACGCTCAAGGGCAGGGACAATCTCTTCTTCTGGATCCTGACCAACCGCATGGCGCCGCCGGCCGTCTTCCTGCTGCCGCTGTTCCTGCTGTTCACCAAGGTTTTCCGCATCGGCGATTACTCGCTGTTCGACACCCAGATCGGCCTGATCCTGCTCTACTGCGTCTTCAACCTGCCTTTCGCCCTCTGGCTGATGCAGGGCATGGTCGACGGCATCCCCAAGGAGCTCGACGAAGCCGCCTATGTCGACGGCGCCTCCCTGTGGTTCGTTCTGTGGACGATCATCCTGCCGCTGGCCCGCTCCGGGCTCGCCGTCACCGGCATCCTGACCTGGGTCTTCGCCTGGAATGAATATCTGTTTGCCTCGACCCTCACCTCGGTGAATGCGCGGACCATAACCACCGGTCTGGCCGAATTCGTCACCGTTACCGGTACGAACTGGGGCGAGATGGCCGCGGTGGCCATGCTCACCCTGGCGCCGGCGGCCCTGGTTCTGGCGCTGGTGCAACGGCACATCGTCGCCGGTCTCACTTTCGGCGCGGTCAAGGGGTAGATCCATGCGAGAAGAAAACGACGGCTTTCTGCCGATCAAGACCAACACCTTCGACCGTTACTTCATCTCGGTCGTCCTGTTCATCGCCATCAGCCTTTTGTGGATGCGGTTTCTCGAAGCCTATGTACCGCTCTGGGTGTCAACAGTCTTGTGCGTGGCTCTGGGCGCATGGATCGTGAGAAAGGGTTAGCTATGAGCTCAGTCACCCTCAAAGACGTCGAGAAGCGTTTCGGCGTAGTCACAGTGTTGAAAACGCTCGATCTCGACATCGCCGATGGCGAGTTCCTCGTCCTGCTCGGACCGTCCGGCTGCGGCAAATCCACCACGATGCGCATGATCGCGGGGCTCGAGACCGTCTCGAACGGTTCGATCCTCATGGGCACGCGCAACGTCACCAAGCTGCACCCGCGCGAACGCAATGTCGCGATGGTCTTCCAGAATTACGCGCTTTATCCGCACATGACCGTTGCCGAGAATATCGGCTATCCGCTCAGGGTGGCGCGTCTGAGCAAGCCGGATCTGCGGGCCAAGGTGGAAGAAGCGGCCGGGACCGTCGATCTCTTGCCGTATCTCAAGCGTTACCCCCGCGATCTCTCCGGCGGTCAGCGTCAGCGCGTGGCGCTCGCCCGTGCCCTGGTGCGCGACCCGGAAGTGTTCCTGCTCGACGAGCCCCTGTCCAATCTCGACGCCAAGCTCAGGGTCGCCATGCGGGCCGAGATCAAGCATCTGCAGCGCGAGCTCGGGGTGACGATGATCTATGTCACCCACGACCAGATCGAGGCGATGACGCTGGCCGACCGCATCGTCCTGCTGCATGACGGGCTGATCCAGCAGATCGGCACCCCCGACGACATCTATGACGATCCGGACAATCTGTTCGTCGCCGGCTTCATCGGTTCACCGCCGATGAACTTCATCAACGGTATCGTCAAGGCCGGCAAGTTCAGGTCGGAAGGCGTCAATGAAATCGCGGGGCTGGGCGAAGGCGAAATTACTCTCGGCTTCCGCGCCGAGGACGTCGTTGTCGCCGACACGGGGGCCTATGAGGGCGTGGTCTTTGCCATCGAGCCGACGGGCGAGGCGACCTATGTCGTCGTCGAGATCGGCGGCCAGCGCGCCATGATCCGCGCCGACAAGAAGTTCCGGCCCGAGATGGGTTCGCGCATCCGGTTCGACGTTTCCGCCGACCAGACGCTCTATTTCGACGCCAATACGCAAAAGCGGGTGAGGGCAGAGTGAGCATTCTCGATCGTTTCGGCCTCATGGGGAAGAAGGTACCGGTGACCGGTGCCTCCAGGGGTATCGGCGAAGCGACAAATCGGAGTCCGGCGGAGGCGGGGAGGCCTGTCGTCCTGACCGCGCGCGACCACAAGCTGCCGGACGGCAATGTCGGAAGACTGCGCACAAACGGGCTGTCGGCGGAAAGCGCGACGCTCGACGTCGCCTGGCGCGGGGGCATCGCCGCCGCCGATGGCGGCCACACGATCTGGTGAGGTGGTGGCAATGATGGCAAAAACCGGGGTCCCGCGCACTTTTGGGGTTTCCTGGGTTTAAACGGAACCGCGTTGCGAGCGTTCCGGGGCCTTCCGGGATGAGCATATTCCGTTCCCAATCCGGGGAGCGGTCCTGCGAGGGGATCGATCTGGCGCCTGCAAGGGAGGCGTCATCCAGTCTGTTCTAGATCCGAGGCTATAAAATGAAAGCACTGGTACTCGAACGCAAAGGCGAACTCTCATTGAGGGACTTCGACCTGCCACAGACGCTCGGTCCGCACGACGTCAAGATCGCCATCAAGACCGTCGGGGTGTGCGGGTCGGATGTCCATTACTACACCCATGGCAAGATCGGCCCGTTCGTGGTCAATGAGCCGATGGTGCTCGGCCACGAAGCGGCCGGCGACGTCATCGCGGTGGGCAGCGAGGTCAGCCATCTCAAAATCGGCGATCGCGTCTGCATGGAGCCGGGCATACCCGATCCCAATTCAAAGGCATCAAAGCTCGGCATCTACAATGTCGACCCGGCGGTCAGGTTCTGGGCGACGCCGCCCATTCACGGCTGCCTCACTCCGGAGGTCGTGCATCCTGCCGCCTTCACCTACAAGATCCCGGACAATGTCTCCTATGGTGAGGGGGCACTGGTTGAACCGTTCGCCATCGGCATGCAGGCCGCCCTGCGGGCGAAGATCAAGCCGGGCGATGTCGCCGCGGTCATCGGGTCGGGAACGATCGGCATGATGGTGGCGCTCGCAGCGCTGGCCGGCGGCTGCGCCAGGGTCATCGTCTCTGATGTCGCGCAGGCCAAGCTCGACATCATCGGCAAATATCCGGCCGTCGAAACCGTCAATGTCAAGGATCGCGATTTCGCCAAGGAAGTCGCCGCCCGCACCGATGGCTGGGGCGCCGATGTCGTGTTCGAATGCTCGGGATCGCCGAAAGCCATCCTTGATCTGCCACAGATCGTTTCGCCAGGCGGCGTCATCGTCCTGGTCGGCATGCCGGTCGATCCGGTTCCGTTCGACATCGTCGGCATCCAGGCCAAGGAGGCAAGGATCGAGTCCGTCTTCCGCTATGCCAATGTCTATGACCGGGCCGTCAACCTGATCGCATCGGGCAAGGTCGATCTCAAGCCGCTGATCTCGGCGACGCTGCCGTTCGAGCAAAGCATCGCGGCCTTCAACCGCGCCGTTGAACAGCGGCCGACCGACGTCAAGATCCAGATCAAGCTGGCGGACTAGAGCAAAATGCGTTCTGATGAAATCAGAACGCATGCTCTTTCCCTTTGCGGTCGCATCGTTTTTTGCGAAAAACCGGGATCCGCTTTTTCGCATGATGCTGTAGAGAAAAGCCTGTCGCTCCGGGCAAAGGAGCAGGGGAGGTGAAAAATGGTGCGCGCGCTATCGCTTGAGGCTTTGTCGAGGCTTGGGGAGGGGATTGAGGTTCCGTCCTACCGGCGGGAGGATCTGAGCCCGGGGATTGTTCATTTCGGGGTGGGCAATTTCCACCGGGCCCACCAGGCGCTTTATCTGGACAAGCTGTTCTCGCTCGGCGAGGGCCACGACTGGGCCATTGTCGGGGCCGGGGTCAGGGCCTCGGACGCCGAGATGCGGCAAAAGCTGATGGGTCAGGATCTGCTGACCACCCTTGTCGAACGGGATGCCTTCGGCCAGAAGGCCCGGGTTATCGGGTCGATGATCGACTTCGTCGCGGTGGGGGACACCGAAGCGCTTCTGAGATGGCTTTCCGATCCGCGCATCCGCATCGTGACGCTGACCATCACCGAGGGCGGTTATTATCTCGATTCCGACAGCCGGTTCGACGCCGGCCACCCCGAGATCGTGGCGGACGCGGCCCAGCTCAATCGGCCGAAGACGGTGTTCGGCTTCATCGCCGAGGGGCTGAGACTGAGACGGGCGGCCGGTATCGCGCCGTTCACCGTTCTTTCCTGCGACAACCTGCCGGGCAATGGCCACATCGCCCGTGCGGCGGTCGTCGGTCTGGCGCGTGAGGCCGATGCCGAGCTGGCCGAGTGGATCGACACGCAGGTCGCCTTCCCCAATTCCATGGTGGACCGCATCACCCCGGCGACGGGAGAGGCCGAACGCCAGCTGGTCCGCGACGATTACGGTATCGAGGACGCCTGGCCGGTGACCTGCGAGACCTTCACCCAATGGGTGGTCGAGGACGTGTTTCCGACCGGCCGGCCGGCGCTGGAAAAGGTCGGGGCGAGTTTCGTGCCCGATGTCACGCCCTATGAACTGATGAAGCTGCGGATATTGAATGGCGGCCACGCCGCCATCGCCTATCCGGCGGGCCTGATGGACATTCATTTCGTCCACGAGGCGATGGGGAGCGCCCTGATCGCCGCCTGGCTCGACAAGCTCGAACAGGACGAGATCATCCCGGCGGTGCCGCCGGTGCCGTCGACCGACCTTCAGGCCTACTACGACAAGATCGTCGAGCGTTTCGCCAACCCCACGGTCGGGGACACGGTACGGCGGTTGTGTCTGGACGGTTCGAACCGGCAGCCCAAGTTCATCCTTCCCACGGTGCGCGACCGCGTCGATGCCGGGCTTCCCGTCACCGGGCTGGCTTTGGCATCGGCGCTGTGGTGCCGCTACTGCTACGGGGAGACCGACAGCGGCGCGGTAATCGCTGCCAACGATCCGAACTGGGACCGGCTTCAGGAACGGGCCAGGGCGGCAAGGACCGACCCCGGCCAATGGCTGGCAATGACCGATATCTTCGGATCCCTTGCCAAATCCCCCGCCTATGTCGCGGCCTTTTCGACCGCCCTCAAATCCGCCTGGAAGATCGGCACCAAGGCGACCCTGGAGAAATATCTGGCGGGCGAACTTTAGGCATCCGCAGCGCGCCAGGCGACGGGTGGCCCGACAACGCATAAAGCCAACAGGAGAACAACGATGAGCAAGGAACTCGACGGTCAGGTCGCCGTCATCACCGGCGGTGCCTCGGGGATCGGCCGTGCTACGGCGAACGCGATGGTCGCGGCCGGCGCGCGCGTGGTGATCGCCGATCGCGACGAAAAGGCGATGGCCGACATGGTCGCCGAACATGGCGCGGCGATCATGCCCTTGCCGATCGACCTGCTCGATGCCGCGGCTTGCGCCCAGATGGTGCCGCGGACGCTCGAACTGGCCGGGCGCATCGATATTCTGCACGCCAATGCCGGCGTCTATATCGGTGGCGACCTGATCGAGGCAGATTCCGCCAATATCGACCGCCTGATCAGCCTCAATGTCAGCGTGGTAATGAAGAACGTGCATGACGTGTTGCCCCACATGATCGAACGCGGCTCGGGCGACATCATCGTAACCTCTTCGGTCGCCGGGCATTTCCCCATTCCCTGGGAACCGGTCTATTCCTCGTCGAAATGGGCCATGCAGACCTTCGTGCAGACGGTTCGGCGCCAGGTGTTCAAGAAGGGGATCCGCGTCTGCTCGGTGGCGCCGGGCCCGGTGATCTCTGCGCTTCTTGCCGACTGGCCGGAGGAAAATCTCAGAAAGGCCAAGGAAAACGGTTCCCTGATCGAACCGAGCGAGGTCGCCGACGCCGTGATGTTCATGCTCACCCGGCCGCGCAACGTCACCATCCGCGACATGGTCGTGCTGCCATCCAATTTCGACATCTGAGCGCAAGCGCGAGGCGCTGCGCCGGCAATGCGCGGTGCCTGGTTTGATCGGACGGGAGGCGATGATGACGAATCTTTCCGGGTTGACGGCCCTGATCACCGGCGCGGCCGGCGGCATCGGCACGGCCATGGCCGAGGCCTTCGCGGCGGCAGGTGCGCGCCTGGCGCTCATTGACATCAAGGATGCTGCGGATCTTGCTGCCCGTCTCGGGCCGACGCACCGGGCCTTCGTCCTCGATCTCGGCGATCCCGAGGCGATCAGAAGGACCGTCGGCACGATCGGGGCCGAGATGGGCATCGACATTCTTGTCAACAATGCCGGCTACGGCGTCGTCTTTCCGGCGGCGGACCCCGATGCCGACGCGATCGCAACCTGGGACCTGACCCACCGCATCAATCTTAGGGCGCCCTGGCTGATGGCCGCCGCCGCCCTGCCTTTCCTGAAGAAATCCGGTCGCGGCCGTATCGTCAACGTCGCCTCGCAGGCCGGCGTCATCGCCATAGCCGAACATGCCGCCTACGGCTCGTCGAAGGCCGGTCTCATCCTTCTGACCAAGGTGCTGGCGCTCGAATGGGCCGCCCACGGCATTACCGTCAACGCCATCTCGCCCACCATCGTCGACACGCCGATGGCCGAGGTCGGCTGGGCCGGGGAGAAAGGCGAGCGGGCGCGGCGGGAAATTCCGGTCGGACGCTTCGCCAAGCCCAGCGAAATCGCCGCGGCGGCGCTCTATCTCGCCTCGGAAGAGGCCGCCATCGTCACCGGCGTCAATCTCCTGGCCGACGGTGGTTTCACGGCGCGTTAGAATTCTCGAGGTTGTAGCGGAGACGGCATGGCCGGCGCCTCTTCACCTCTCCCTTGGGGGGAGAGGTCGACGCGCAAACGGCGGGTGAGGGGGCCTTTCTCAGCCGTCGCGAAG
>CAZKTH010000060.1:0-13599 GCA_964555575.1 uncultured Devosiaceae bacterium | reverse complement strand
ACCGGTTCGCCGGTTCGAAAACGCGACCACTCAACAACTTTGAGCTGCCGTTCTGATGCCATCAGAACGCATTTTGCTCCAGGCAGTTTCACGTTTGAGTGGAAGCACTTCGGCCGTCATTGCGAGCGAGCGCCGCAATCCAGGTCAGCCCGGCGTTTGCTGCCCGATGGATTGCCTCGTCGCCAGGGCGCCTCGCCATGACGAAGAGCGCTCAAGCCGGTCGATCAGTTCTACGAGGTCGGGGCCGGTCATTGTCGGTGGCCGGCGCGATGCCGGCCAGTCCATGCAGGCAATGCGGATAAGTCCGCCTTCCACTTGATCGAGCAGCCCACCGAGGGGAACTGCTTTTCCGGCGCCGGCTCGCCGCGCGCGATCGCCAGCATGGCGTCGACCAGTTCGGGCTTGACGTCGCCCGGATGCGGTTCGGTCCGTCCGGCATCGAGCCGGCCGCGATAGCGGACGATCCCGTCCGCGTCCAGACCGAAGAAATCGGGGGTGCATGCCGCCTCATAGGCCGCCGCCACCGCCTGGCTCTCGTCATGCAGATAGGGAAAGGTGAAGCCGCGCTTGGCGGCGAACAGCTTCATGTTGTCGAACGAATCCTCGGGATAGTTCACGGCGTCATTCGAGCAGATGGCGGCAAACCCCACGCCTTCCTGGCGAAGCGTCACCGCCGCCCCGACCAGGCGATCGGTGATGGCCTTCACATAGGGGCAATGATTGCAGATGAACACGACCACTGCGCCCTTGGGGCCCATGATGTCGGACAGGGCATGGCTCTCGCCATCGATGCCGGGCAGGACGAAGTCCGGAGCCATGATGCCGAGCCGGGGTTGTTCCAGAGTCACCGCCATTCCTAATATCCTCCTAGCGTATGCGCCGTCCGCCTAGCCCGACTTCGTGTCGGAAAGGAGACGGACTCTCGCTTGCAGCAGAAATACAGCGAGCATTTTGTCCATAAACGGCATATTATTTGAACCCATAAGCGGTTTTCCTCGTCATATTGGAAAGCGACAGCGCGATTTTCGAGGAGGTCTTTTATGCGCAACGTCAAGAAAACCACCGTCCTGGCTCTTGTCAGCCTGATTTTCGGCGTCGGCAGCGCGGTTGCCGCCGACGGCATCGCCACGGGCAATGTCAATGTTCGCACCGGCCCGGGCGTCTCCTTCTCCAAGGTCGACTCCCTTTATACGGGTGAAAGTGTCAACATCGGCGAATGCCAGTCCGGCTGGTGCTATGTCGAGCATGACGGCCCGGATGGCTGGGTCAGCGCCGGCTATCTGCAGCCGACCAGCGGCTCCGGTTCCGGTTCCGGCTCTTCGGGCAACAACTGCCACGTGCACTGGGTCATCGGCCAGGGCTTCACGGTCGAATGCGACGGCAATACCGTCACCATTCCGGGCCCGGGCAATCCGCCGCCGCAGCCGCCCCCGCCGGCAACGGTGTGCGTCTACCAGTTCAACAACTATGGCGGCGCCCATCTCTGCGGACCGGTGGGTTCGAGCCAGTCCAACCTGATCGGTTTCTGGAACAACAGGATCAGCTCGATCAAGGTCAGTGGCGGTGCACACATCAAGCTGTGCCAGGATCCCAACTATCTCGGGTTCTGCAATACCTTCGCCAATAATGTTCCGATACTGGGCCTGCCGCTGAACGGCAAGGCGTCGTCCTACCAGACCTGGTAGCCCGAACGCGCCTTTCGATCCTTTCTCCGGCCCCGGCCGGAGAAAGGATCCGGCGCCAACACATTCCCGTGCCGGCGGGAGATCCCCTGTCTCTCGATCGCAAGCGTTGATGCCTGCCGCATCAACGCAGGGCACCTTTTATCGGCATTTCGGGCCCATTTCACGAGGAGAAGCCAAATGAAAACCTCAATGCAAGTCCTGAGCGGTGCTTTTGTCCTCCTTGCCGCACTCGCGACCACGCCCGCTCTTGCCGCGCCGGCCGGCAGCGCAGCAAACGGTGGCGGTTCCGTGATCAACCAGCCGGGCATCGGCCTCCACCTGACGCTGCCATCGCCGGGAATCGTCGTGCTGAAGGCCAAGAAGGTCTGCGCCTATGACGACCTGTTCTTCGCCGGCCGCTACATCTGCTGGACGGGAAACACGGCCATCGCCCAATTGCCCGCCGCATGGAACGACAGGATCGAATCCCTCAAGGCTTATGGCGGCGCCAGGATCACGCTGTGCTCGAATGCCAACTACCAGGGCGATTGCGCCACCTTTGCCGCCGACGCGCCGGGTGTGGGCATCGTTCTGATGGACCACGCCTCTTCGCTCAAGATCTGGTAGCAGGATCCGTCCGGAGGGCCGCTTCGCCGGCCCGCCGACGGCACAAGCCAGCTCGTTCGAAAGCCGGAATGGTGCGCACATTCCGGCTTTTTCCGCCTTCGGCGTCACCCTCCCCGGGCCGCCGGAAGCCGTCTTTGTCCCGTCACTCTCTTTTCGTGAACCTCCGGCCCGGTTGCCGCGTCTCATGAGCATTGATCGCAAATCCCCAGGAGACAACCCATGCGCAACCTTACAAAGATCACCGCCGTGGCCCTGACCGGCCTGTTCCTGTCCACCGCCGCCGCTTCGGCCGACGAATGCCATTTCCACTGGGTCGTCGGACAGGGCTTCACCATTGAGTGTGGCGGCAATTCCGTGACCATGCCTGGCCCCGGTGGCCCTGGCGGCCCGGGTCAGCCTCCGGGTCAGTTCAAGCAGGTCTGCGTCTACAAGGGCCCCAACTTCACCGGCCAGCATGTCTGCGTGAATGCCGGCATGAGCGACGCCCATATCGGCCCGGCCTGGAACGATCAGGTCACCTCGATGCGGTTTTATGGCGGCGCCAGGATCCGGCTGTGCCAGAACTACAATTACGGTGGATTCTGCAACGTCTTTTGGGGCGACAATCCGCATCTGGGCGGCGCCCTCAACAACAACGCCTCGTCCTACCAGGTCTGGTAGCACCCAATGATCCCTCGGCTTTCAAGGGCCGGAATGCGCAAGAGCATTCCGGCCCCGCTCTTGCCTGTCCGCGCATCCCGCCTGCGGGACTGCGCCATCTTGTCCCGCCACCCGTTTCGGTGTGAACTTCGGTCGGGGACGACACGTCAAAAAAGCATCGATTGCACCGAATCAAGGAGACATCCGATGCGTTACCTGACCAAACTTGCCATCCTGGCCTTCGCCGGCCTTTCCCTCAGTACCGCCACCGCACTGGCCGAGGACTGCCATTTCAACTGGGTCGTCGGGCAGGGCTTCACGCTCGAATGCGACGGCAACTCCATCACCATCCCGGGCACCGGCGGCCTGCCCGGCGGCAACCCGCCGCCTGAAACGCCGCAGGTCTGCTTCTACGATCAGCCCAATTTCACCGGCACCAGCATCTGCGTTTCCGCCGGAACCAGCGACGGCAACGTCACCGGGATCTGGGACAACCGCGTGACCTCGATCCGGCTCATCGGCGGCGCCAAGGTGCGCCTGTTCCAGGATCACGGCTTCTGCGGCAACCGCAACGTCTTCGTCAATGACGTGCCGCATCTGGGCGCCATGCTGAACAACCGGGCATCCGCCTACCAGACCTGGACCGGCGCGGCGCCGGCCATTCCGCCCTGCACCGGCGGCAGCGTCACGCCGCACACCATGTCCACCGGCCCGGTCACGCTGCAGGTCGGCCACTGGGTCGATCTCGAAAACGGCTCTGTCGGCGCGGTCGTGCCGATCACCCCACCCACCGCCGATTTCTTCTACGAGCGTCCCAACCCGGCGCACCACTATCTCAAGCCGATCAACGGCGCCCAGTTCGCCCGTGGCGACATGAGCAATCGCGGTCTTGCCGGCTGCTCGATCGCGACCTTTTCCGCCTCCCGCATCCCGGTGCCGGCCATGCCCGTCGGCTCCTATATCTGCGTCAAGACCCAGGCCGGGCACATTTCGCAGTTCCGGGTCAATGCCGTGCTTCCGAACACCGTCCAGCTGGGCTACACCACCTGGAGCAACTGATCCCTTGATCGTCTGATCATCGTTTGTGGCCGGCGGGGCATGCCCCGCCGGCTTTTTTTGAACCTCGGTGCACCCCGCCCCGTCACATGACTGTCGAAAAACGTCACGGGGCACCCAAAATGCGCAGGTCCGTCAAGCTGATTGCAGCAGGTATGGCCATCGCTCCTTTTCCGCTTGCCGATACGGTCGCCGGCGGGCCTTCAATCGCGTTCGACGTCGACGATCTGACGTTTCAGCTTCCCTCCGCCATTCCCTCGACGCAGCAGGTCCGCGTCTACACCGGACCCAGTTGCACCGGCGTGGAGCGCTGCTTCAGCCCCGGCACAACCGTGACCAGTCTCGTCCCGGAATGGAACGACCGTATCGCTTCGATCCGGGTCAGGGGCAGCGGCCGTGTGTTCGTCTGCCTCAGCCCGCACCTGAGCGGTCCGTGCACGTCTTCCCGTCCTCGCAGCCGATCCTGCGCGGACCTTTCCACCATGCGATCTCATCGCTTCGAACCATCTGATCGCATGTGACTGAACCCTGAAGAACGCCTTCAGGATCCGTACAGGTTGGAACCGGCACGGTTCCCGCAACGGCCCGGCGGAACAGGCTTGTTTCTGTCCGTCTTCACGCCAAGCTCTTTCCCGCCGACAGGGCGGGACCCGACAGGGAGGTGAACCCGAAATGAAAATGTCAGTCTTTGCGCCGAGCGGCATTGCCGCGGTCAGGCCCGCCCCGACCCCGGCCGGCCGGCTTGTCCATGCGGACTCCGGCGGTCCGTCCTGCGGCTTCGGCCTCGGACTCGGCTTCGGCATGGGTCCGGGTGGCGCCGGCGCTCCCGGCAGTTCGGCCGGCGCTGGCGGTCCGGCCGGTCCGGCCACCCCCGGCGGCTTCGGCGGCGGCTTCCTGCCGCATGCGTGAGCTTCCGCTGTCGCAAAAAGATCACAGTAGATCAGGGCCGAAAGGCACAACCGCATTTCGGCCTCATCTTTACGGAAGTCTGATTAGCGCCGACAATAGAGCACTCCACAGTAAGGCGGACCCGAAATGAAGACACCGATCACCATCCTGAGCGGCGCGCTCATTGCTCTGACCGCGCTTTATGCCGGGCCGGCGCTGGCCGATCCGGCCTACGCCACCCGCAATGTCAATGTCCGTTCCGGCCCTGGCCTCAATTTCGAGGCGGTCGACCAGCTCGTTGCCGGGGAACCGGTCGACGAGGGCAATTGCAACGCCGACGGCAGCTGGTGCTATGTCCGTCACGAAGGCACCGATGGCTGGGTCGCTGCGGTGTTCCTCAGCGCCACCGCGCCGGGCCAGCAACCCCCGTCCGATCCGCAGCAGAACCCGCCATCCTCTTCCTCGGACAACAACTACAAGGCCAAAAGCATCGTCAACGTCCGGTCCGGTCCCAACACCACTTACGCGGTGGTCGACCGGCTCGATGCCGGCGAGGCGGTGACGCGCGGCCAGTGCACCGCCGACGGTGTATGGTGCTACATCACCCATGACGGCTCCGACGGCTGGGTCTCGGCTGCATTCCTGGTCCCGGCCAATCCGACCCCGCCGCCGTCCAACCCGCCCGCCACCGGCCCCGACACCGGCACCCGCATCGCCATCTCGCCGGTCAATATCCGCACCGGTCCGTCGACCAACTTCACCATCGTCGGCCGGCTCGTCCGCGACGAATCCGTCGAGGTCGCCCAGTGCACCGCCGACGGCGCGTGGTGCTATGTCTCACATGACGGCCCGGACGGCTGGGTTGCCGCCAGCTATCTGCGGACGCCCACGCCTCCCGGTTTCGGCCCCGGCAACCAGGGGCCGGGCAACCAGGGTCCCGGCAACCAGGGTCCGGGCGGCAACCCGCCGCAAATGGTGACCCAGAAGATCGGCACAGCCATCGCCGGCATGCCGGTCAGGAGCGCGCCGACCCTGTTCACCGCGACGGTCGGCCGTCTCGATCGCGGCCAGACGATTCCGGTCGATCAGTGCACCGACGACGGCTATTGGTGCCATGTCGCCAATGACAGCATCAAGGGCTGGGTCCCTGCCGCCTTCCTCACCATCACCGAGACGCAGGTGCCGGCGCCGACCCAGAGCAACGCGGCTGTCGTCGCGCAGCCGACCGCGTTCCGGCGGGCGCCCGGCAGCAATGCCGCGCTGATCGGCATGCTGTCCGCCGGCACCAGTGTCGACGTCCTCAGCTGCGGTCCGGCCGGCAATTGGTGCCAGGTGGACAATGGCCAGCAGACCGGCTGGGTTGCGGCTACGGCGCTGAAGGCGCCCGAGTCCAGCCCGCCGCCGCCGTCCGGCCAGCAGCCGGACAATTCGGTGTGCATCACCGGCTTCGGCGGCATGCGGTTCTGCTTCAGCCAGTGAAAGGAGCGTTGCGAGAAAAAGTGGAAACCGGTTTTTTGCCTCGGCAACGCGACCACTCAGGAATGCGTTGCCAGAAAAAGTGGAAACCGGTTTTTCGCCTCGGCAACGCAACGACCTGAAAACACTTGTCTGCTAAATCTGGGGCGCTGCGGTCACACTGCGGCGCCTTTTTCCCCTTCGGGGTGATGAGGGGCTTGGAGTGTGGTCGATCTCTAGATACAAGTTTGTGCACAAATCACGTCCGGAAGCCTCATCATGCGTAGTCCTACCCTACTCCGCGCCGCCCTGATCGCACTTGCCGCCCTCATCGTGGCACCCGGATCGGCCTTTGCCACCACCGCCGCCTGGCTGATAAGCGATGCCAACATGTCCGCCGGCCCCGGCCCCGCATACAAGAGCGTCGGCACCGGCGCCACCGGTGCCCTGGTCGCGATCGAGCGCTGCACCCACGGCTACTGCAAGATCGATTTCGAGGGCAAGGTCGGCTGGGTCGCCCTCGACCATCTGAGCTTCGGCATCGATGCGCGCGGCATGTGGACCGGCCCGCATTTCGACGTCAAGAGCGGCAACGGCACGGTTTGCCTCTACACCGGCGCGGACTACACCGGCGATTATCTGTGCCGCAAATCGGGCTTCGTGGAAGACGATTTCGCCATCACCGGCCTCGACAATCTCTTCTCGTCGGTCAAGATCGTCGGCGACGCCTCGGTTCTGGTCTGCCGCGACCTCAACTTCACCTCCTATTGCGAGACGATCACCAGGGACACCCCGAAGCTCAACCGCTATCTCGACAACAACGTGTCGAGCATCCGCGTCTACTGATCGGAGCAGCGGCGGCGCTGCGGCCGGCACGATATTAGCCATAGACCGCAAACGGCCTTGCCGACCGGACCGCTTGGCGCAACTGTCTGCGTCATGATGCGTGCCCTGTGGAAATACTCTGTCGTCATGCTGGCCTTCGGCCTGATCGCCGCCTTCGCCGCCGCGCCGGCCGGCGCCGGGGAATCGATGTCGGCCACGGCCCGGCTCAATGTCCGCGGCGGGCCCGGGCTCGACCATGCCGTGCTCGACACCCTGCGGATCGGCGAACGCGTCCTTGTCACCCAGTGCCGGGGCGAATGGTGCCAGATCACCCATGTCGGCATCAATGGCTGGGTCTATGCTCCCTATCTCGCCCCCGCGACCTTCACCCAGAGCTGGAGCGCCGTCTCGGCCGACCTGCCGCCGACCCTTCCCGACGATACGGCCACGCTTTCCGGTCTCGGCGTGTCGGTCGATCTCGGCCGGCCCCACCGCTGACCGGGCAGTCGTTCCCTTTGTGCCCGGGCACGGACTTCCTGAACCGGAGATGAACATTCAGGCCCTGTTCAGCGACGCTTTGGTACGCTTGTCGCTTGAATGCGATCGTGAAGGGATCCGACCAATGATTTTCGGCAAGACCATCGCAAGTGCTGCACTTGGCGCCGCCATCCTCGCCCTGAGCGCCGGAGCGGCCCTCGCCACGCCTGCCCATGCCACCGGCAGCGTCAATGTCCGCACCGGGCCCGGCATCGGCTACCACCGGGTCGATACGCTTCATCCCGGCGAGCGTGTCGACGTCCGGGGATGCGAGCGCGGCTGGTGCTTTGTCGACCATTACGGCCTCGACGGCTGGGTGAGCGACAGATATCTGAGACTGGATGGCGGCTACTGGCCCGCCCCGCGGCCGAATGTCGGCATCCAGTTCGGCTTCAGCTTCGGCAGCCCGGGATACAATTACTGGCCACGGCTCAATCCCTTGCCGCGGCCCAATCCCTGGCCCTATCCGCCCCGCCTCTTCAGTCCCTGGTGACGGCTTTACCGTCCTGGATTCGCACGCCTGAGCAACGCCGGCCCCAGCGCCGGCGTTTTTTGTCGAGCGCCGCGCCCGCGCCGCTTTTGCGACCGGAACCACGTTTCAACCGAAGCTGAGCGCAGCGTTCACGCCCGGTTCAGTCGCGTTTTGCCACCCTGTTTTCTGAAGTCAAACGCAAACGAAGGAGTTGACTCATGCAATTCGGCAAGCAAATCGCGACCATGGCCACCGCCACCGCTCTTCTGGCCCTGAGCGCCGGAGCGGCCCTCGCCTTCCCCGCCCATGCCACCGGCAACGTCAATGTCCGTACCGGCCCCGGCATCAGCTACAACAAGGTCGATGCGCTCCGTTCCGGCGAGAACGTCGACGTCAAGCAGTGCCAGAGCGGCTGGTGCTATGTCGAGCACAGCGGACCTGACGGCTGGGTCAGCGCCAATTATCTCAGCCAGAATGCCGCCTCCGTCCCCAATCAGAACACCTATCCCGGCCCCAACCAGGATCCGAATTTCGGCTTCTCCTTCGGGTTCGGCTCGAACGGATCGAATTTCGGCTTTTCGATCGGCAACCCGCCGCCCGGTCGCGGCACCTGGCAACAGCAGCCGCAGTCCAAGGCCTGCTTCTATTCCGGCAACAACTTCACCGGCCAGTCCTTCTGCATGAACGAAGGTACCCAGCGCGCCGCTTTCGGGCCGATCTGGAACGACAAGATTTCCTCGGTCCGCGTCTTCGGCAACGCCTCGGTGACCCTGTGCCAGAACTATTCTTTCGGCGGTTTCTGCCGCACCACCAACCACAACGAACCGGCGCTCGGCCCCTGGCTCAACGACAAGGTCTCGTCGCTTCGCGTCTTCTAAATCCCGTCTCTCCTCCCAGCCCCGCCTCACCCGCCGGTTGCCATGCCGGCGGGTTTTTACTAAACGCTCTGTGCAGCGAAACGCTGTGGCGGCGGCGGCGACACCAGTTTGCCGTCTCGCCGGCAGCCCGCTTCAATAGGTCAGTCTTTTTGACCAGTCGGTCAAAGGCGGTTGCGCCTTCTGCCAAAAAGGGATTTGTTAGCCTCAATCCGCTGGCGCAGACCGGCGGCACTGTGTAAGGGAGAGCAACTCATGCGTTTAATGACTTCTTTGTTGGCTGCCACTGCTGTGGTGACGGCCCTTTCCGGCGTGGCATACGCCAAGACCCTCGTCTACTGCTCGGAAGGGTCGCCTGAAGGTTTTGATCCGGCCCCCTACACCGCCGGCACGACCTTTGATGCGTCCGGCCGGACGATCTACAACCGTCTGGTCGAGTTCGAGCACGGCAAGACGACTGTCGTTCCCGGCCTGGCCGAGAGCTGGGACGTTTCCGATGACGGACTGGAATACACCTTCCACCTGCGTCCGGGCGTCAAGTTCCAGACCACCGACTTTTTCACCCCGACCCGCGACCTCAACGCGGACGACGTGATCTTCTCCTTCATGCGCCAGGGCGATGAATCGAGCCCCTGGTACGAGTACTCCCCCGGCATTTCCTGGGAGTACTACAACGGCATGTCGATGCCCGCCCTGGTCAAGAACATCGTCAAGGTTGACGACATGACCGTAAAGTTCGAGCTCAACCGGCCCGAAGCGCCATTCATCGCCGACATGGCCATGGACTTCGCCTCGATCATGTCCAAGGAATATGCCGACAAGCTTCAGGCCGAAGGCAAGATGGAAATGCTGAACCAGCTGCCCGTCGGCACCGGCCCGTTCCAGTTCGTCGCCTATCAGCAGGACGCGGTGATCCGCTACAAGGCCAATCCGGACTATTGGGACGGCAAGCAGAAGATCGATGATCTCGTTTTTGCCATCACCACCGACGCCGCCGTCAGGCTGCAGAAGCTGGAAGCCGGCGAATGCCAGATCATGCCCTATCCGGCCCCGGCCGATATCGCGGCTCTGAAGGCCAATCCCAATCTCAAGGTTGAAGAGCAGGAAGGCCTGAATGTGGGCTATCTCGCCTACAACACCCAGCAGCCGCCCTTCGACAAGGTCGAGGTCCGCAAGGCCCTCAACATGGCCATCGACAAGCAGGCCATCATCGACGCCGTGTTCCAGGGCGCCGGCAAGGCCGCCAAGAACCCGATCCCGCCGACCATGTGGTCCTACAACGACGCGGTCAAGGACGACCCCTATGATCCGGCAAGGGCCAAGCAGTTGCTGGCCGACGCCGGCATTTCCGACCTGCACATGAACCTGTGGGCAATGCCGGTGCAGCGTCCGTACAACCCGAACGCCCGCCGCATGGCCGAGCTGATGCAGGCCGACCTCGCCAAGATCGGCGTGACCGCGACCATCGTCTCCTATGAATGGGGCGAATATCTCGATCGTTCCAAGGCCATCGATCACGACGGTGCGGTGCTGCTCGGCTGGACCGGCGACAACGGCGACCCGGACAACTTCCTGGCCGTCCTGCTCGGTTGCGATGCCGTCGGTGGTGCCAACCGCGCCGAATGGTGCTATCAGCCCTTCGAGGATCTGATCCAGAAGGCCAAGGTGATCTCGGACGTCGCCGAGCGCACCAAGCTTTATGAAGATGCGCAGATGATCTTCAAGGATCAGGCTCCGTGGGATACCATCGCCCACTCCAAGGTGTTCATGCCGATGTCCAACAAGGTCAAGGGCTTCGTCATGGATCCGCTCGGATATCACCGTTTCGACGGCGTCGATATCGCCGAATAACAGGTAAGAAAAATCGGGGCGCCGACGCGGGCGCCCCGATGCCCCCCTAGATGCTACGATTTATTCTCAACAAGCTTTTGCTGATCATCCCTACACTGATCGGCATCACCATTGTCGCCTTCGCCTTCGTGCGTCTCATTCCGGGCGATCCCATTCTGCTGCTCGCCGGCGAGCGCGGCGTTTCGCCCGAACGCTACCAGAAACTGCTGGTGCAGTTCGGCTTCGACCTGCCGATCTGGCAACAATATTTCAACTATGTCATCGGCCTGCTGCAAGGCGATTTCGGCATTTCGATTTCGACAAAGCGCACCGTTCTCAGCGAATTCCTGGTGCATTTTCCGGCGACGCTGGAACTGTCGATCTTCGCCATGGCTTTTGCCACGATCATCGGCATTCCCGCCGGCATCGTTTCGGCCGTCAAGCGCGGCACAACCGTCGACCAGACCATCATGGGCGCCGCCCTGACCGGCTATTCCATGCCGATCTTCTGGTGGGGTCTGCTGCTCATCATCCTGTTTTCCGGCATCCTGCACTGGACGCCGGTCTCCGGCCGCATCGGGTTGATGTACTACTTCCCTTCGGTCACCGGCTTCATGACCATCGATGCGCTTTTGTCCGGACAGAAGGGCGCCTTTGAATCGGCGGTCACGCACCTCATCCTGCCTGCCATCGTACTCGGCACGATTCCGCTCGCCGTCATCGCCCGCCAGACCCGTTCCGCCATGCTCGAGGTTCTGGGCGAGGACTATGTGCGCACCGCCCGCGCCAAGGGACTGTCGCCGATGCGCGTCGTCGGCCTGCATGCCCTCAGGAACGCCCTCATTCCGGTGATCACCACCATCGGCCTGCAGGTCGGCATGCTGATGGCCGGCGCCATCCTCACCGAGACGATCTTTTCCTGGCCCGGCATCGGCAAATGGATGATCGATTCCATATCCCGCCGCGACTATCCGGTCGTTCAGGGCGGGCTGGTGCTCATTTCCACCCTGGTCATGACGGTCAATCTGTTCGTCGACGTCCTTTATGGCTTCATCAACCCGCGCATCCGGCATCAATAGGGGAGAGAAAAATGACTGAAATATCCCCTGCGGACACTGCCCTCGAAGTCGGATACGCCCCCACCACGCGCCTCGCGATGTTTTTGGAATTCTGGCACTATTTCCGCCAGAACCATGGCGCCCTGATCGGGCTGATCGTCTTTGCCACCATCGTCGTGATTGCCATTTTTGCGCCGGTCTTCGCGCCGCACGCGCCCAATGAGCAGTTCCGCGAGCATCTGCTGACCCCGCCCGTCTGGCAGCAGGGCGGCATGGAGCAGTTCCTGCTCGGCACCGACGCCGTCGGACGCGACATCCTCTCGCGGCTGATCTACGGCGCCCGCTATTCGCTGTTCATCGGCCTGTTCGTCGTCATCATCTCGCTGGTCAGCGGCATCTTCGTCGGGCTTGTCGCCGGCTATTTCCGCGGCTGGATCGATACGCTGATCATGCGCGTCATGGACGTGATCCTCGCCTTCCCGTCGCTGCTGCTGGCCCTGGTCATGGTCGCCATTCTCGGCCCGTCCCTGATGAACGCCATGATCGCCATCGCCATCGTCTATCAACCGCATTTCGCCCGCCTGACCCGTGCTGCCGTCATGTCCGAATATAACCGCGACTATGTGACGTCCTCCCGTCTCGCCGGCGCCGGCCATTTCCGGCTGATGTTCCTGACCATCCTGCCCAACTGCCTGGCGCCGCTGATCGTGCAGGCGACCCTTTCGTTCTCCAACGCCATTCTCGACATCGCTGCCCTCGGCTTTCTCGGCATGGGCGCCCAGCCGCCGACGCCGGAATGGGGCACCATGCTGGCCGAGGCCCGTGAATTCATCCTGCGCGCCTGGTGGGTCGTCACCTTCCCCGGCCTGGCCATCCTCATCGTCGTGCTCGCCATCAACCTGATGGGCGACGGGCTGCGAGATGCCCTCGATCCCAAGCTGAAGCGGAGCTGATGCGATGGGTGATCACCTGCTTGATATCGTCAACCTCTCGGTCAGTTTCGACACGGCCGCCGGCGATTTTGTCGCCCTGGACAAGGTCTCCTACCGCATCGATCGGCGCGAGGTGCTGGCCATCGTCGGCGAATCCGGCTCGGGCAAGTCGGTCGCCATGCTGGCGATCATGGGGCTTTTGCCCGACAGCGCCACCGTCACCGCCGACAAGGTCGAGTTCGAGGGCCGCGACCTCCTGGCCCTCAACGCGGACGACCGCCGCAGGATCATCGGCAAGGACATCGCCATGATCTTCCAGGAGCCGATCGACAGCCTCAATCCCTGTTTCACCATCGGCTTCCAGATCAGGGAAGTCCTCAGAACCCATCTCGGGCTCAGGGGCGCGGCGGTCAGGACCCGGAGCATCGAACTGCTGGAACAGGTCGGCATCCGCGACGCCGGCCAGCGTCTCAGTTCCTTCCCGCATCAGCTTTCGGGCGGCCAGTGCCAGCGTGCCATGATCGCCATGGCCATCGCCTGCGAACCCAAGCTGCTGATCGCCGACGAGCCGACCACGGCGCTCGACGTCACCATCCAGAAGCAGATCCTCGATCTTCTGGTCCAGATCCAGGCCGAACGCGGCATGGGTCTCATACTGATCACCCACGACATGGGCGTGGTCGCCGAGACCGCCGACAGGGTCGTGGTGCAGTATCAGGGCCACAAGATGGAAGAGGCCGA
>CAZKTH010000059.1:0-13865 GCA_964555575.1 uncultured Devosiaceae bacterium | reverse complement strand
GCCGCGGCATGCAGCCGGCGATGTAGAGATCGACCGGCAGGTAGTCGTCGAGCCGTTTGATGGTGTTGTAGCTGTCCCAGTACATGCCGCCATTGATGGTGCAGGAGCCGAGCCCCATGACATATTTGGGGTTCTGCATCTGCTCGTAGGAACGGATGGCGCGTTTGAGGGTCTTGACCGACAGATAGCCGGAGATGATCAGAAGGTTGGACTGGCGCGGCGTCGGACGCCACTGGATGCCGTAGCGATAGGCGTCGAAACGCGGCGTCATCAGCGGCCGCATCTCGATGGCCCCGCAACCGGTGCCGAAGCCGAGGATCCACAGGCTCTCGGCCCGGGCCCAGTTGTAGAAATCCTCGACGATCTTCGAGTACGCCTTGGGGTGAACCTTGGGCGCCGCCTCGCAGTAATAGTCCTTGAGCGGATCGATCTGGATGGTCTGTCCGTCCGGCGTCTCGACCGTGCGCGGCCGCATTTCCTCGCGCAGCGGGAATTCGGTCTCGGTGTTCTTCTTGAACTTGGGATCGTGTTTCATCGGATCACACCAGCAGGATGGCGAGGACGCCCACGGGCACCCCCCATTTGAGGAAGAAGAGGATGGATTGCTCGACGCGGAAGCGCGGATGAACGACGCCGATCACGACCGAGACCATGTAGATGGCGAAGACCTTGATGGCGAACTCGCCCCAGTTGGTGGCCCCGCCGAAGAACAGGTTCATGTAGATGACCGTCTTGGCGACCGGGAACAGGGAGCGGTTGGTCTGCATCAGCGCCAGATAGGCGGAATGGTATTCGGTCGGCGGCCCGATCGGAATTTCCTGCGGGGCGAGCACCACGTCGAACGGCGAGCGCATCATGGTGCCGACGAAGGCGAACATCGCCGCGACCGTTGCCAATGGATTGGTGAACAGGGTCCAGTTGAAGATCGAGCCCTGCTGCGCCGCGACGATCGAATTGATGTCGAGCGTCTGGTACTGGACCGTGATGGCATAGACGGCGAGCGCCAGCGGCAGTTCGGCGAGGGTGACCTGCGAAAGGCCGCGCGACACGCCGAGGGCCGCATGCGGATGGCCGGATTCTCCGGCACCGAGCGCCATGCCGAGTGTGCCGAAGAAGACGAAATAGAGCGCCAGGATCAGATCGCCCGCATAGGAGAAATTCTGGTTCCAGGCCGAGCCGTAAATTGTCGGCACGAACAGCAAGAGGCCAATGCCGCCGGTCAGCCGGAAGACCGGGCCGAGATAGAACATGACACCGTGATGGATCTTCGAGCGCAAGGCGAAGTTCTTGAACAGGTCGATGTAGTTCTGCCAGATCGGGATGCCGTAGCGTCCGCCGACCCGCGCCGCGATCTTCCTGACGAACGCCGTCATCAGGAACCCGTAATTGATGACGATGAACAGGGTCGCCAGGGCGTAGACGATCTGCATGCCGTCGATCTGGATCCAGTCGAAATTCATGACGCGCCTCCCATGGCGATCAGATAGAGGGCGACCACGAAGAACAGGACCTGTACCGCGTAGGTCTGGCCGTTGCCGGTATAGAGCCGGCGGCCGAAACTGGCGGTGCCGGCGAAGGCGTCGGTAATCCCGGTCCAGAACGTCGTGACGACGGGGGATTCAAGCAGCCCCATGGCCTTGCGGTAGGGTGCGAAGAAATTCCAGGCGAAGTGCGTGGTTTGCGGCTTGAAGGGCCGCTCGCCGGCGAACACGATGTTGAACTGCTTCACCTTCTGGGCATTGTGATTCATCCCCATCAGCAGGGCGAAGACCGCGATGAACATGATGGCGATGACCAGCATCACGGCGACCGGATTCCAGTAGCCATAGGTCGAGAAGATCTCGCGTCCGGCCCAACCACCCCAGATCAGCGGCTGGTCGCCGAAGAACTGGCCGATATAGCTGTCGACCTTCTGCAGGGCCACGCCGGGCAGGACGGCGAAGGCGATCAGGACGACCACGAAGAACATCTGCGGCACCAGGAGCCAGAACGGGGCTTCCTTGATCTCCTTGTGCTCGTCCTTCAGCTGGCCGAGGAAGATCGTGTGGATCAGCCGGAACAGGTAGAGGAAGCTGATCGGGCCCGCCAGGAAGACCAGGATCAGCGGCAGCCTCAGATCGCCGCTGAGGATGGCGTTGTAGAACAGCCAACGTCCGCCGAAACCGGAAAGCGGTGGCACGCCCGACATGGCGATGATGCCGACCAGAACCGAGACGAAGGAGAACGGCATCAGGGTGATCAGACCGCCCATCCTGTACATCAGCTTGGTGTGGGTGCGCTTGTAGACGCCGCCGACGGCGAGGAAGAGCATCGACTTGTAAAGGTAGTGATTGATGACGAACATCAGCGCCAACAACCAGCCGATGTGGTTCATCAGGGCGATGCCGAACAGGGCGTAGCCCATCTGCGAGATCGAGGAATAGGCCAGCAAACGCTTGGCATCCTCCTGGAAGGCGGACAGGACCGCGCCGATCAGGGCGCTGAGGGCGCCGATCCAGACCAGCACATGCGTCAGATCGATGCCGAACAGGGTCTGGTGGCCCATATAGCCCAGCATGATCCACAGGCCGAACAGGCCGGCCTTGAGCAGGATGCCCGAGACTATCGGCGAGACGTCGGTTTCGGCCTCGGCGTGGGCGCCGGGCAGCCAGATGTGGAAGCCCATCGAGGCCGTCTTGGTCATGAAGCCGATGGCCAGGAGCACGAAGACCCAGGGCGCGGCATTGGCGCTGACGTTGGCCAGAGAGGCGAGGGCGAAGGGCTGGACGCCATTGGCGGCCAGGGCGAAGCCGAACAGGATGGCGAAGGCGCCGCCCAGCGAGAACAGGATGTAGGAAAGGGCGTGCGGCTCGGAGAGCTTGCCCCTGAGGATGAGGAAGTAGGACCCGAAGGTCAGCACTTCCCAGGCGGCGAAGAAGCCGAACGAGGTCTTGGATTCGATCAGAAGCGCCAGGCCGGCATACATGGCCATGGCCGAGGGATAAAACCCGATGCGCTTGCCGCCCTCGACGAAGGAAGCGAGGAAGATCACGGCGCCGCCCAGGAGCATGATGATGGCGAAGATCATCTGGATCGGGTCGTAGGCGGGCATGCGCCAGACGAACCAGGCGACCAGGCCGGCAATGGCGAGAACGTTCTTGATCCGGGCCGGCACGAACTGGTCGATTGCGATGAACAGCAGGGCGAACAGCAGCGGCAGCTGCAGCAGCAGGTTGGGATTGCCGCCTATGGCGCCCCAGATATAGCCGAGACCCCAGCCGGCGATCAGGGCCGCGAAGATGGCGGTGCCCTTGGGCCGGTCGGCGAGCAGCCTGACGCCTTCGGGATAGTCGCGCTTGAGGGCATAGCCGAACCAGCGGAACAGATACCCCGCCTCGATCAGCGTGCCGAGCAGGATGAGTGCCAGCACCGGCAGGCGGTCGCCGGCGATCAGGGCGTGGGCCAGATCCCATTTGGCGTAAAAGCTCGGGAAGGGCGGCAGCCCGACCAGCATGGCGATGAAGGCGGCGAAGGCGAAGATCAGCACCGGCATGCGCCTGAGCAGGGCCCAGTCGGTGAGCCTGTGGCCGCGCGGGCAGTCGCTGAGATAGAACAGGCCGGCCTTGGCGACGGCATGGGTCAGAAGAATGCCGCCGGCGACGAACAGGTAGTTGTCGCCGAGGATGTCGCGCTGGCCGATGATCGTCAGGATGAGGCCGATCTGGCCGATCGAGGAATAGCCCAGGAGCCGCCGGTCATTGTCCTGCGACAGGGCGAGGACGCTGGCGGCAAGGAAGGTGATCAGGCCGACCCAGGTCGCCAGCGACAGCCATTCGGGCCCGGCGACGGCGAAGAGCTTGTCGGCGGCGAACAGGGCGGCGGTGCCGGATGCGGCGGAGAACAGGGCCGAGAAACCGGGATGGGCCGACTCGTAGATGTCGAGGGCCCAGCCATTGGCCGGGAAGGGCTTGAGCTCTAGCATCAGGGCGACGAGAACCAGGAAGATGGCGAGCGAGGCGCCCGAGAAGCCGAGCGGGGTCGCCGCGATGTCGTCGATATTGAGCGAGCCGTTGGCATGGTAGACGAAGATGATGCCAATGAGCAGCAGGATCGAGATCACCTGCGAAACGATCAGATATTTGAAGCCGGCGGCGATGGCGCGCTCGTCCTTGCTCAGAAGCACCAGACCGGCGGCGGCGATGACGATCAACTCGATGAAGACGAACAGGTTGAACACGTCGCGCGTCATCACCAGGCCGGAAAGCGCCATGACCAGCACCAGGAAGACCGCCATGGCCCGGCGCGGCTGCTGGGTCAGCGCTTCGCGCATGGTCAGGGCCGAGAACAGGCCGACGCCGGAGATGACCGAAAGCACCGCCGCCTCGGAAAGCCCGATACGCAAATTGATGGCAAAGGGCGGCGGCGTGCCGGCGGTCATGATGTTGACCGGCTGCACCGCGCCGACGGCGAGCGCGTAGGTCCACGCGATCGCGACCAGGGCCATGAAGGCCAGGATCAGCAGGGTCGTGAGATAAGCGAGGTCCTTGCGCGCTTCCGGGATCAGCCCGAGGGCGAAGGCGCCGCCCAGACCCGCAACGATGATGAAAAGGGCGCTTACCATTTGAGGTCCTTGAAGTCGGCGATGTCGAGGCTCTTGCGCTGGCGGAACAGCCGGTAGGCATAGGCGAGCATCAGCGCGGTGATGCCCAGACCGATGACGATGGCGGTGAGAACCAGGGCCTGCGGCACCGGATCAATGATGCGCTGGGCCGCCGCTGCGGGCGGAATGATGTCCAGGATCGGCGCTTCGCGGCCGGGGATCATGCCGATGGAGACCAGGACGATGTTGACCCCGGTATCGGCGATGGTGAACCCGACGATCATGCGGATGAGATCGCGATTGGTCAGGGCCGCATAAAGGCCGACAAGGATGAGGGCAAAGCCGGTGGCAAGGGCGACCTGGATCATGCCGGGTCCTCCGTTTCCTCGAAGCTTTCGAGCATGGAGGAGAACTCGGCCCCGACCTTGAGACCGATCAGGGTGTAGATCGCCGGAATGGCGCCGGCCGACAGCAGGGTGCCGAACTCGCCGAGCGGCAGAAAACGGTTGTCGAGGAACCCGGCGGCAAGAACGACGCCGAGGACGCCGACCAGCACATAAAGAACGCCGGAACTCGATTCGATCTTGGAGATGACGTTGTGGGAAAACCGCCGGTTCGGGTCGGCAAGGATCATCAGCAGCATGCCCGAAGCGATAACGGCGCCGCCCTGGAAACCGCCGCCCGGGGTCAGATGGCCGTTGACGAAGATGTAGCCGCCGAACAGCAGGATCACCGGCACCAGGAGCCTTGCCCCGGCGGTCAGCAATTCGCCGGCGGGCAGAAGGCCGGAACCGGCGGCCTTGCCCGGCGCCCGCGAACGGGACAGTACCAGGCCGACGATCGCCGCGGTCAGGAACAGGACCGTGACCTCGCCGAGGGTGTCGAGGCCGCGATAGGTGACGATGATGGCGGCGACGACGTTCTGGGCGCCGGTCTCGGCGGCGGTGTTGTTGGCATAATAGAGGGCCGAGCGGTTGAGCTCCGCATCGGGCACATAGCCGGCGAACAGGACCCAGAAGGCAACGCCCAGAAGCGCGAGCAGCACGAAGACGATGGTGTGACGGACAAGGCTCATTGCTTGCTCTCCCGGCGGATGCGTCCGAGGACGAACACGAACAGGAAGGTCGTGAGGCCCGAACCGATCGCCGCCTCGGTCATCGCCACGTCCGGCGCGGCGAGCAGGAGGAACAGGACCGAGGCGAACAGGGAAACGAGGCCGGCGGCAAGCACCGCCGTGATCCGCGTCGTGGCGAACAGGGCCACCAGCGCCGATGCGATCGTCGCAATGGCGAGGAGGATCGTCATGGGCAGAAGAAATGCACTCATGCGAGGTCTTCTCCGTCTTCGGCCAGATGGTCGACGCCGGTATGCGACGCAACCTTGGCGCGGTGGGCGGCGCGGGCGAGAACCTGGCTCGACAGGGGGTTGGTGAAAATCACGAACATGGCGATCAGCAAGAGCTTGAGCCACCAGCCCGGCTGCATGAATGCTGCGCCGAGCAGCGTCAGCAGCGTGCCGAGGGTGACCGCCTTGGTGCCCGCCTGGATGCGGTTGTAGGTGTCGGGCATGCGGAACAGGCCAAGGCCGCCGAAAAACAAAAACAGGGTACCGACCAGGAAGATCAGCGCGCCAACAAGGGTAAGAGCTGCGGTCATTGCTCGCCTCCTTCGAGGAAGCGGGCGGTGACGATGACACCGACAAAGCTCAGAAGGGCGTAGACCAGGGCGATGTCGAGATAGATCTCGCGACCAGAGATGAGGGCGGCCAGAAGGATGCCGGTCATGGCGATAATGGTCAGGACATCGACGCCGACGACCCGATCGACGGCGCGCGGGCCGACAACGAAGCGATACAGCGCCAGAAAGAAGCCGGCCGCGGCGGCAACGAAACCGAAAAACATCAAAAGATCAGCCATACATGACCTCCAGATAGCGCTCGAACCCGGCGGAGATGGCCTTGGTGGCCTCTTCGGTGTCGGTCGAAGGGGCGACGACGCAGTGGATGTAGAGCCACTCGCCCTTCATCTCGACGGTCAGGGTGCCGGGGGTAAGGGTGATGCCATTGGCAAGGAAGACGCGGGCCACCGGGTTCTTGAGGCCGGTCCTTATCCTGACGATGACCGGATCGATGGGCAGGGAGGGCGTCAACACGATCCGCGCCACGTCGAGATTGGCCTTGACCAGCGCGACGATGAAATAGCCGACGAAACCGATAGTGGCGACCAGGGAGTCCCAGGTGAATCGGTAGCCGTAGAAATAGGAAAGGTTGGAAGAAAGGAAGTAGGCGATCAGCGCCGCGATGAGGATGCCGACGACGATGGAATCCCATGCCAGCGAGCCGCCGAGCAACATTATCCAGAACACCATCAAGGCGCCAAACAGCCTCAGCGGTGTGCTCCATGCACTCGTCATTCTTGCCTCCGTGTCCAGCCCAGCCCCACCCAACCTCGCCTGCCGCCATGGCTTGGCCATGCGGGATGCGCGCGATCGGAATCGACGGTGCCGGCAGGAGGCCGACAAGGTCACCGGGGGGGACGGTGAACTTCAATCCGGATGGCTTAAATCACATATTCGAATATTACGATTTGACCTCGGACAAATCGTATGCCGGTTTTTCACCGGCTTTGCGGGGCGCGACAACATTGCGCATTTAAGGCTGTCGCCGGGCGGCGCATGTGGAGAGGTGCCGGCGCGGAAGCGCCGGGAATCCTGACTTTTTCTTGCGCCGAACGATCAGGACATGCCGCTATTGCCGACCGAAATCGCAACCAGACGCCTCGGCCTGCGCCGCTATCGGCCGGACGATGCCGGCTGGTATGCCGAAATGGCCTTGAGGAATCGGGTGCATCTGACCCGCTACGAAAGCGGCAATGCGGCGATGCGCATCGACACAAGGGAGGAGGCAGAAGCCGCCATCGCCGAGTTCACGGCCATGGCCGAATCGGACAAGGCCGTCTTTCTCGCTGCCTTCCGCATTAAGGACGGCGCATTCGTCGGGCAGATCTATGTCGGGGTCAGCAATGCCGCGCTGCCCGGCTACGTCATCGGCTATTTCTGCGACGTCGACCATCTGCGCCAGGGCTATGTCGGCGAGGCGGCGGCGGCGACGGTCGCGGCGCTGTTCGAGAGCTGTGGCGCCGAACGGGTGGGCCTGGGGTGCGACGACACCAATATCGCCAGCCGGAAGATCGCCAGGCGCCTCGGCATGCGTCGCGAGGGCCACATCAGGACCGACAAGCGCAATCCCGACGGCTCGGTGACCGGGTCGCTGCTTTTCGGATTGCTGCGGGCCGAATTCTTCGCCCATCGCGCCGCAACGGCGGATAAGGGCTTGCCAATACGGCCGAGCTTGTGACAGGTCGAACGACATCAAGGACTTCGGGAGAACGGTCGGTCGGTCAGACGCACATGGTCACGCTGAAGGAAATCGCCAAAGCCGTGGGAGTGTCCTCGGCAACCGTGTCGCGCGTTCTCAATTTCGACACGACGCTGTCGATCGCCGAGGTCAAGCGCCAGGCGATCATCGAAACGGCCGAGGCGCTCAACTATGCCACGCCGCGCGCCCGCGCCCGCGCCAACCAGCAGGGGCTTTCGAAAATCGCCCTGGTGCATTTCTTGAGGCCCGATCAGGAACTGGTCGATCCCTATTATGTCGGTTTGAGGCTCGGCATCGAGAGCCGCTGCCAGACGCAGAGGATCGAGACGGTCAAGGTTTATCACACCGACAATCTGCCCGATGCGAACGTCCTGCAGAGGGTCTCCGGCGTCATCGCCATCGGCAATCACTCGGATGCGGAGGTCGAGTGGATGGGGCGGCTGTGTCGAAACATCGTCTTCGCCGATTTCACCCCGGCGGACGACAAATATGACAGCGCCGACTGCGACCGCGCCCTGGCCATGCGCAAGCTTCTGGTCGGGCTGACCGACGCGGGATATGAACGGATCGGCTTTGTCGGCTGGGACGAGGTCTATAACGGTGTCCGTCGCACCTTCTCGGAGGCGCGCGCCTTCACCTACAAGCAATGGATGTCGGCGCGTGGCCGTTTTCAACAGGACCTGTGCCGGATCGGGGACAATTCCGAGCAAAGTGGCCACCGCCTGACGCGGCAATTGCTCGAGCTGGCCAATCCGCCGGAAGCCATTGTCTGCTGCAACGACAATATGGCGGTCGGCGCCTATCGCGCCATCGCCGAGGCCGGTCTGAGGATTCCCAGGGATGTCGCCGTTGCCGGCTTCAACGACATCTCGGTGGCGCAGTTCCTCAACCCGCCGCTGACCACGGTCCGCCTCCCGTCCGAGGAGATTGGCGAAACCGCCGTCGAACTCCTGCTCGAACGGGCCGGGGGGCGGGAGCTTTCCAAGCAGATCATCCTTGCCTCCGAGATCAAGTGGCGCGGCAGCACCCGCCTGCCGCCGGAGGGCGATGGCGGCGACAACAGGGCGTGAAAACGCCGATTTCGCCTGTTTGCGCGCCACCCTAGTAAAAATTTACTAAACGCTTGCGCGCCGTTTTGCCTGCCGATAACCTGCCGGGTATTGGAGGCGAAAAGGAGATCGCCTTCGGCTTCGGGAGGAAGACATAATGTCCAAGAAATCGATCGGCTGGCGCCATCTCATCGGCGTGGCCACCCTGACTGCCAGCGTATTCGCCGTGTCGGCGGCCCTGGCCGGCGAAGTGACCGTCTGGTGCTGGGACGAGAACTTCAACGGCGCAGCGATGCAGGAGGCGGCCAGCCGCTATCAGGCCACGCATCCGGACTTCAAGATCAACGTCGTCATCTTCGGCAAGGCCGATGTCGAGCAAAAGCTCCAGGCCCAGCTCGCTTCCGGTACGACCGAGGGTCTGCCCGACATCGTCCTGATCGAGGATTACGGCATCCAGAAATATCTGCAGTCGTTCCCGGGCGCCTTCGAGCCGCTGGGCGACAAGATCGACATGTCGAAATTCGCCAAATACAAGGTCCAGGCGGCGACCCTCAACGGCCAGGCCTATTCGCTGCCCTTCGATTCGGGCGATGCGGGTTTCTTCTATCGTACCGACTATCTCGGCCAGGCCGGCTATGACGAGGCGTCGTTGCAGGACCTGACCTGGGACCAGCTTCTCGAGGTCGGCAAGGCCGTCCAGGACAAGACCGGGCACAAGCTTCTCAGCCTTGATCCCAACGATGCCGGCCCGCTTCGCATCATGATGCAGTCGGCCGGATCCTGGTACTTCAATGCCAATGGCGATGTGAGCATCGAGGGCAACCCGGTGTTCAAGGCGTCGCTGGAAGCCTTCACCAAGCTGTTGCAGTCCGACATCTACCGGCCGGCGGCCGGCTGGAACGATTATACCGGCGGCTTCACCTCGGGCGAGGCGGCGGGCGTGGTCACCGGCGTGTGGATGACCGGCACCATCAAGGCCAATCCCGACCAGTCGGGCAAGTGGGGCGTGGCGCCGATTCCGAAACTGGCCGGCGTTGACGGCGCGACCCATGCCTCCAACCTCGGCGGTTCGAGCTGGTTCGTGCTGTCGAGCGCGCCGGACAAGCCCGAGGCGATCGACTTCCTCAACCAGATCTGGGCCAACGACATCGACTTCTACCAGAAGATCCTGATCAACCAGGGCGCTTTCGGTACGCTGCTCGCGGCCCGCGACGGCCCGGCCTTCAAGGCCAGCGATCCGTTCTTCTCGAACCAGCCGGTCTGGCAGAACTTCACCACCTGGCTCGCCAAGATCCCCGGCGTCAATTACGGCATCTTCACCAACGAAGCCGACGCGGCCGTCGCCGCCCAGCTTCCGGCCCTGAAGGACGGAGCCAATCTCGACGAGGCGATCAAGGCTATCGATACCCAGGTCAAGCAGCAGATGATGTAATCGCAGTTCGCGATGGGGCGGGGGTTTCCCCGCCCCGGACCTGTCGGCGATTCCGCGCTGTTTGGCGCGCGGGCCGTTTGCGGTAGTCTCGTATCAAGAGTTGCGGAGGGAAGGCAGGATGGCATTGGCCCGATCCAATCTTGCCAGAGCTGAACGCCTGAACGGCTGGATGTTCGTCATGCCGGCGCTGGTGCTGCTCGGCATCTTCATGATCTATCCGATCCTGTGGTCGCTGTGGATGAGCTTCCAGGTCGGGCGGGGCATGAACTTCCACTTCGGCGGCGTCGCCAACATCATCCGTCTGACCCAGGACCCGATCTTCCAGCGGGCACTTTCCAACACCTTCATCTTCCTGATCGTGCAGGTGCCGATCATGCTGGTGCTGGCGCTGATCTTCGCAGCCATGCTCAACGATCCCAAGCTCTGGGGACGCGGCTGGTTCCGCACCGCCATCTTCCTGCCCTGTGTCACCTCGCTGGTCGCCTATTCGGCGCTGTTCCGCTCGATGTTCGCCACCGACGGCATCATCAACAATTTCCTCATCTCGCTGCACCTGATCGGCGATCCGATCCCGTGGCTGGCCGATGCCTTCTGGATCAAGGTCGTGATCATCCTCGCCATCACCTGGCGCTGGACCGGCTACAACATGATCTTCTATCTGGCCGCGATGCAGAACATCGACCGCTCGATCTACGAATCGGCGAAGATCGACGGCGTGCCGACCTGGGCGCGCTTCTGGTACCTGACGGTGCCGATGCTGAAACCGGTGATCCTTTTCACCTCGGTGGTTTCGACCATCGGCACGCTGCAGCTGTTCGACGAGGTCAACAACATCCCGCCCAATGCCGGCGGCCCCTCGGACGCCTCGCTGACGCTGTCGCTCTACATCTACAATCTCAGTTTCCGCTTCATGCCGAGCTTCGGCTATGCCGCCACGGTTTCCTACGTCATCGTGGTCCTGGTCGGCATCCTCAGCTTCCTGCAGTTCTGGGTGGCGCGGGAGCCCAGGCCGAAAGGGGCCAAAACCGGGAGGGCGAAGAGCGCATGAACACCTCGCTTCGCACCATCCAGCGCGGCCTGACCTATCTGGTGCTGATCGTGGCCGCCTTCATCTCGGTCTTCCCGTTCCTGTGGATGGTCGTGGGCGCCACCAACACCTCGGCCGACATCATCCGCGGCCGGACCGGCATCGGCAGCGCCCTTTTCGACAACATTGCCAAGTTCTTCGATCAGGTCGACGTGCTGCAGGTCTTCTGGAACTCGGCCTATGTCGCGGTGATCGGCACGCTCCTGACGCTGGCGGTCGGCTCGCTGGCCGGCTACGGGTTCGAGATCTTCCGCTCGAAATTCCGCGAACGCGTGTTCGGCGGCATGCTGTTGATGATGTCGATTCCGTTCGCGGCGCTGATGATCCCGCTGTTCACTATGATGGCCCGGGCCGGGCTGATCAACACCCTGATCGCCGTCATCCTGCCGGGCATCGCCTCGATCTTCATCATCTTCTATTTCCGCCAGGCGACCAAGGCCTTCCCGCGCGAACTGCGCGACGCGGCCCGCATCGACGGGCTCAAGGAATGGCAGATCTTCGTGTTCGTCTATCTGCCGGTGATGCGCTCGACCTACGCGGCGGCGACGATCATCGTGTTCATGCTCAACTGGAACAACTACCTCTGGCCACTGATCGTGCTGCAGACCAACGACAAGAAAACCATCACGCTCGTGGTCTCCTCGCTGTTGTCCGGCTACACCCCGGATTTCGGCGTCATCATGGTGGCAACGATCGTTGCTACCTTGCCGATCATCATCGTCTTCTTCGTTCTGCAGCGGCGTTTCGTCGAAGGCATGCTCGGTTCCGTCAAGTAGAAGAGACCAAAAATGCGCGCCCGCATCGATTTCAATTCCAACTGGCTGTTCGAAGGGGAGGAACGCGTCCGGCTGCCCCACAACGCGGTCGACCTGCCCTTCGCCTATTTCGACGAGCGCGTCTATCAGCGCGTCTTCACCTATGAAAAGCGCTTCACCGCCGATCCGGACTGGGCCGGCAAGGAAGTCAGCCTGTGCTTCGACGGCGCCATGGCCAATGCCATGGTCTTCCTCAATGGCGAGGAGATCGCCTCCCATGCCGACGGCTACACGCCCTTCGAGGCGCGTCTGACCGGCAGGCTGCGCGACGGCGAGAACGTCGTCACCGTCACGGTCGATGGTTCCGAAAACCCCGACATCCCGCCCTTTGGCGGCGTCATCGACTATCTGACCTTCGCCGGCCTTTATCGCGAGGTCTGGCTCAGGGTGACGGCGCCGGTCGCGATCGCCAACGCCAAGATCGAGACGCCGGACGTGCTTGCCGCGGAAAAGCGCGTCACCGTCGCGGTCGAGATCGCCAATCCGCAAAAGCTTGCCGTCTCCGGCAAGATCACCGCGACCGTGTGCGATCCCAACGGCGTGGCGCTTGCCAGCACCACGGCCGCGATCGCGGGGGACACGGTCGCGCTCGAACTGACCGGGCTTGCCGGCATCGAACTCTGGGACATCGACAATCCGGTTCTTTACGAGCTGGTCCTCAGCCTTGAAACCGAACATGGCAGCGACCGGACCCTGACCCGGTTCGGCTTCCGGGACGTCGCGTTCACCCCGAAGGGGTTCCGGCTCAACGGCAGGCCCCTCAAGCTCATGGGTCTCGACCGTCACCAGTCCTTCCCCTATTCGGGCTACGGCCTCGGTCGGGCGGCGCAGGAACGCGACGCCGACATCCTCAAGCACGAATTGCGGGTCAACATCGTCAGGACCTCGCATTATCCGCAATCGCCCTGGTTCCTCGACCGCTGCGACCAGCTCGGCCTGCTGGTGCTCGAGGAAATCCCCGGCTGGCAGCATATCGGCGGCGCCAGGTGGAAGGCGGAATCGGTCGAGAACGTCAAGCGCATGATAAGGCGCGACTGGAACCATCCCTCGATCATTACCTGGGGCGTCAGGATCAACGAGTCCCGCGACGACCACGATTTCTACGCCGAAACCAACGCCGCCGCCCGCGCCCTCGACACGACGCGGCCGACCTGCGGGGTCAGGAACTTCCCCGAGAGCGAATTTCTCGAAGACGTCTACACGATGAACGATTTCATCGACGGCGATTACAGGGAGCTGGGCGGCAACCGGCCGAAGGTGCCGCTGCGCGGGCAGCAGGAGATCACCGGCCTCGACCATCTGGTGCCCTATATGGTCACGGAGTTCGGCGGCCACACCTATCCGACCAAGACCTACGACCAGGAACAGCGCATGGCCGAACACGTCCGGCGCTATCTCGAAGTGATCAATGCCAGCTTCGGCAACGACGAGATTTCCGGCACCATCGGCTGGTGCGCCTTCGACTACAACACCCACAAGGATTTCGGCTCGGGCGACCGCATCTGCCATCACGGCGTCATGGACATGT
>CAZKTH010000058.1:0-13875 GCA_964555575.1 uncultured Devosiaceae bacterium | reverse complement strand
CCCGGCACGATCTGTCCCTTCGGGTCGATCCTCGGTTGGCGCAAAACCGGGACCCGCTTTTGCGCACGATGCTCCAGGGTGGGGGTATTGGCGCCGGCGCTTGCGGCTCCGCCCCACCCGATTCGGCTCCGCCGGGCCACCCCGGATCGGGTCCGGGCCGGGCTCCTGCCCATCAAGGGGAGACAAGCCGGTGGCGATTCCGACAGGAAATGATGTGCTCCCGGTTTCGAACCTTTCGAAACAGATCGATGAAACGGCGGCGCGCGCCGCCGTTTTCATTTGTGCCGCCCCGACGGACGGCCAGATTGCCGCAGGCGGACTATGAGACCCCAACAACCTCGCAGCGACGTTTGAACTCTGTTATATTCAAATATGCGTATGTTGAAGAGGTATTGAAATGGAGGTCCTGGAACTGGCCGACCGTGCCGGTGATGCCGCCGAGTTGCTTGCCGCCATGGCGCATCGCAAGCGGCTTTTGATCCTGTGCTATCTGCTCAACGAGGAAATGAGCGTCAACGCCCTGGCCGAAAAGCTCGATATCGCTCAGCCCACCCTGTCGCAGCACCTGGCCAAATTGCGGGATCTGAAGCTTGTCGTTCCGCGCCGTGATGGCAATCTCGTCTATTACCATTTGGCGTCCGGTGAAGTTGAAAAGGTGCTGCGCGCCCTGCATACTGCCTATTGCACGTAGGTATTGATTGCAGGCTTATGCCTTTGTGCAGACAAAGGTCTTGGGTTTTTCTGGCGAACATGCCAGTCCTGGGCGCAGTCAGGTTTTGTTGAATGCCGGCCCGCCATCGGGCCGGCACGGGTTGCAGGCCAATGCGTTTACCGACACGGCCGGAAGCGCATCGCACGCGCAGATCGGCGTCCCAGCACGCGGCTATGCGTCGAAGCAACGAGAACACCATTCTCGCCCAGCTGCGGCGCGAACCGGATCTGTCCGGAACCGCCATCGCCAAAAAGACCGGTCTTGCTCCGCAGACCGTCTCGGTCCTGTTGCGCAATCTCGAAGCCGAGGGGCTGATCGCCCGCGGCAACGTGCTGCGCGGCAGACGCGGCCAGCCCGCGGTGCCGTTTCATTTGAGGAGCGAGGCCATCTATGCCATCGGCGTCGAAGTCGGCTGGCAGCAATGCAATTTCGTCCTGCTCGATTTCGCCGGCAGGATCACGCGCGGCACCGGCATTGCCTACCCCTATCCCGACCCCGACCGGTTTGTCTGCGAGATTGCCGCGGGAATCGAGGAACTGCGTAAGCTGGTGGCGCGGCGTGATGCCACCATCATCGGCATCAGCCTGACCGTGCCGGACGATCTCGCCGACCGCGCCTGGGTGCTCGGCGCTTCCGAGGAGCAATGCCGGGGCCTCGGCGCCATCGACCTGATCGCCGAGCTGTCGGCGCGAACCGGCCTCACCGTGACGCCGCACAATGACGGCACCTCGGCGCTCTGGGCCGAAACGGCGTATGGCCGCGTGCCGCGCGACCGCGATTGCGGCTACGTGTTCCTGTCGACCTTCATCGGCGGCGCGCTGTTCGTCGACGGGCGGGTGCTGGTGGGCCGTGGCGTCGGCGCCGGCCGCATCGGCGCCGCCATGACCGCCCGGCCGGACGGCCACATCGGCGCCCTGCACTTCACTTCCTCGCTGTTTGCCCTGACCCGGTTCCTCCATGCCCGCGACATTCCGGTATCCTCTCACGAAGTTTCGGCATGGAACTGGACGGCGATCGAACCGGCCTTGTCCGAGTGGCTCAACCAGGCCGCCAATGCCTTCGCTCTCGCCTTCGCCAATACCTCGGCCATCGTCGGCGTGCCCATTCTGATCATGGACGGCACCCTGCCGCGACCGGTGCTCGCCCGCCTGATCAACGCCATCCAGGCCCGCATCGATGCCCTGCCGATCGAGATCTTCAAAGCGCCCCTCGTCCTGCTCGGACACAGTGGCCCGCTGGCCCCGGCCATCGGCGCCGCCTACAGACTGTTCCACGAGCGCTATTTCGAGATCTGATACCCGCCGCCGTCCTTGGGACGCTTTGAGCCGGAAACCTGACCGCGACGGTTCGTCGCCGTTTCCCGCCGCAGTGCCGGCAAATGCCGATAGCGGCGGCCGATCGCGGTGGAATCGGCTCAAGCGCTTGCGAAACCGGGCAATTGCGGCTATTGCCGTCGCGGTGGAACCCTGACCTTTTGGTCAAGCCGGCACACCGGGACAGGACATAAAGGCCAACGCCGCGATTGACCCGGAGGCAGGGCTGTGGCCAGAGTGCTAAAGGCATTCGCCGCTTGCGCGTTTCCGGGGCGAATGCGTGTTCCCGCTGGATGGGAAAAGCGGCCCGTTATCCGGAAACGCGAGAGGGACCGGACCGTTCCGCCGCAAAGGGGCGAAGCGGTCTGGAGGCATGATCGCCAAGGCCGGGGCCTCGTCTTTGCGATCGTGCGATAAAAAAGCCCGGCGCCCGGCGGAACGAGTTTCCCTCGGGCGACCAGGAGCAACAAGACGACCGGGACTGGATACAATTGGCTGGCGACGCGCTGATCGAAGCAAAAAATATCACGATGCATTTCGGCGGCCTTTACGCCGTCGCAAACTGCTCGCTCGCGGTGGAACGCGGAACGATTACCGGACTGATCGGCCCGAACGGCGCCGGCAAGACGACGCTGTTCAACGTCGTGGCCGGTGTCTATGCCCCCACGACGGGTCAGGTGATCTTCGACGGCGAGGACGTGACCGGCATGAAGCCGCACGAGCTGTTCAGGCGCGGCCTGCTGCGCACCTTCCAGATCGCCCACGAATTTTCGCGCATGACCGCGCTTGAGAACCTGATGGCGGTGCCTCCCGACCAGCCGGGGGAAACGCTGGTGACCAACTGGATCGCCGCGGAGCGCGTCCGTCGCGCCGATCTTGCCGTTCGCCACAAGGCCGAGGACGTCATCGATTTTCTGAAGCTCGGCCATGTGCGCAACGAGCTGGCCGGCAACCTCTCAGGCGGCCAGAAAAAGCTCCTCGAACTGGGGCGTACCATGATGACCGAGGCCAAGGCGGTGCTGCTCGACGAGGTCGCGGCCGGCGTCAACAAGACGCTGCTGAGAGACCTCGCCGCCAATATCGAACGCATGAACCGCGAGCTCGGCTACACCTTCTTCGTCATCGAGCACGACATGGACCTGATCGGGCGCCTGTGCGACCCGGTGATCGTCATGTCCTCCGGAGAAAAGATCGCCGAGGGTCCCATGGAGGATTTGCGCCGCAATCCGCAGATCATCGAAGCCTATTTCGGCTCGTCGGTGGAGGTGGCCTGATCCGATGCTGATCGAACTGAAAAAGGTCGTCGGTGGATATGGCGGCGCGCCGGTTCTCAACGGCATCGACGTCGCCATCGAGCGCCACGACATCGGCGTCATCGTCGGCCCCAACGGTGCCGGCAAGTCGACGGCACTGAAAGCGATCTTCGGGCTGGTCAAGGTCTCCGCCGGGGAGGTGCTGTTCGATGGCAAGCCCATCGCCAATTCCCTGCCCGACAAGCTGGTACCGATGGGCCTGAGCTTCGTGCCGCAGGAAAAGAACGTCTTCACCTCCCTGACGGTCGAGGAAAATCTCGAAATGGGTGCCTTCGTGCGCCATGACGATTTCTCCGACACCCTGGTCTCGGTCTACGACATGTTCCCACCCCTGAAGGAGAAGCGCACCCAGAGCGCCGGCGAACTCTCGGGCGGCCAGCGCCAGATGGTCGCCATGGGGCGGGCACTGATGAGCAAGCCGCATCTGCTGATGCTCGACGAGCCCTCGGCCGGCCTCAGCCCGCGCTATGTCGGCGAGATCTTCGAGCAGATTCTCAGGGTCAACGCCGCCGGGGTCGGCGTGCTCATGGTCGAGCAGAATGCCAAGCGGGCGCTCGGCTTCGCCACAAGGGGCTTCGTGCTGGCCGGCGGCAAGAACCTGTTCACCGGCACCGGAAAGGAACTTCTCGAGGATCCGGAAGTGGCCAGAAGCTTTCTGGGAGGCCAGGGATGAACGAACTCATCTTCTTCCTCAACAAGGTGGTGATCGCCGGCTCGGTGCTCGGGTCGGTCTATGCCCTTGGCGCCATCGGCGTGACGCTGATCTTCGGCATTCTGAGATTCGCCCATTTCGCCCATGGCGACATGATGACCATGGGCGCCTTCATCTCCTATGTCCTGGCCATACTCGTCGCCTCCATGGGCGTTACCGTGCCGGTGCCGCTCGCCTTTCTCGTGCTGCCGCTGGCCATGGCCATCACCGCCGCCATAGCACTGGGTCTGGACCGGGCCTTCTATGCCCCCCTGCGCGCCCGCGGCGCCCGACCCGTGACCCTGATGATCGCCTCGATCGGCGTCACGCTGATGATCCAGGGCCTGCTGCGGCTGATCTTCGGCTCGGGCACGCACAGCACCTATCTCGACGTCGAGGACAAGATCCTTTTCCGCATCGATCTTTCCTGGCTCGGCGGTACGCGGCCGCTGGTGCTCAGCCAGGCGCAGATTCTCCTGTTCGTCCTCACCGCCATCTCCATCGTCGCGCTGCATCTGTTCCTGACGCGGTCGCGCATGGGCAAGGCGATGCGGGCCACCGCCGACAATCTCGATCTGGCGCAGGTCTCCGGCATCAACACCCAGCAGGTCATCGTCATCACCTGGGTCATCGCCGGGGCGCTGGCCTGCATGGGCGGCACCATGCTGTCGCTTGACGTCAATCTCAGGCCCGACCTGGTCTTCAACATCGTCTTGCCGATCTTCGCGGCGGCGATCGTCGGTGGCCTGGGCAATGCCTATGGCGCCATTGCCGGCGGCCTGCTGATCGGCTTCACCGAGGCCCTGGCGGTGTTCAACTGGACGGTGGTCCTGAAATGGCTCAATCCCTATCTGCCCTTCGGCTGGGAGATGCCAAACACCATCGCCCTGGTGCCGACCGAATACAAGCTCACCGTCGCCTTCGTCATTTTGGTCATCACCCTGTTGTGGCGGCCGACCGGCATTTTCCGGGGAGTGTCGACATGATCCCGGATCGTCGCACGCTTTACGCCTATCTGGCGCTCTTCGTCTTCATCGCCCTTGTCGGCTACTGGCAGGGGCCGGCCAACCTGACGCTGCTGATCGCCTATGCGCTCTGCTACGGGCTGATCGCCCTCGGGCTCAACATCCAGTACGGCTACGGAGGCCTGTTCAATTTCGCCATCATGGGCTTCCTGATGGTCGGCGGTGCCACTACCGTCTTTTTCTCCTATCCGATCAACACCGATTTCTGGGTGTCGAACGGCCCCTGGCTGCTGCTGCGCGCCTTTGGCGCCTTTGGCATCGGCGCGCTGCTCGTAGTCGGCGCCCATCGCCTCGACCGTATCGGCATCAGGGGAAAGCTCAGGGGCACTGCCATCGTTCTCGCCTGGTTTTTCGGCTACGTGCTCTATCGCAGCCAGATCGACCCGGCCGCCGTCTATATCGAATCGACCAGCGGCTGGGTCGGCGGTCTCGGGCTCTATCCGGTGATCGGCTGGCTCATGGCCGGTCTCGTGGTCGCCTATATCGCTCGTATCATCGGCAACATCACCCTGGGTCTGAGGTCCGACTATCTCGCCATCGCCACCATCGGCATTTCGGAAATCCTCAAGAGCTTCATCAAGAACATGGACTGGCTGACCCGCGGCACGCTGTCGGTGTCGCCGGTGCCCTGGCCGGTGCCGGTGCCGCAGGACCTGCAGGCGATCGGTGTCTCGATCGACGATTCCTTCGTTTATGCCCGGCTCGGCTTCATCCTGCTGTTGCTGGTCTTTTTCCTGGCCACCTTCGTTCTGATCAACCGCGCCTATGGCGGCCCCTGGGGAAGGCTGATGCGCGCCATCCGCGAAAACCACATCGCCGCCGAGGCGATGGGCAAGGATGTCCGCAACCGTCAGCTCGAACTGTTCGTGCTCGGATCGATCCTGATGGGCATGGGCGGCGCCATGCTCGTCACCTTCTCCCAGATCCTCGATCCTTCCGGCTATCAGCCGATCAACCACACCTTCCTGGTCTGGGTGATGGTGATCGTCGGCGGTGCCGGCAACAATTGGGGCGCGGTGCTCGGCGCCATCCTGATCTATTTCGTCTGGATCCTTTCGGACTCGATGGCGCAATTCCTGTTCGTCAACCTCTCGAACTGGACCGAGACGATCGGCTGGGGCGCCATCCCCGAAATCGACTCGCGCTCGCTGCAGATGCGCGTCTTCGTGCTCGGCCTGGTGATCTCGATCGCCTTGCGCTATGCGCCGCAGGGCCTGATCCCGGAAGTGATCAACCGGCATTACGACAAGGCGACCAAAGGCAAGGCCACCGTTTAGGGCGCAATGCGTTCTGATGGAATCAGAACGCATGCTCACTCTGTTTGTGGGCGCATCCTTCGGACCTCGGATCGTGCCGCCGGCACGATTTGCCCCTTCGGGCCGGTCCTCGGCTTGCGAAGGACCGGCCGGAGGCGAGACCATCCGGAGCACGTCGCTCCGGCGCGGTCCTGCCCGGCCGGAAAAGCAGTCCGCTGGCGGACACGGCCAAAAAGGCGCTGGACCGGGCCAAAAGTCAGCTTCAGTTCAGCAAGGGTGTGATCTGCTCGCCATGACAACGCGGAAGAGGGACGCCCTCACACGCGTGCAGCGGCATCATGCCACTGCTGCAGAGGAGATAAGCAAATGCAGCTCGCCAAACTTGCCAAGATAGCCCTGATTTCAGCCCTCGCGGCCTCGATCACGACCGAAGCCTTCGCCATCGATGCCACCGCAAACCTTGCCCTCAATGTCCGTACGGGACCGGGGACCAACTATGCCGCCATCGACACGCTTTATGCCGGCGAAGTGGTCAACGTCACCGGCTGCCAGTCCAATGGCTGGTGCGCCATCACCCATAGTGGTCCGGATGGCTGGGTCTCGGGCAAGTACCTGAGCGAGATCGGCAGCAACAACAGCTCGTCATCGGGATCGAGCAGCGCCGATGCCGCCGCCGCCGCGGCCATCATCACCCTGTTCGGTGCGCTTGCGATCGGCGCCGCCATCAGCATGGGCAAGAACCAGTCGCCGACCGGTCCGGCCAGTTGCCATTCCGGTACCCACTGGGTAGGTCCCGTCCCCGGCGGCCGTTGCGTGCCCAACTTCACGCCGCATTATCCGCAGTATCCGCACCCGTATCCGTAACGGTGCAGCCGGCGGCTTTCCGGACCGGAAGTCCGTTTCCGATTGGCGTCGACAAGATGGAGCGGCGTACGAAAAAGGCCCGGAGACAGCTCCGGGCCCTTCCATATTGGCGTTCGGCAATCCTTACGGGATCAGGCCTTCACTGATCTGTTCGCCGCCCTTGATGACGAACCATTCGATGGCGCCCGGAACGTCGCCATTCTTGTCGAACTCGATGACGCCGGAGGCACCCTGATAGTTGATGTCGGTGCCGGCCTTGATCAGTTCGACGGCCTTGGACCACTCGCCCGGCAGGATGATCTCGCCGGGAGCGTTGGCGACTTCGCGCAACGCCTTGGAAATGCCGGTACGCTCGGCACTGCCGTTCTTCTCGATGGCCAGGGCCAGCAGGAAGACGGCGTCGAACGAGGTCGAGGCATAGGTTGAGTCGGGGGCCAGACCGGCGGCGCTGACGATCTTGGCATAGGCATCGTAGGCCGGACCGGCTGCCGGAGCGGCTTTGGTCAGGATCATGCCGTCGATGTTCTTGTGGTTCTTGACCAGAGCGTCACCGGCCATGCCGTCGCCGCCGAAATACTGGGTGAAGAAGCCGGATTCCATGGCCTGGTCGAGAATGACGCCACCGGCGGCGTTCTCATAACCATAAATGACCAGGGTGTCGGCGCCCGAGGATTCGAGCTGGCCGATTTCCGGGCGATAGTCCGACTTGCCGTCCTCATGGGCGACGAAAGCGGCGACCGTGCCACCCTTGGCCTCGAAGGCATTCTTGAAGGCTTCGGCCAGACCCTTGCCGTAGTCGTTGTTCACATAGGTGACCGCGACATTGTCGATGCCCTTGGAAAGGAGCAGATCGGCGCCCTTGGCGCCCTGCTCGGAATCCGGAACGACGGTACGGAACACCAGGTCGTTGTCGTTGAGCTGGCTGACCGCCGGCGCGGTGGCGGAAGGCGAAATCATCACGACATTGCCGGCGATGGCGGCACCGTTGGCGGCGGCGATGGTCGGACCGGAGCAATAGGCGCCGAAGATCGCGGTCACCTTGTCGGTATTGACCACGCGGTCGGCACCCGGGCCGCCGAGATCGCCCGAGCAGCCGGTATCGGCCATCACGGAGACCAGTTTCTGACCGTCGAGAATGCCGCCCTGGGCATTGACGGTATCGACGGCGATATTGCCCGCCTTGACCATACCGCCTGCAAAACCGGCGATCGGACCTGTCACGTCGGCGAGAAAGCCGAGCTTGACATCCTCGGCCAGCGCCGGCGCAGCGGCAAGAACAACCGCGGCAGCCGCGGCAAAAGCGAAAGACTTGATAAGCTTGTGCATAGTTTCCCCTTGAAACGTCATACGCCCGGTCGCGCGGAGACCATTCCTGCCGCCCCACTACGCCCGTGCCGTCCGCGCACCGCCGGTTGACGATGCGTCACTTTGCAGTTTTGCACATTTTTATAGCGAGAGTCACCGTGCTTGCGCTGCCGCGACATACCGCCCCGGGGCTTGCACCATCGCCATGATCGGATAAGCCTTTAGGCACCGGACCCATGAAAGGCCCCCATGTCATGCGCGCATTGCTCCTGTCCGTTCTGCTGGCCGGTCTGGCCGCTCCTGCGGCGGCTCAGCAGGCCGCATCCGGGACGGAGGCCGCCGCCGTGCCTGAACCGCCGGTATGCGGCACCGCGACGATTTCCATCGCCCGCATGCAATGGCCGTCCGCCGCCGTTCTCGCCTATATCCATGCCGACATCCTCAAGGCGGAACTGGGCTGCGCGGTGCAGGTGGTGGCGGGCGATCTCAGCGCCACCACCTCCTCGATGGCAATGACGGGACAACCGCTGGTCGCGCCGGAAGTCTGGCTCGGCCGCGTCGCCGCCATCTGGAATTCCGCCCTCGACAGCGGCCGGATCCGCCAGGCCGCCCCGACCTTCTCCGGCGGCGATCTTGAAGCCTGGTTCGTGCCCGATTATGTCGCAAAGGACAATCCGGACCTGAAATCGGTCGCCGATCTCAATGACCACTGGCAGGTCTTCGCCGGCAGCGAGCCGCGTGCCACCTTTCTGTCCTGCCCGGCCGACTGGGCCTGCTCCATCATCAACCGAAACCTGATGCGCGCCTACGGCCTGACTGCGCATTTCGACATCGAGGAGCCGGCCAACCGCTTCGCCCTCGACAAGAGGCTCGGCGAAGCGGTGTCGCGTCACGACCCGATCCTGTTCTACTACTGGCAGCCGAACGGCGTGCTCGCCCAGCGCGGCTTCACCCCGCTCGACATGGGCGCCTATGACGCCAAGGCGCTAGCCTGCCTGGCCGAAACCAAATGCGCCGATCCGACACCTTCCGCCTTTCCCAGGGAACAGGTGGTCATTGCCATCTCCGACGATCTGTTCGCCCTGTCGCCGGCGCTTGTGAGCTATTTCCAGCGCGCCTCCATGCCGCTCGACGAGATGAACGGGCTTCTGGCGCATATGAGCGAGACCGGCGGCGCCCCGGAAGAAGCGGCGCAGTTCTTCGTCGAGACCAGACCCGAAATCTGGCAGCCCTGGCTCGAACGCTAGAGCATTGTGCGCAAAAGCGGGTCCCGGTTTCGCGCAAAAAAACGATGCGACAACAAGAACATAGAGCAGCGAAGCGATTGCACTTGAACGCGCGCCGCTCCAGGGAATTTCGTGTTTTGCCGGAAACGCCGGCAGATGACGGGGCTGAGGATTTGTCCGCAATGGGGATACGGCGCCGGCGCCTGCAGCCGTCGATCGGCCGGAAGCGCCACGCGCCTGCAGGGTGAACCCGGCATTACATCGCCACTATTTGCAATTCCAGTTTTCAGCAAGTAATGGTCGATCCGCAGGATGTGTCCCCATGGAAAAATCAATAAGCACCCTACCAATAGTCCATATGCCACGTTGTCAAGGCATATGCATGCCATGGCTACTTGAATTATTTAATTACTACCAGGGCTTAAGGTCAATTCACAGATGACGAAATTATCACGGGCCGGGATTTGACTCACGAGTACTGACTGCCTAGAGTCTGACCATTCATTCACAAATGGGAGAATGCTTATGTTCGGAAAACGCGCACCTCGCGCGCTTGCCTCCGGCATCGCGCTTGGGATCGTCCTTGGCCTGACCGGTGCAGCCAGTGCCACCGAATGCGGGACCGACAAGAAGATCGACATCGCGGAAATGAATTGGGCGACGGCCGCCGCGCTGGCGCATATTCACGCGCATATTCTCGGCGACGGCTATGGCTGCAACACCGAAGTCGTCCAGGGCGATACGGTGCCGACCTCGGCCTCGATGTTTGCCAGGGCCAAACCGGCCATCGCCCCCGAACTGTGGACCAGCTCGATCGAGGACAAGCTCAAGGCCGCCGTGGCTGACGGCAAGGTCTTCGTCGCCGGCGACACCTTCCTCGGAGGCGGCCTGGAAGCCTGGTTCATTCCCCAATACGTCAAGGACGAACACCCCGAACTGGTGACGGCTGACGACGTGATCGCCCATCCCGAGATCTTCCCGAGCCCGGACGATCCGAGCAAGGGCCGGCTTTATGGCTGCATTCCGGGCTGGGCCTGCGAAATCGCCAATGCGTCGCTGTTCAAGGCCTATGACATGGAGAACAAGGGTTGGGAGCTGTTCTCGCCCGGTTCCGGCGGCAATCTCGCCGCCTCGATCGCCCGTGCCTACACCCGGCACAAGCCGATTTTCTATTACTACTGGGGCCCGACCACGATCCTTGGCAAGTATCCGGCCTATCAGGTCGAGCTGCCGCCGGTCGATCTCAAGGGCTATGAGTGCAACACCAATCCGGAGTGCAAGGACCCGCCGGTCAAGACCGCCTGGCCCTCGAGCCCGATCAAGGTCGTTGCCGCCGATTGGCTCAAGACCGATGCACCGGCCGTTGCCGACTATCTCGGCGGGATCACCATGGAGCGTGGCGACATCTCCAAGCTGATCGCCTGGGGCGACGACAACAAGGCCGACGCCGAGGCGACCGCCATCCACTTCCTCAAGGAACAAAAAGACATCTGGGGCAAGTGGGTGCCGGCTGACGTCGCCGACAAGGTTTCGGCGGCCGTGGCCAACATGTAGCCGAGCCGAAAATCAGATTTCGAGGCCGGGCGGATATGCCGCCCGGTCTTTCTTGTTGTCCGCACGATGGAAAACGACGTGCGTCATCGCGAATGTTTGGCGCCGGATCGGGCGCAGAATTCAAGGGGAATGCCGGAATGGAGCTGACCCATTTTCTCATCTGGTTTGTAATCGCGGCCGGCTTTGTCGGCCTGATCTATGCCGTCATCGGGAACAAGCTGTCGCCGGTAGCGACATCCGCCGCCTGGCTCGGCATTCTGGTCATCATCATCATCGCCGCTCTCAACATGCAGGTCGCGCGCGATTTCTTCCCCGACTACATCAACACCAAGCCGCTGCGCTACTGGGTCGATGACGGGCTGAACTGGGTTGTCGCCAATTGGGGCGGCGGGTTCGAAGCGGCCGCCTATCCGCTGCAATGGCTGCTGCTGCGTATCGAGAAAATCCTCCTGTCGATTCCGTGGTGGTTCCTTGTCACCCTCTTCTCCGGTCTTGCCTATCTTGCCACGCACCGCGCGGCCCTTCCCATCCTTGTCGCCCTGGGCCTTCTGTCCATGGGCATGATGGAGCTTTGGGAAGACGCCGTACGCACCATGGCGCTGATGATCGCGGCAACCATCACGTCCATTGTCGTTTCCCTGCCGGTCGGCATCTTCATGTCTCGCTCGCTCAGGTTCCGGCGCATCATGATGCCGATCCTGGATCTGATGCAGACCATGCCGAGCTTCGTGTATCTCATTCCGGTGGTGATGATCTTCGGACCGGGCAAGGTCCCGGCGCTGATCGCCACCATCATCTATGCGGCACCGCCCCTGGTCAGGCTTACCGATCTCGGTATTCGCCAGGTCGATCAAAACGTCATGGAAGCCTCGCGCGCCTTCGGTACGACGCCGCGACAACGCCTGTTCGGCGTCCAGATTCCCTTGGCCATGCCGACGATTCTCGCCGGGGTCAACCAGACCACCATGATGGCGCTCGCCATGGTCGTCATCGCCTCGATGATCGGCGCCGGGGGCCTCGGGTACCAGGTGCTGCAGGGCATCGGTCGACTTGAGGTCAGCCGTGGCCTGTTCGCCGGCCTCGGCATCGTCGTCCTCGCCATCATCTTCGACCGTGTCTCGCAGGCTTTCGGCAAGCAGTTGCAGGCGCGTATCGGTCTTGCGGAGCGCCTGGTATGACAAACCAAGAAGAATACGCAATCGACATTCGGAACGTCACCAAGATCTTCGGCGACGATCCGGATACGGCCCTGGCCATGCTCAAGGACGGCAAGTCCAAGGCCGAGGTCCAGGCCGAAACCGGCCAGGTGATCGGCATCAACGACGTTTCGATCCAGGTCGAGCCGGGGCAGGTCTATGTGGTCATGGGGCTTTCCGGCTCCGGCAAGTCGACGCTCATCCGCCATGTCATCCGCCTGATCGATCCGACCTCGGGCGAGATCTACGTGCACGGCACCGACGTGCTCGGCATGAACATGCCCGAGTTGCGGGAGTTCCGGCGCACCAAGATCGCCATGGTGTTCCAGCGCTTCGGTCTGTTGCCGCACCGGTCGGTGGTCGACAATGTCGCCTATGGCCTGGAGGTCAGGGGCGTCACGAAGGATGAGCGGCTCGAAACCGCCCGGCACTGGATCGATACGGTGGGGCTTGCCGGTTACGAGGAAAGCCAGCCGCATCAGCTCTCGGGCGGCCAGCAGCAGCGTGTCGGCCTGGCCCGGGCACTGGCCATGGACGCGGACATCCTGTTGATGGACGAGGCTTTTTCCGCCCTCGACCCGCTGATCCGCTCGGGCATGCAGGACGAATTGCTGAAGCTTCAGTCCGAGCTGCACAAGACGATCCTGTTCATCACCCACGATTTCGACGAGGCGCTGAAGATCGGCAACCGCATCGCCGTTCTCAACGACGGCTCCGTCGTACAGGAAGGCCCGCCCGAGGAGATCGTCCTCAATCCGACCGATCCGCATGTCGAGGAGTTCGTCGCCGAGGTCAACAAGGCGCGCGCCATCCATGTTCACACAATCATGGAACGCGATGTCACCGAAGCGGTCGAGGTCAGCGTGCTCGAATCGGCACGCTGCGAGGACGTCCTGCCGCTTTTCGCCGACTATCAGTGGGTTGGCGTCGAGGATGCGGACGGCAACCGCACCGGCCGGGTCAGTGCCCGTCGCGTCATCAAGGCGCTGGCCCGCTATTCCAAGGACATCACCACATAGGGCCGCCCTCTCCCGACACCGGTTGCGCCGCTCCTGGGCATTTGCCTATAAGAGGCGGCAAATGGCATAGGTCGGCATGGGTTCCGGCAACAAGGAGACCGGATTGGAAATCAGAAAGATCAACGAACGCGTCAGCGTGTCCCCGCAGATCCTGCCCGAGCACGTTGCGGCGATCAAGGCTGCCGGCTTCGTGACCATCATCAACAATCGCCCCGATGGCGAGGCACCCGATCAGCCGCCGAGCACGGAAATCGAGGCCGCCGCCATCGCCGCGGGAATGGCCTATCATTTCATTCCGATGGGTCGCGCCGGCATTTCGCCCGAGATGATCGAAGCGACCCGTGCCGCCGTCGAGGGCAGCGACGGTCCGGTGTTCTGTTTCTGCCGATCCGGCACCCGCT
>CAZKTH010000057.1:0-13878 GCA_964555575.1 uncultured Devosiaceae bacterium | reverse complement strand
ACGAGACCCGCGCCCTCAATTCCGAGGACTTCAACAATGACGCGGTCGATGCCGGCGATATCGGCTCCGGCCACGCGGTGACGGCGCTTTACGAGATCACTCCGGTCGGCTCGCCGGCCGTGCTCAACGATCCGCTGCGCTATGGCGAGAACACGCCGGCGACGGCGGACAAGCAAAACGGCGAGATCGCCTTCGTCAAGCTCAGGTACAAGCCGGGCGATGCCGACAGGAGTGAACTGATCACCGCGCCGGTGATGGCGACGTCGGCGCTAGCAAACATCGACATGGCACCGGAATCGGCCCGCTTCGCCGCGGCGGTCGCCGGCTTCGGCCAGAAGCTCAGGGACAATCCGGCCGTTGCCTCCTGGGACTGGGTGGCGATCAGGGCGCTGGCCAAAGGTGCCCGCGATAATGACGAGAATGGCTATCGTGCCGAAATGGTGCGGCTCATCGACATGGCTGCAAGCCTGAGCGATAGCAATTAGGGTTCCGATTCACCCGGAAATCGGCGCGCGGCGGGCCTTTCGGCCCCCCGCTTCTGCTTGGCGCGGCCAATTGCCTGCCTTCCGGGCGAAATGCTCATCTTGCTTGTCAAGCTTAACCGGGGATGATTAGCTCAGCCCTCAACGCCGGTTCTGGAACGCCGGCGATTATGGTCGGGGGACATCGCCGGCCGAGTTCTAGTCGATAACAATTCAGGAGAGGCAAGCATGCAATTCAGAAAAATGATGGGAATGGCGGCATTTGCCGTTGCATTCTCGCTTGCGTCGATCGCCGGTGCTGCGGCGGCGACGCTCAACCTCTACAATGGCGGTGACCCGCGCTCGCTCGACCCGCAGCGCGTCTCCGGCAACTGGGAGGATCGTCCGGTTTCCGACTACATCGAAGGCCTGATGACCCTTGATGCCAAGGGTGGCGCCATTCTCGGCCAGGCAGCCTCCTACACCCGTTCCGACGACGGTCTCGTCTACACCTTCAAGATTCGTCCCGACGCGGTCTGGTCCGACGGCGAGCCCGTCGTGGCCGAGGATTTCGTGCTCGGCCTGCAGCGGCTCGAGGATCCCAAGACCGCCGCCGAATACGCCTATCTGCAGTATTTCATCAAGAACGCCGAAGCCATCAACTCCGGCAAGATCACCGACCTCAATGAACTCGGCGTCAAGGCGCTCGACGACAAGACGGTTGAGATCACCCTCAACGCGCCGACGCCCTACTTCCTGCAGGCGCTGACCCACTATTCGGCCTACCCGGTGCCCTCGCACGTGGTGGCCAAGTATGGCGACGACTGGGCGACCATCGACCATCTGGTGGCCAACGGGCCGTTCAAGCCGGTCGAATGGGTTCCCGGTTCCTATGTCCACTCGGTGAAGAACGACAAGTACTATGCCGCCGACACCGTCAAGCTGGACGACGTCTACTACTACATCACCGATGACGACAACGCCGCCCTGCAGCGTTACCGTGCCGGTGAAATCGACGTGCTGTCGAACTTCGCTTCCGACCAGTACCAGCTGCTTCAGGACCAGTATCCGGGCCAGGCCCACGTCTTCCCGTTCCTGGGCGTCTACTACTATGTGCTGAACCAGACCAAGCCGCCGCTCACCGACAAGAATATCCGTGAAGCCCTGTCGATCTCGATCAACCGCAAGGTCATCGGTCCGGACATCCTGGGCACCGGCGAACTTCCGGCCTATGGCTGGGTGCCGCCCGGCACGTCCAACTACGAGGGCGAGCAGTACATGCCGGCCTACGCCTCGATGACCTATGACGAGCGCGTTGCCAAGGCCGCCGAGCTGATGGAAAATGCCGGCTACACCGCCGACAATCCGCTCACCCTGCAGCTTCGCTACAACACCAACGAGAACCACCAGCGTATCGCCGTCGCCATTTCGGCGATGTGGGAGCCGATCCACGTCAAGGTCGAACTGTTCAACTCCGACGTCTCGACCCACTACGATGCTCTGCAGGCTGGTGACTTCCAGGTCGGTCGTGCCGGCTGGATCATGGACTATGACGACGCGTCCAACATGCTGGACCTGTTGAAGTCCGGAACCGGCAACAACTATGGCCGTTATTCGAATCCTGAGTATGACGCTCTGCTCGCCAAGGCCGCGACCGAAGAGGATCTGGTCAAGCGCGCCGGTTACATGCACCAGGCCGAAAAGATCGCCATGGACGACTTCGCCGTCATCCCGATCTACTACTACGTGGCTAAGTGGGTGATTTCGCCCAAGATTCACGGCTTCGAGGACAACGCCGTCGACCGGCACCTGTCCCGCTACATTTCGAAGTCCGAATAGGACCTGTTGATTCCGGGCCGCGTTCCTAATAAGAGCGCGGCCCGGAACCCTTGCGGACACAATGAAGCCGTCCGCCACGACACTCCCGAAGGTCCTGGCCCATGTTGAGTTACGCCCTGAGACGGGTGCTATCCGCCATTCCGGTGGCGCTCATTGCCGTTACCGTCTGCTTTTTCGTCCTTCGCCTGGCTCCCGGCGGGCCATTCGACGGCGAGCGCGCCCTGCCCGAGGAAATCCTCAACAATCTGCGCGCCTACTACCACATGAACGAGCCGCTATACCTGCAGTACCTGCGCTATCTGTGGGGGCTGGTTCATTTCGATCTCGGCCCTTCCATGGTGATCAAGGGCTTCACCGTTTCCCAGCTTCTGGCAATCGGCCTTCCCTTCACCCTGTTGCTCGGCTTTACGGCATTCGTCGTCGCGACGGGCATCGGTGTCATCGCCGGCGTCATCGCCGCCGTGCAGCAGAATAAATGGCCGGACTATGTGCTGGTCCTCGGCGTCATGCTCGGCGTCATCGTCCCCAACTTCCTGATGGGGGCCATCCTGCAGCTCGTCTTCGGCGTCTATCTCAAATGGTTTCCGGCCGGTGGCTTCGTTTACGGCTCGTTGAGCCACATGGTCCTGCCGGTCACGGTTCTGGCCTGGCCGCATGCCGCACGTGTCTCGCGGCTGATGCGCGGCTCGATGATCGAGGTCCTCGGTTCCAACTATATCCGCACCGCCAAATCCAAGGGGATCGGGGAACGCCTCGTCCTCGCCCGCCATGCGATGAAGCCGGCGCTCGTGCCGGTCGTCTCCTATCTCGGACCGGGCCTTTCCTACCTGCTCACCGGGTCGCTGGTCGTCGAACAGATCTTCGGTCTGCCCGGCATCGGCAAGTATTTCGTCCAGGCTGCGCTCAACCGCGACTACGGGCTCGTGCTCGGGACCACGGTTTTTTACATCCTGCTGATCCTGGTGCTCAATCTCATCGTCGACCTCGTCTATGCCTGGCTCGACCCGCGCGTGAGGTATCGCTGATGTCGAGCATCACCCAAAAAGACGCGGTCATGGCCGCCTATACCGATCAGATCGAGCGGCTCGACGCGCCCAAGGGGCGCTCGCTGACCCAGGACGCGATGCGGCGCCTGTTCGCCAACAAGGCGGCGCTGGCCTCGATCATCATTCTGACCATTATCATCGCGGCGGCGCTGATCGCGCCGCATTTCGTTCCCTGGGATGTTGCCAAGGTCGACTGGGGCTCGATCCGCAAGCCGCCCGATTTCGCCAAGGGTCATTTCCTCGGTACCGACCAGAACGGTCGCGACCTCCTCGCCCGCCTGTTGCAGGGCACGCAGATGTCGCTGCTCGTCGCCGCCGTCGCCACCTTCGTCTCGGTCGTCATCGGTATCGTCTACGGCGCCGTCGCCGGTTATTTCGGTGGCTGGGTCGACGCGGTGATGATGCGTTTCGTCGACGTCATGTATTCCCTGCCCTACATGCTGTTCGTCATCATCCTGGTGGTCGTGTTCGGTCGCTCCCCGGTGCTTTTGTTCGTCGGCATCGGTGCTCTCGAATGGCTGACAATGGCGCGCATCGTGCGCGGCCAGACCCTGACCCTGAAGGAAAAGGAATTCATCGAGGCGGCGCGTGCCGGCGGTGCCCGGCCCCTGACCATTATTCTGCGCCATATCGTGCCCAACCTGACAGGTCCGGTCGTGATCTATGCCACCCTGACCGTGCCCGAGATCATCATCACCGAGAGCTTTTTGAGCTATCTGGGGCTTGGCGTTCAGGAGCCGCTGACCTCGCTCGGCACGCTGATCTCGAACGGCGCGGCGGTGGCGGAGGCCTTGCCCTGGCTGCTGATCTCACCAGCCATCGTGCTGGTTTCGATGCTCTTGTGCCTTACCTATATCGGCGACGGCCTCAGGGACGCGCTCGACCCCAAGGATCGCTGACACATGACCAATGTTCTAGAAGTCAGGAACCTCGACGTCACCTTCACCTTGCATGATGGCGACGTCCATGCCGTCAGGGACCTCACCTTCGACCTCGGCCAGGGCGAAACCCTGGCGGTCGTCGGCGAAAGCGGTTCGGGCAAATCCCAGGCCTTTCTGGCCATGATGGGTCTTCTCGCCCGCAATGGCCGCGCCACCGGCGAGGCCAAGCTCGCCGGAGATGATCTGCTCGCCCTGTCGCCCGCCGAGCTCGATCGCCATCGCGGCCTGGACATCGCCATGATCTTCCAGGATCCGATGACCTCGCTCAATCCAAGCCTGAAGATCGGCCGGCAATTGTCCGAAGTGCTGGTCCAGCACCGTCACCTGGCGGTTCATGATGCCGAGCGCCGAGCCATCGAGATGCTCGATCGTGTCGGAATCCCCGAGGCGGCGCGACGCGCCTCGTCCTATCCGCACGAGCTTTCCGGCGGCATGCGCCAGCGCGTCATGATCGCCATGGCGTTGTTGTGCGAGCCCAAGGTGCTGATCGCCGACGAGCCGACCACGGCGCTCGACGTGACGGTGCAGGCGCAGATGCTCGACCTGTTCAAGTCGCTGACCGCCGATTTCGGCACGGCCCTGGTTCTGATCACGCACGATCTCGGCGTCGTCGCCGGCCTCGCCGACCGGATGATGGTCATGTATGCCGGCCGTGCCGTTGAAAGCGGACCGGTCGACGACCTGTTCTATGCCCCCAACCACCCCTACACCTTCGGTCTCTTGCACTCGACCCCGCATGTCGAGAACTCCGGGCAGCGCCTCAATCCGATCAACGGCCTGCCGCCGAGCCTTGAACACCTGCCCCCGGGCTGTGCCTTCCATCCGCGCTGCACATTTATGCTGCCGGAGTGCAAGACAAAGCGCCCCGACCTGAAGCAACGGAGCGGCAATCGCATGGCGGCCTGTTTCCATGAAGGCACGCTCGTCGGGAAGGAGGCCGCGCAATGAAGGACGATGCCCCGCTGCTTGAGGTCGAGAATGTCGGCAAGATCTTCGGCATTTCCGCCGGCTTTCTCAGAAAACAGCTGATCCTGACCGCCCTGTCCAATATCTCCTTTTCGGTCAAGGCCGGCGAGACCATCGGCATCGTCGGTGAATCGGGATGCGGCAAGTCGACCCTCGGGCGCTGCATCCTGCAGCTTCTGACCCCGGACGAAGGCAAGGTGCTCTGGCTCGGCCAGGACCTGACGACGCTTGATGCCGATGCCATGCGCAAGCACCGGCGCGACCTGCAGATCATCTTCCAGGATCCGCTCGCCTCGCTCAATCCGCGCATGACCGTCGGCGGCATCATCGAGGATCCCTTGCGGACCCTGATGCCCGAACTGAACCAGAAGCAGCGCCGCGCAAAAGTGATCGAGATGATGGAAGCGGTCGGGCTCCTGCCCGAAATGATCAACCGTTACCCGCACGAGTTTTCCGGCGGCCAGGCCCAGCGCATCGGCATCGCCCGCGCCCTGATCACCGAACCCAAGCTGATCGTGTGCGACGAACCGGTTTCGGCCCTCGACGTGTCGATCCAGGCCCAGATCCTCAACCTCTTGTCGGAGCTGCGCGACCGCTTCAACCTGACCCTCATCTTCATCAGCCACGACCTTTCGGTCGTCCGCCATGTCTCCGACCGCATCATGGTGCTCTATCTCGGACGCATGATCGAATACGCTCCGCGCGACATGCTCTACAACGACCCCAAGCACCCCTACACAAGGGCGCTGTTGACGGCGGTGCCGATCCCCGATCCCAAACTGGCGCGCGCGCGCGAGATCGCCGCCCTGGTCGGGGAAATCCCCTCACCGATCAATCCGCCCTCCGGCTGTGCCTTCCGCACCCGCTGCCCCTATGCCATTGCCGTGTGTGCCGAAGTCCGCCCCGACATCGAACCGGCCGGACCCGAGCGCAGCGTCGCCTGCCATCGCTGGCGCGAAATCGAGAACGAAGGCGTCTGAGCAAAGGTCGGCCCGGAATCCCCTCGGATGCCGGAACGATGCCGCACCGCGCCCTTTTGCGGATGGTGCTCTTCCGGTATGGATGCCACAGGACATGGGTCCAGCTACATAGCCTGTCGCGAATACCTGAATTGGCGACTTCCGCCGTTGCCGGACCGCCGCCTTCGGCGTCTTCAGCGTTCCGATACGATCGCGAACGGTCCGCTTTTCGGCCATAATGGAACACATCATCATCCATGCAATGAACGTTCAGGTTCGCGTGCTTTCCTGGTGTTTCCCGCCGCCTCAATGACTTAGGCGGACGAATCCGGCAGGCGTCGGATCAGCGGGCAGGGCAGAAAAGGCTTCAGAAACAGCAGCAAATGCCGATTTTCGCCGCGATCCGCCCGATCCGGCCAGCGCGGCGGGACAGCGAGACATCTGCTTTTTTCTCCGTTTCCGCCGTTCGGAGGATGTAGCAGGAATATCCATATATACGACTAATTGCTGTCTACGGGGCAGCATCGGAATATCATAGGTTTTAGTTGGGTAATTGCTTTGTTCGCAGGGTGGAAAACAAGCCGTCCTGCAACATTGACCTTTGTATCGGGCAGAATGGGCCGGAACTTAATTTGGCCCGGCATACTGGTATGAAGGTTTTTTAACCGTGGGAGGACTACATGAAAAAGCTGAATCTGGTCGGCGCGATTGTCGCCGGCGCCATGCTCATGGCCACTTCGTCGGCCCTGGCGGTCACCATCGGCTTCTCGCAAGTTGGCGATGAAGGCGACTGGCGTCCGGCCTTCTCCAAGGACATGCAGGAAAGCGCCAAGGAATATGGCATCGACCTGAAGTTCGCCGACGCGCAGGGCAAGCAGGAAGAGCAGCTTCGCGCCGTTCGTGCCTTCATCGCGCAGGGCGTCGACGCCATCATCATCGCGCCGGTGGTCGTCACCGGATGGGATCAGGTGCTCACCGAAGCCAAGCGGGCCAAAATCCCGGTCTTCCTTGCCGACCGTGACGTCGAGGTCGAGGACAAGTCGCTCTATGTGACCCGCATCTCGGCCGACTTCACCCTCGAAGGCAAGCTGGCCGGCGCATGGCTCGCCGCCAAGAGCCGCGGCAACTGCAAGATCGTCGAATTGCAGGGCACCGTCGGTTCGGCCCCGGCCATCAGCCGCAAGGAAGGCTTCGAGGCGGTCATCAGCCAGTTCCCGGGCATGGAGATCGTGCGTTCGCAGTCGGGTGACTTCACCACCGAAGGCGGCAAGAAGGTCATGGAAGCCTTCATCAAGGCGACCGACAACCTGCAGGATATCTGCGCGTCCTTCGCCCATAACGACAACATGCAGCTTGGCGCCATCCAGGCCATGAAGGAAGCCGGTCTCAAGCCGGGGACCGATGTGCTGATGGTTTCGGTCGACTACGTCCCGGCCATGATCAAGGCGCTCAAAGCCGGCGACGCCAATGCGTCGGTCGAACTGCTGTCCGCCATCGGCAAGTACATCTAGCCGGTCGTGCTCGACTATCTGATGGAGCCCAAGGATCTGCCGAAGTGGATCGTCATTCCGTCCAACATCCACGCGGCCGGCATGTAATCCGAGCAGTAGAAGCGACTGGCGCTTCAGCAAGACTGGTGCTCTGCCCCTTGGGGCAGGGCACCCTGTGCGGCGGCCGGGGCCAGAGCGGGAAAAATCGCGGTTGCGCTAGCGGCCCCGAAGCCTGCCGGCTAACATCTAGGCATTCCTGGGAGGACACGCCGTGGCGGAACCATCGACCTATCGTGTTGAAATGCTCGGCGTCTCGAAGACCTTTCCCGGCGTCCGGGCGCTCGACGAAGTCGATCTGCAACTGACGGCCGGCGAGGTCCATGCGCTGCTCGGCGAGAACGGCGCCGGCAAATCGACCCTGATCAAGGTCCTGACCGGCGCGCTCAAGCGCGACACGGGCACGATCCTTCTCGACGGCGAGGAGATCGAGGTCGGATCGACCTCGGAGGCCCAGGCGCTCGGCATTTCGACCGTCTATCAGGAAGTCAACCTCATCCCGACCCTTTCGGTCACCAAGAACCTGACCCTCGGGCGTCAGCCGCGCCGCCACGGCGTCGTCGACTGGAAGCAGTCGCGGGCCCTGGCGCGCCAGCGCCTGTCCAGGCTCAAGCTCGACATCGATGTGGAACGGCCGCTCGGATCCTATTCGGTGGCGATCCAGCAGTTGATCGCCATTGCCCGGGCGCTCGAGGACAATACGCGCGTGCTGGTGCTGGACGAACCGACGGCCAGTCTCGATGCCGAGGAAACCGAACTGCTGTTCCAGATCGTCAGGGATCTGAAGACGCACGGCATCGCCATCGTCTTCATCACCCATTTCATCGATCAGGTCTATCAGATCGCCGACCGCATTTCGGTCCTGCGCAACGGCCGCATGATGGGCACGGCGCCTACCGCCGATCTGCCGCGTCTCAAGCTCATCTCCATGATGATCGGCCGCGAGCTCGAAGGCATCGGGGCGCGTCCGACCACAAGCCATGTCGATACCGAACGCCCGCCGGTGATCGAAGCCGAAGGGCTCGGACGCCGGCGCACCATCGCCCCGTTCGACATCACCCTGCGCGCCGGCGAGGTTGTCGGGCTCGCGGGCCTGCTCGGCTCCGGCCGCACCGAAACCGCCAAGGTGCTGTTCGGGGCGCTCCGGCCCGATTCCGGCGATATCAAGATCAACGGCAAGCCCGCCGCCCATCTGACGCCGCGCCAGTCCCTGGGGCACGGCATCGTCTTCTGCCCCGAGGACCGCAAGGCCGAGGGCTTGGTCGGCGAATTGAGCGTCAGGGAAAACCTCATGCTGAGCCTGCAGGCCAAGCGCGGCTGGCTCAACCGCCTCAGCCGCAAGGAGCAGGAAACGCTCGCCGACGACATGATCCGGGCGCTCAACATCGCCACGCCCGACGCGGAAAAGCCGGTCGGGCAGTTGTCGGGCGGCAACCAGCAGAAGGTCGTGCTGGCCCGCTCGCTGGTTTCCCAGCCCGAAGCCCTGCTTCTCGACGAACCGACGCGCGGCATCGACGTCGGCGCCCATGCCGAGATCGTGACGCTGATCCGGCGGCTGTGCTCGGAAGGTCTGGCCCTGCTCGTGGCCTCTTCGGAGTTCGACGAACTGGTTGCGGTCAGCGACCGGGTTTCCGTTTTGCGGGACCGCAACAAGATCGGCGAGATATCGGGTGACGACATCACCCGCGAAAACATCATCAATATGATTGCGCACCGATGAAAACGAAAGAATTGTCCAGTTCTGAGAACAGGAGCGCGCTCGTGCCAACGTCCCGTGCCATGCCAGCGCTTCGTGCCGTCCTGGCGCATCGTGCCGTCTGGCCGCTGGTGGTTCTGGCAATCATCCTGATCGTCGATGCTATCGTGGTGCCGCCGTTCTTCTACCTTTCGGTCAACAACGGGCGCCTGTTCGGCCCGATGGTCGACGTGCTCTACCGCGGAACGGCGCCGGCGCTGATCGCCCTGGGCATGGCCGTGGTCATCGGCACCAAGGGCATCGACCTCTCGGTCGGTTCGATCGTTGCCGTCGCAGGGGCCGTCATCGCCTGGCGAATCCATGAAGGCGACCCCCATTTTCTCATTCTTGTCGAGGCCATGGCCGTCGCCATCGCCTGCGGCGCCTGGAACGGGTTCCTCGTCGCCGTGCTCGACATCCAGCCGATCATTGCCACCCTGATCCTGATGGTGGCGGGTCGCGGCATGGGGCTGATGATCAACCTCCTCTACGGCGGCACCGATCCGAGCTTCACCAGCGACCTGCTGCAGGGTCTGAGCGTGGGGAGCGTCGGGCTGATCCCGACCCGGCTGATCCTGTTCGTCGTGATCTTCTTCCTGTTGTGGCTGCTGATCCGGCGCACCGCGCTCGGCCTTTTCGTCGAATCGGTCGGCGGCAACCCGGCGGCGGCGCAACTGGCCGGCATTCCCTCGCGGCTGATCAAGTTCACCGCCTACGTCATCTCCGGTTTCTGCACCGGCTGGGCCGCCATCATCCTGACTGCCGACGTCCACACCTCGGACCCGGTCAGCGTCGCCCTGTTCTCCGAACTCGACGCCATCCTGGCCGTGGTGATCGGCGGCGGCTCGCTGATGGGCGGGCGCATCTATCTCGGCATGACCGTTCTCGGTGCGCTGGTCATCCAGGCCATGGTCACCTCGATCCTGATGAGCGGCTGGCCGCCCGAATACAATCTGATCATCAAGGCGGTCCTGGTCCTGATCATCCTGCTGCTGCAGTCCAACAATTTCCGCGCTGCCATTATGGCCCTGTTCGGTCGGAGGAAATCATGAGGGAACGCTATCTGCCGCTGATCGCCACGGTCGCCGTGTTCGCGGCCCTCTACATCACCGGCGGCCTGTTCTATCCGCGCATCTTTTCCACCCTGGTATTCGGGCACCTTTTGGCCGACAACGCCTTCATCATCGTTGCCGCGATCGGCGTGACCTTCGTCATCATCTCGGGCGGCATCGACCTTTCCATCGGTTCGATGATCGGCTTTGTCGGCGTGGTCATGGCCAATCTCGATCAGGCCGGCTGGGATCCGATCCTGGTCATCGTGCTGGTGCTCGCCTTCGGTCTGCTCTATGGTGCCTTTCAGGGTTTCATCATCGACTTCTGCGAAATCCAGCCCTTCATCGTCACGCTGTCCGGCCTGTTCCTGCTGCGCGGCGCCTGCTTCATGGTCAATCTCGACTCCGTGCCGATCCGCAACTATTTTGTGAAGTGGTTCAACAACATCTATGTCGATCTGCCCGGAGGCGGTTTCCTGACCGGGGGGGCCCTGGTCATGCTTGTCATGCTGGTGATCGCCATGGTCATCGCCCATTTCACCCGCTTCGGCACCAATGTCTACGCCATGGGCGGCGACAAGCAGTCCGCCGTTCTCATGGGCGTGCCGATGCGTAGGACGACGGTCATGATCTATGCCCTCGGCGGCTTTTATAGCGCCGTCGGCGGCGTCATCTATGCGATGAACACCTCCGCGGGCTATCCGCTCGCCGGCATGACCCTGGAGCTGAGCGCCATCGCGGCGGCGGTGCTGGGCGGCACCATGCTCACCGGTGGCATCGGCATGGTCTTCGGAACGCTGTTCGGCGGCATGATCCTCGCCCTGATTTCGACCATCATCATCTTTAACGGAACCCTCAACGGCGCCTGGATCCTGATCGCTACCGGGTTCCTGCTGTTCGTGTTCATCGTGGTCCAGCGCTGGATCGTCTCCTCGTTCAGCGCCACATCCCGCGCCGGCTGACGGTGAACGGGATGTCCCTCAAGGCGCTCAAAGAGGCGGTTTGCCAAGCCAATCTCGAACTGAACCGACGCGGCGTCGTGATCTACACCTGGGGCAATGTTTCCGGCATCGATCGCGAGCGCGGCCTGGTCGTCATCAAGCCCTCGGGCGTTTCCTATGACGAGATGCGGCCGGAGCACATGGTCGTGGTCGATCTGGACAACAATGTCGTCGAGGGCAATCTCAGGCCCTCGTCGGACACCAGGACGCACACCGTTCTCTACAGGGCCTTCCCGCATATCGGCGGCGTGGTGCACACCCACTCCCGCTATGCCGTGAGTTGGGCCCAGGCGCGGCGCGACATCCCCTGCTACGGCACCACGCATGCCGATTACTGCTCGGGGCCGATTCCGTGCACAGCACCGCTGACCGAAGAAGAGGTCAGAAACGCCTACGAGGCCAACACCGGCCACTGCATCGTCCGGCGCTTCGAGAACCTCGACCCGATGGCGATGCCGATGGTTCTGGTGGCCGGTCACGGACCCTTCGCCTGGGGCAAATCGCCCGAGGATGCCGTTCACAATGCCGTCGTTCTCGAGGAAGTGGCGCACATGGCCACCCTCACGAATCAGATTGCCGACAATCCGCCGCCGCTCGAAGACTATGTCCTCGACTACCACTACGAGCGCAAGCACGGCAAGAACGCCTGGTACGGCCAGGGGACCTTGCCCGGGGACGACAAGGATTAGGGCAAAAGGCCCGCGAAAACGGACCAGACAGAAAAGGGCCACGGGAACTTCCCGAGGGCGAGAAAACGAAAGAGTTATGAAGATGATTGGACTGAAACCCTTGAAGTTCTGGTTCGTCTGCGGGTCACAGAGCCTTTACGGGCCGGAAACTCTGGCCCAGGTGAACGAAGGTGCCCGCAAGGTCGCCGAGGGATTGGCAGCCGAGGGCAGGCTGGTCCTGCCGCTCCATTTCGCCGGTGTGGTCACGACATCGGAAGAGATCGCCGATACCCTGCGCCGCGCCTCGGCCGATCCCGAATGCGGCGGTGTCATTGTCTGGATGCACACCTTCTCGCCGGCCAAGATGTGGATCCGCGGCCTCAACGTCCTGACCAAGCCGCTTTTGCACCTCACCACCCAGGTCAATGCGGGCCTGCCCTGGGACAGCATCGACATGGACTACATGAACCTGCATCAGGCCGCCCATGGCGACCGCGAAGGCGGGTTCATGCACACGCGCATGCGCATCGGCCGCAAGGTCGTGGTCGGCCACTGGTCCGATCCGGAGGTGCAGCGCCAGATCGATGCCTGGATGCGCGCTGCCCGCGCCTGGGACGACTGGCAGGGTGGCCGTTTCTGCCGGTTCGGCGACAATATGCGTTATGTCGCCGTGACCGAAGGCGACAAGGTCGCGGCCGAGATGAAGCTCGGTTTTTCCTACAACAGCTACGGGATCATGGATCTGGTCGACGTGATGGACACGATCTCCGATTCCGAGGTCGAGGCGCTCGCCGCCGAATATGCCAGGCTCTATACCCTCGTGCCCGAACTGCAGCCGGGCGGGGCGCGGCATGACAGGCTCGTGTACAACGCCAGGCAGGAACTGGGGCTCAGGGCCTTTCTGGAAAAAGACGGCTTCAAGGGCTTCACCCACACTTTCGAGGATCTCCATGGCCTGACCCAGCTTCCGGGCATCGCCACGCAGCGACTGATGGCCGACGGCTACGGCTTTGCCGGCGAAGGCGACTGGAAGACGGTGGCGCTCGTCCGCGCCATCAAGGTCATGGGACACGGCCTTTCCGGTGCCGCCTCCTTCATGGAGGACTATACCTATGACCTGACGCCCGGCGCCGAAAAGGTGCTCGGCTCGCATATGCTCGAAGTCTGCCCGAGTCTTGCCGTGGACAAGCCGCGGGTCGAAATCCATCCGCTCGGCATCGGCGGCAAGGACGATCCGGTGCGGCTGGTGTTCAACGCCAAGAAGGGCCCGGCGGTCAATGTCACCCTCATTGATCTCGGCAACCGTTTCCGCCTGATCGCCAATACCGTCACCGCCGTCGATCATCCCGATCTGCCCAAGCTGCCGGTCGCCCGCGCCGTCTGGAAATGCGATCCCGATTTCAGGACGGCGGTCTCGGCCTGGATCCTTGCCGGCGGTGCCCATCACACCGCCTACAGCTACGACGTGACGACCGAGATGCTCGACGATTTTGCCACCATTGCCGGCGTCGAACTGGCGGTGATCGACAAATCAACCGAGCTCGGCCGCTTCAAGCAGGATCTGAGGAACAACGAGATTTACTGGCACCTGGCCAAGGGGATCTGGGCCTAGCAGGTCGTTGAAAAAGGATTTTGCGGCCAAGAAGAAGCCTTCTCTCGTCGA
>CAZKTH010000056.1:0-14036 GCA_964555575.1 uncultured Devosiaceae bacterium | reverse complement strand
CAATTCCGAGACCGACTTCGTCGCCCGCAACGAGGATTTCCAGGCGCTGGCCCGCACTATTTCCGAGGTGGCGCTTTCGACCGACGGCACCCCCGAGGCGGTCAGGGCCGCCGACTTCCCCGGCACCGGCCGTACCGTCGAGGGCGAGATCACCGAAGCTGTCGGTCGTATTGGCGAGAACATGAATTTGCGCCGTGCCGCGGCGCTTTCGGTCGACGAAGGCGTCATCGGCACCTATGTGCACGCGGCCATCGTCCCCAATCTCGGCCGGATCGGCATTCTGGTCGGGCTGAAATCGGCTGGCGATACGGAAAAGCTCAAGGCCCTGGGGCGCCAGCTCGCCATGCATGTGGCCGCCGCCATGCCGAGCCCGCTGGCGGTGACGCCCGAGCAGCTGCCGGCGGATGTGGTCGCCCATGAGCGCGCCATCTTCAAGGAGCAGGCGATCCAGTCCGGCAAGCCGGCCGAAATCGCCGAGAAGATGGTCGAAGGTCGCATGCGCAAGTACTACGAGGAGGTCAGCCTTCTCGCCCAGATCTTCGTCATCGACGGCGAAACCAAGATCGCCGACGTGCTGAAAAACGCCGAAAAGGATGTCGGCGCGCCGATTTCCATCACCGGCTTCGAGCGCTTTGTGCTCGGCGAAGGCGTCCAGAAGAAGGAAGAGGATTTTGCCGCCGAGGTTGCGGCGACCGCCGGCCAAAAGTAGTGTGTCGACTCGGCAGCCCTTGGGCGGCCGGGCTTTTTGAATTCCGGGTGGCGCCAAGCGTGCCGCCCGAGCCGCGCCCCGTCTGGCGGAGGGCGGTTTCTGACACGGTCTTGCGCAAGCAAGCGGATGGCGCACCGGACGCAGCTTGGGTCGTCGGTCGCGCCGCAAAGACAGGTGCGGTATGGCGGCTTCGGGCTATGGGCGGGTGCTTTTGAAGGTTTCCGGCGAGGCGCTGGCCGGAGAACGGTCCTACGGCATCGAAGCCGACTTCCTCGACAAGGTGGCCCGTCAGGTGGTCGAACTGGCCAGAACCGGGGTCGAGATCGCCATCGTCATCGGTGGCGGCAACATCTTTCGCGGCATGGCCGTCTCCACCTCGGGCGGCGACCGGGTGATCGGCGACCAGATGGGCATGCTCGCCACCGTGATCAACGCCCTGGCGCTCGGCGATGCCATAAGGCGCCTGGGTGGCAAGTCGCACGTCTTTTCCAACGTCTCGATGCCGACCATCGCGGAGACCTTCACCCAGCGGGCCGGACTCGCCGCGCTCGAGGCCGGCGACGTGGTCCTTTGTGCCGGCGGCACCGGCAGCCCGTTCTTCACCACCGACACGGCGGCGGCGCTGAAGGCGGTCGAGCTCAATTGCGACGTACTTCTGAAGGGCACCAAGGTCGATGGCGTCTATGATTCCGACCCGCGCCTCAATCCGGACGCAAACCGGTTTGACACCATCTCTCATGAAGAGGTTATCGCACGCAATCTCAAGGTGATGGATACTGCCGCCTTTGCCCTTGCGCGCGACAACCACTTGCCAATAATCGTCTACGCGCTGGACGCGGAGCAGGGCCTGAGCGGCGTCCTTGGGGGGACGGCACCCTGCACCAGGGTCGGCTGACATCGTCGGTGCAGTGGCGTCGGCAAATGCCGGAGCCGCAATCCGGGCAAAAGGGGAAAGGAAAACACCATGGATGCCACCTTCTCGCTCGACGACATCAAGAAGCGGATGAAGAAGTCGGTTCATTCGCTTGACGAGGAATTCGCCGGATTGCGGACCGGTCGGGCCAGCCCCCATCTGCTCGAGCCGATCCAGGTCGATGCCTATGGCACCAAGATGGCGCTCAACCAGCTCGCCACCGTGTCGGTTCCCGAGCCGCGCATGCTGAGCGTGCAGGTCTGGGACCAGGGCCTGGCCCATGCCGTCGACAAGGCCATCCGCGATTCCGGGCTCGGGCTCAATCCGATCGCCGAAGGCGTGGTGATCCGCGTGCCGATTCCCGAACTCAACGAGGAACGCCGCCGCGAGCTGACCAAGGTCGCCCACAACTATGCCGAGCAGGCGCGGGTGGCGGTGCGCCATATCCGCCGCGACGGCATGGAGCATCTGAAAAAGCTCGAAAAGGATGGCGATATGGGCCAGGACGAGGCGCATGTGCATCACGAGGAGGTGCAGAAAGCCACCGACGAGGCCGTGGCCGAGATCGATGCGCATCTGGCCACCAAGGAAGAGGAGATCATGCAGGTCTAGGGCACGCTGCGTTTTGGTGAAATCAAGGCGTGTGCTCACATTCCCCGAAGTCGCGGCATAATTGCCATTCGGGCATGGCTCTGATGGCCTTCTTGCCGAAAGTCCGTCCACCGGACGGATTTCGCCCCCAGGGCCGCCTCGAAGTTGCCAAAGACCGGCATCCACCTTTCGCACGCCGCTCTGGCATATCGTGCTCCTGCACTTGTTCCACGCCGTTTTGACTTTGTCGAAACCAATGATTCTGTATTCTTCATGCACGGACTCGTGCCCGTCCCGCCAGGCTCGCCAATGCCGTGAAAAGGCACGCCGGGTTTCGGACAAGATCGTGTGCCAACACGGCGGGTGATGTGCGTCCGGTCGTGGGATCGGCGGAACGGACTGAACGGGTCTGGGCCTGAAAGGGCGGAGCACGGAGGTGCGATGAACAGCGAGTCGACGGCGATACGGAGTTCTGCCGGTGTCGAGACGCTGCGCATCCCCCGCCATCTCGCCGTCATCATGGATGGCAATGGTCGCTGGGCCAAGGCGCGCGGCAAACCGCGTACAGACGGGCATGCCGAAGGCGTCAAGGCGCTCAGGCGTCTGGTCGAATACAGTATCACCTATGGCGTCGACTACCTGACCATTTTCAGCTTCAGTTCCGAGAACTGGTCGCGGCCGGCTTCCGAGGTGAGCTTCCTGTTCTCGCTGATGCCGCGTTTTGTCGACAGCGACCTCAAGAAGCTGATTGCCAACAATGTGCACGTGCGCTTTGTCGGCTCGAAACAGCGCCTCGACCGGAGCGTCCTCAAGCTGATGGACGATGTCGAGGCGCGGTCGGCCCATTGCACCGGTCTCAACCTGCAGGTCGCCTTCAACTATGGCGGGCGGCTCGACATCGTCGATGCGGCGCGGACGCTGGCGGAACGGGTGCGTGCCGGTACGCTCGAACCCGACGCCATCACCGAAGAGGTCTTTGCCGGTACGCTCGCCACGGCCGACATGCCCGATCCGGATGTTTTGCTCAGGACCAGCGGCGAATATCGCCTGTCCAACTTCCTGTTGTGGCAATCGGCCTATGCCGAACTGATTTTCATCGATACCCTATGGCCCGATTTCGACGAGGCGGCGTTTCGCCGGATGCTTGCCGAATATGGCCGGCGCGATCGCCGCTTCGGCGGCCTGGGGACGACATGAACGAAAAAACCGGCACGAAGCGTCGCAGGGTGTGGCCTTTCGGCGCCGATCTCGGACCGCGCCTCATCTCGGCTGCGATCCTGGTACCCGTCTCCCTGTTCGGGCTCTATCTCGGCGGGGTGTGGTTCGCGCTGCTGGTCGGGGCGAGTTTCGCCGGCGGCCACCGTGAATTCCAGGCCATGACCGGCGGGTGCCGGCCCGATATCTACGACAACATCCTGACCGCCTTCGTGCCGCTCAGCGCCCTGGCCTATCCGCTGTTCGGGCCGGTTGCCGCCGCCGTGCTCATCGCCTTCGGGCTCGGCTTCGCGCTGATGGCCGGCGGCGGACGCCGGTTCTGGGATGCGGCGGGCCTCATATTCTTCGGCGCCGTTGTGTTCGCGCTGATGACGGTGAGGGGTACCGGAATGGCGGGCCTTTATGCCGGCCTTTTTCTCGGCGCGACGGTGTGGCTGACCGATACCGGTGCCTATTTCACCGGCCGGCTTCTGGGCGGCGCCAAGCTCTCGCCCGACATATCGCCCTCCAAGACCTGGTCGGGCGCCTTTGGCGGGCTATTGACCGGTACGCTGCTGGCTCTTGTCGTCTGGGTGCTGGCAACGCCGTCGCCCTGGTGGATCGGCGCCCTGTTCGGCATCGCCCTTTCCATTGTCGGACAGATCGGCGATCTCGCCGAGAGCGGCCTCAAGCGGCGTTTCCGCATCAAGGATTCCGGCGACATCATCCCGGGCCATGGCGGGCTGATGGATCGGCTCGACAGCCTCAGTTTCGCCACTCTGGCCCTGTTTGTCATCGGGCTGTGGCATAGTGGCTGGCCCGGAATCGCCCAGGGATTCCTGGTCTGGCACTAAAGACAGACTGGCCGGTCGGCGCGCGGCAATGATGACCGGCAGGCGCAACCCGTACGAGAAACGAATTTCATGCTCGATTTCGCCGTCTGGCTCCTGACCTATACCGTGCCGTTCATCGTGGTTCTGACGGTGATCGTCTTCGTCCACGAGATGGGGCACTACCTGATAGCGCGCTGGAACGGCATCGCCATCCAGACCTTTTCGCTCGGATTCGGGCCGGAACTGGTCGGGCGCACCGACCGGCACGGAACGCGCTGGCGCATCTCGGCCATCCCGATCGGCGGCTATGTCCGTTTCCTCGGCGATCTCAATGCAGCAAGCCAGCCGGACGCGGCGGCGGTCGACAGGATCGATCCCGCGCTACGGCCGCATCTTTTCGTCAACAAATCGGTTTGGCGGCGCATTGCCGTGGTCGTGGCCGGGCCGCTGGCCAATGTCCTTTTCACCTTCCTCATTCTTTACGCCATGCTGGTCGGCTTCGGCCGTTACACCGTTCCGCCGGTGATCGACAGCGTCGTTGCCGGTTCCGTCGCCGAGTCGGCGGGTCTCAAGCCGGGCGACCGGGTGCTGTCGGTCGACGGATTCGCGGTCAAGGGCTTTTCCGATTTCCAGCGCCTGGTTTCGACCAGTCCGGAACGGTCGATCACGATCGAGGTCAGGCGCGACGGCAAACTGCTCGACTTCTCGCTGGTGCCCAAGGCGGTGGAAATCACGGATGCGTTCGGCAATCCGCTGAGAATCGGGCGAATCGGCGTCACGCGCCAGACAACCGAGGCCGATGTGGAACTCTACCATCCCGGTCCGGTCGAAGCGGTCGGCATGACCTTCGAGGAAATCCGCTTCATCATCGACCGCACGGCCGCCTTTCTCGGCGATTTCTTCGTCGGCCGCGGCGATTTCCAGCAGCTCGGGGGACCGGTCAAGGTCGCCCAGGTTTCCGGCGAGGTCGCGAGCCTGGGAGTCCTCGCCCTGATCAATCTGACGGCGCTTTTGTCGCTCAATATCGGCCTGTTCAATCTTTTGCCGATACCGCTGCTCGATGGCGGGCATCTGCTCTACTACGCCTTCGAACTGGCGTTGAAACGGCCGCTCAGCCCGCGTGTGCAGGAATTCGGCTTCCGAATCGGGCTTATCCTGGTGGCGGGGTTGATGATTTTCACTCTGGTCAACGACATATTTCCACTCTGATCAACGATATCAGGTGAAGCGCACCGGCCGGCAGGGCCCGGTCGTTTCCAACTTGTTGCGCGTTTGCACCTCGGGCAACGATTTGCTAACCCAACCCCACCCGGGGCCTTGCCCTTGGTTAAAAAAACAGTAAAACAGTTCAATGGATTTAGCGTGGATTTGACTGCGTTCGATTCCTTGCGCTCCGCCTACCGAACGTGCGAAAGACGGTCATGGTCGTATTTACCAAGCTGCGTAGCAGCATTATCCTCGCCCTCTGCGTCATCCTGCTTTCGCCCCTTGCCGGGCCGGTCAGTCCGGTGTTTGGCGTCGAGGCGGCGCAGGCACAGACCATCAACCGCATTGCGGTGGCGGGCAATTCGCGCGTCGACGATGCGACGGTCATCTCCTATCTGACGGTCAGGGTGGGCGAGACTGCCACCAAGGCCAAGCTCGCGGCCTCGGCCGATGCGCTTCTGGCAACGGGGCTGTTCTCGAACGCCAAGCTTTCCATGTCGGGCCATACGCTCAACGTCAATGTCGACGAAAATGAGGTGGTGAGTTCCGTCCTGTTCGAAGGCAATACGCGCTTTTCCGATGCCAACCTGACCGACATGATCTCGTTGAGTTCGCGCGGCACCTATACCGATGCGCGCCTGCAGGCGGATATCGACACCATCCGGCTCGCCTATGAAAAGGCCGGCTACAAAGGCGTCAAGGTGACGGCACGCACGGATACGGGCGACAATGGTCGTCTCAAGATCGTCTTCACCATCGACGAGGGTGCCAAGGTCGGAATCGCCAGCATCGCCTTTACCGGCAATTCCAGTTTCGATGCCGGCACACTCAAGAGCGTCATCCAGACCAAAGAGACCAACCTGATGAGTTGGCTGTTCAAGGACGACCTCTATGACGAGGACAAGATCGCCGTCGATCGCGAACTCATCCGCATGTTCTACGTCGATCACGGCTTCCCGGATGCCCAGGTCCTGTCGGCGATCGGCGAGTTCGATGCCTCGAAGAACGCCTATTTCATCAATTTCTCGATCTCGGAAGGCGACCGCTACAAGTTCGGCGACATCGGCATCGAAACCAGCATTGCCGGCCTCGATACCAACGCCCTCAAGAGCAAGATCCTGACGACCAAGGGCAGCACCTATTCGCAGTCCAAGCTCAAGACCAGCACCGAGGATCTGGCCATCGCCGCCACGCAGCAGGGCTTTTCCTTTGCCGATGTGCGTCCGCGCATCGACCGCGACTTCGCCAACAAGACCTTCAACATCACCTATCTGGTCGATGAGGGCGCCCGCGTCTATGTGGAACGCATCAACATCACGGGCAACGAGAAGACGCGCGACTTCGTCATCCGTCGCGAGCTCGACTTCGCCGAAGGCGACCCCTTCAACCGCACCCTTGTGACCCGCGGCAAGACGAATATCGAGGCCCTCAACTTCTTCAAGACGGTCGATATCAGCACAAGCCCCGGCAGTGCCGCGGACAAGGTGGTGATCAATATCGCGGTGATCGAGAAGTCGACCGGCGACTACGGCTTCACCGTCGGCTACGATTCGGGCTCGGGTCTGCTCGGCGAAGTGTCGCTGACCGAACGCAACTTCCTCGGCCGGGGGCAGTACATAAAGGCCTCCCTCGGAGCGACCCAGATCGGCCGCTCAGCCGAGTTCTCGTTCACCGAACCGCGCTTTGCCGGCCTGAAGATCGCCACGGGCTTCGATGTCTACAGTCGCATCACCGACGAAAGCTCGAGCAGTTTCTATGGTCAGCAGGCCACCGGAGCGACGCTCCGGGTCACCTTGCCGATTACCGACGACATTTCGGCGACCATTTTCGGTGGCGGCGAGTACAAGGTCTATACCGATCAGTCGAATCCGTTTTCGGCACTGGTTAAGGACGGTGAGACCCGCACGACGGCGACCATCGGCTACATGCTTTCCTATTCCACGCTCGACAACAACAAGAAGCCGACCAGTGGTCTGGCGGCGAACTTCACCCAGACTTATGCGGGCTGGGACAACAATTTCATCAGCACGGTGGTCAAGGCCCGCTACTACATGCCCCTCTTCGAGGATTCGCGCATTGTCGCCAGTATCAAGGGCCAGGCCGGCGCTCTGACCGATCTCAGCGGCAATGGGGTGAACGGTCTGGAAACCTTCCGTCTCGGGCCCGCTCTGGTTCGTGGTTTCGAGCAGGCTGGCATTGGCCCGCGTGCCACCAGCGGCGAGTCACTCGGGGCGATTTGGTATGCCGGTCTGTCGGCCGAGCTCGAATTCCCGCTTCCGGGCGTGCCGGAAACCTACGGGTTGTCGTCGGCGATTTGGGCGGATGCCGGCTATGTCGGCGATACCTCGGCGGCGGCCAAGGCGGCGGCGGGCGGTGTGGTCGACGGCATGAGCCAGCAGCTAAGGTCTTCGATCGGTGCTTCGCTGATCTGGGATTCGCCTTTCGGCCCGTTGCGTGGCGATTTCGCCTATGTCCTCAACAAGGATCCGGTCGACCGCACCCAGGTGTTCTCGCTCACCTTGCAGTCGGTGTTCTAGCAACGGCAGCGCCCGATCCGGAGCTTCGATCGGCGGCCTTCGGGCCGCCGATTGCGTATGGGCGCTTTGCGGATGAGGCACGGCGGCTGCGGTTTCGGGCGGCGGAAGCGGCTGCGCCGGCAGCGGGCGCCGGTTCGGAGGGCAGCGAAGGTGGGTGAGTGCCTGACCTGACGCTGGCAGCGGCCAACTCGCCGGGTCATGCCATGCATTTTGTTGAAAGCGGCTGCCGACTCGGTTGCCGGCGGACAGAGAATGCCAGTATGGTGGCGAACTTTTCCAACAGGCGTCGCAGGGAAATGGCCGGCGCTGCGGCTTTTGTGCCGCCGGCCTTAGCAGATCATGGTCGACACGCGCTTTTTCCCCTTTTCCGGACCGATGTCCCTGGGCGAGCTCGCAGCCGGTGTCGGCGTCGACATGCAGCCCAGCGACGGGCGGGCAGCGATCACGGTCATCGGTGCCAACGAACCCGGTGCGGCGGCAAGCGGCGAACTTGCCCTGATCGCCAGTCACAAATACACGGCGGATATCGCCGCGGACTTCGCAGGCATCATCGTCACCAACGCCGGTCTCGATACCGAACTGCCTGCGGAGGCCACCAGGCTCGTGGTCGACAAGCCGCATCTGATCTTCGCGGCCATGCTCGACATTCTCTATCCCCGGACCGACCGATCGCTGGCCATGGCGACGGCGAACGGCACCAACCTTCCCAGGATCGAGGAGGACGTGGTCATCGGCCCGGGCGCGGTCTTCGGCCCGGATGTCGAAATCGGTGCCGGTACGATCATCGGGCCGGGAACGGTGATCGGGCGTGGCGTGACCATCGGGCGTGGCGCGGTCATCGGTGCCAATGTGACGATCGAATGCGCCCATCTCGGCGACCGCGTGGTGTTGTGGCCTGGCGTGCGCATCGGCTCGGAGGGCTTCGGCTGGCTCGATCATGGCGTGACCAACCGCAAGATCCCGCAACTCGGTCGCGTGATCGTTCAGGATCGGGTCGAGATCGGCGCCAATTCCACCGTCGATCGTGGTGCTCTTGGCGATACGGTCATCGGCGAGGGCACGAAAATCGACAATCTCGTGCAGATCGGCCATAACTGCAAAATCGGTCGCAATTGCCTGATTGCGGCGACGAGCGGCATCTCCGGATCGACCAATGTCGGCGACGGTGTGTTGATGGGTGGTGGCGTCGGCACTGCCGGCCACCTGTCGATCGGCGCGGGAAGCGTCGTCTACGGACGGGCGGCGGTCACCAAGGACTGGCCGGCCGGATCGAAACTTGCCGGCACGCCTGCTCAGGATATAAAGGATTTTTGGCGCGAACTGGCGCTGCTTCGCCGCCTCGGAAAAGGGGACCAAACTTGAGTGTTGAACTGGAAGCCGCGACTATGCCTCCCACGGAACTCACCAGCCTTTCTCTGGACGATATTCTTGACTGTCTGCCGCACCGCTACCCTTTTCTCATGGTGGACCGGATTATCGACATCAATGGTGACGAATCCGCCGTCGGCATCAAGAACATCACCTATAACGAGCCGGTGTTTCAGGGGCACTTTCCCGACAAGCCGGTCTTTCCGGGCGTCCTGATCATCGAAGGCATGGCCCAGACCGCTGGCGCCATCGTCATCGCGCGCGAGCGCCAGAAGGGGCAACGTTTCGTCGTTTACATGCTGACGATCGACAAGGCCAAGTTCCGCCGGCCCACAGGCCCCGGAGACAAGCTTGAATATCATATCAAGAAGGTGCATCGCCGGCGCAACGTCGGTCGTTACGAGGCCAAGGCGGTCGTCGACGGCGTCGTTGTGGCCGAGGCCGAAATCGGCGCCATGATCAGCGAAGAGTAGCAGGCTCGTGCAGGACACCACCATTCACCCCACCGCCGTCATCGCCGAGGGCGCGAAAATCGGTGACGGCGTTTCCGTCGGGCCCTATTGCCTGGTCGGAGAAAATGTCGAACTCGCCGACGGCGTCAAACTGATCTCACATGCCGTGGTTGAAGGCCGGACCAGGATCGGCACCGGGACCGAGATCTTTCCCTTCGCTTCGATAGGGCACAGGCCGCAGGATCTCAAATATGCCGGCGAACCGTCGACGGTCTCCGTCGGCGCGAACTGCGTTATCCGCGAGAACGTCACCATCAATCCGGGAACGCGTGGTGGCGGCATGGAGACGGTCATCGGCGACAATTGCCTGCTGATGGCGTCCAGTCATGTCGCCCATGACTGCCATCTCGGCGACAATGTCGTCATCGCCAATTATGGCGGCGTTGCCGGCCATTGCCACCTCGGCGACTTCGTCATTCTCGGCGGCATGGTGGCGCTGCATCAATATGTGCGCGTTGGCGCCCATGCCTTCATCGGCGCCCAGTCGATGGTTGATGCCGATGTCATTCCCTATGGCATGGCGCTTGGCAACAGGGCCAAGCTCGCCGGGCTCAATCTGATCGGGCTCAAGCGGCGCAAATTCGACCGCGAGGCCATCCACCGCCTGCGCACCGCCTATCGCATGATCTTTTCTTCCGAAGGCACGCTGCGCGAACGGATCGAGGACGCGGCGGAACTGTTCAGCGGTGACGTGCTGGTGCTGGACGTCGTCAATTTCATCAGCGCGGGCATCGACCGGCCGCTCTGCCTGCCGCGCAATGGCGAGCACGCCGAGTAGGGCAAGGCCGAAGCCTGCATATCCGGAACGCGCCATGGCGGCTGATCTCAAGCTTTTCCTGGTTGCCGGCGAGCCTTCGGGCGACCGGCTTGGCGGGGCACTGCTCGCCGAACTCGGCGAGACCGTGCGTCTTGAGGCGCGCGGCGTCGGCGGCATCGAGATGCAGGCCCATGGCCTGAAGCCGCTGTTCGACATGTCCGAGCTTTCCGTCATGGGATTTGTCGACGTCATGCTGGCGCTGCCGCGCATCCTCATGCGTCTCGGCCAGGTCGTGCGCGCAGCGCTGCGGTTCGCGCCGGACGCCGTCATCCTCATCGACAACCAGGTTTTCTCGCGGATGGCGGCGGAGCGGCTCAGGCGGGCCGGCTATCGCGGCGCGATCTTTCTGTACGTCGCCCCCTCGGTCTGGGCGTGGAAACCCGAGCGCGCCGCAAGGCTCGCGCCCCTCGTCGACGAGGTGCTGGCGGTACTGCCGTTCGAACCCAAGGTCATGGCCGAACTCGGCGGACCGCCGACCTTTTTTGTCGGCCATCCGGCCGAGCGCCTGATCGATCCGGGACACGTACCGGCCGCGCGGGGGCCCGTCGCGCTGCTGCCCGGCAGCCGCCGGGGCGAACTGGCCCGGCATCTGCCGCTTTTTGCCGAGGTCGTGGCGCGACTCGCGGAGCATCCGGCCGTGTCCGGCTTCGTCCTGCCGAGCTTGCCGCATCTCCAGGACCCTCTCAGGGCTGCAACGGCCAATTGGGCGGCGCCGATCGATATCGTCACCACGACGGAAGCGCGGCGGCAGGCCTTTGCCCGATCGGTCGCGGCCCTGGCTGGCGCCGGCACGGTGACGCTGGAACTGGCGATGATGGACGTGCCCACGATCGGGACCTATATCCCCGACTGGCTGCAGATGCGCGCCTACAGGCGCTGGGGCAGACCGCTGATCGGGCTGCCCAACATCGTCCTCGGCGAGGTGCTGGTACCCGAGATCGCGCCGGGCGCCGATCACGCCAGACGGGTTGCGGCCGAGCTCGTGCATCTGCTCGACGACGAGGCGGCACGGCAACGACAGCTCAAGGGCTTTGCCGAGGTGCGCGACGAGATCGTCAACGGTTTGCCGGGGATCGGGCGCGAAAGCGCCGCGGCGCGGATACTGGCCCGGCTGGACGGAACCGCCGGCCCTTCGCTTTCCTCCCCCTTGCGGGGAGGGTTGCCGAACAGGACTTAGCACTTGCCAAGTCCGTCGTGAGGCTAGAGCCCTCTGTGTCCTGCTTGAATCACCTGCGGCCATCGCCCCCCGTAGCGGGGGAGACGCAAAAACTTCGGCTTAGCAAAGCTAAGTCGTTAGTTTTTGCCAGAGGGGGGGTAAGCGCCGGCATCGTGCCGTGGGCTCCACCCCTCCCTGACCCTCCCCATCAAGGGTAGGGTAGCCAAGCGGATATGCCTCGACCTGGCTGCAGCGTGCCCTAGGTGGGGGATCTGCGCCGGCGCCTGGGGCTCCACCCCACCCTCAATCCCTCCCCATCGAGGGGAGGGAAGCTGGGGGCTGCACCTATCGCCGCCGGTTCCTTCGAGTCCTGAAGCGCCTCAGCGCCCCTGGATGTCCTCGTAGTCGCGCGAAATGGCGCCGGCATAGAGCTGGCGCGGGCGGCCGATGCGCTTCTGCGGATCGGCGATCATTTCCTTCCACTGCGCGATCCAGCCGACGGTGCGCGACAGGGCGAAGATGGCGGTGAACATCGAGGTCGGGAAGCCGATGGCATCCAGAATGATGCCCGAATAGAAATCGACATTGGGATAGAGCTTGCGCTCGATGAAATACGCGTCCTCCAGGGCGATCTTTTCGAGCTCCTGGGCGACCTGCAGGGTCGGGTTGTTCTCCACCCCCAGCAGTTCGAGCACCTCGCGGGCGCTTTCCTGCATCACCTTGGCGCGCGGGTCGTAATTCTTGTAGACGCGATGCCCGAAGCCCATCAGTCGGAACGGATCGTTCTTGTCCTTGGCGCGGGCGATGAATTCGGGAATGCGGTCGACGGTGCCGATATGGCGCAGCATGTTGAGCGCCGCCTCGTTGGCGCCGCCATGCGCCGGCCCCCACAGACAGGCGACGCCCGCCGCGATGCAGGCAAAGGGGTTGGCATCGGAAGAGCCGGCCAGCCGGACCGTCGAGGTCGAGGCGTTCTGCTCGTGGTCGGCGTGCAGGGTGAAGATGCGATCCATGGCACGGGCCAGGATCGGATCGACGTTGTACGGCTCGGCCGGCACGGAAAAGCACATGTGCAGGAAATTGGCGGCATAGGTGAGATCGTTGCGCGGGTAAACGAAGGGCTGGCCGATCGAGTATTTGTAGGCCATGGCCGCGATGGTCGGCATCTTGGCGATCATGCGGATCGAGGCGGTTTCGCGCTGGACCGGATCGGAGATGTCGATCGAGTCGTGATAGAAGGCCGCCAGGGCGCCGATGACGCCGGTCATCACCGCCATGGGGTGGGCGTCGCGGCGGAAGCCGCGGAAGAACAGGTGCACCTGCTCGTGCACCATGGTGTGGAGGGTGACCCGGTTCTCGAAGGTATCGAGCTCCTTGGGCGTCGGCAGCTCACCATAAAGCAGCAGGTAGCAGACCTCGAGATAGTGGCTCTTGTCGGCCAGCTGCTCGATCGGATAGCCGCGATACAGAAGCTCCCCCTTGTCGCCATCGATATAGGTGATGGTAGAATCGCACGACGCCGTCGAGGTGAAGCCGGGATCGTAGGTGAACAGGCCGGTCTTGGCATAAAGGCTGCGGATGTCGATGACCGAGGGTCCCACCGAACCGTCGAGGACCGGAAACTCGTAAGTCTGGTCGCCGATCGTGAGCTTGGCTACTTTGTCAGACATGAAAGGTGGCCTCCTGAGCGCCCGGGCGCACTTGACTTGAAAAAACGGGCCGTTCGAAAGAGCGGCCGCGAGAGGGTGGTGTTAACCCTTCGGTACCCAAAATCCGCCGCGCTGGCAATATCAATGGCGCTGGCGCTGCGGGCTTGCGCGGACGCGCCGCGCGCCAAATCTCAATCGCATCCGGCGCTTAGCACTGATCGCCGAGACGGGCGAGGGTTTCGGTCCGTCCGATGAGTTCCATGACTTCGAAGACGCCGGGGGAGACGGTGCGTCCGGTCAGCGCCGCCCGCAACGGCTGCGCTACCTTGCCGAGCTTCAGTTCCTTGCGTTCGGCATAGTCGCGCACGATCCCGTTGAGCGTTTCGGCACGCCAGTCATCGGTCTTTTCGAGCAGCGCCACGATCTCGCCGATGATCGCCCGGCTGTCTTCGCTCAGGTGCCTGGCCGCATCCTCGGCGATTGTCAGCGGCCTCCTGGCATAGATGAACTGTGCCAGATCAATGAGTTCCAGGACTGTCTTCGCGCGAGGC
>CAZKTH010000055.1:6729-14046 GCA_964555575.1 uncultured Devosiaceae bacterium | reverse complement strand
ATCCGCGAGCGGGTTGCGCAGAACCGCTTGAAGAATCAGGCCGGCGACGGCCAGCCCGGCGACGACGATGAGGCCCAGAATCGCCCGGGCGGCCCGAAGCTTGACGAGCGGAGCGTACTTTTCGGAGAAGAGCCCGCCGACGGGAACCCGCGCGTGCCCGGAGAGCAGCGACCAGAAGAACGCGAGCACCAGGACCACCGAGAGCAGGACGACGCCCGTGATCAACTTCTTCCGCACCGACTATTATGTGCCCTCGATTCTGGGTGGTTCGATCGCGATCGCCGTTCTTTGGCGCTACATCTTCGCCCAGAACGGCATCGTCAACATGATGTTCACCTATGTCGGCCTGGAGCCGATCAACTTCTTCGGCGATCCGCAATACGCCCTGTTCACCATTACGCTGCTGCACGTCTGGCAGTTCGGTTCGGCCATGATCATCTTCCTGGCGGCGCTGCAATCGATCGACAAATCGCTTTGCGAATCCGCGTCCATTGACGACGCCAACAAGTGGCAGACCTTCGTCAACATCACCCTGCCGCTGATCACGCCGGTGATCTTTTTCAACATGATCATGCAGACGGTGCAGGCCTTCCAGGAATTCAACGGCCCCTACATCATCACCAACGGCACCGGTTCGCCGCTCAAATCGACCTATCTGCTGCCGCTCTACATCTATGACGAGGCGTTCAAGAAGTTCGACATGGGCTACGCCTCGGCCATCGCCTGGGTGATGTTCTTCATCATCATGGTCCTGACCCTCATCGCCTTCTGGTCGTCGCGGCACTGGGTCTACTACGCCGGCGACAAGAGGAGCTGAGGCCATGAGCGTGACCAGTTCCACCAGCCTTGCCGTCCAGCAGGAAACCGAGCGCACCAACCGCATGACGCGGCGGCTGGAACGCATCTCGGCCACGTTCCGCTATCTGATCCTCGCCGGTATCGGCCTGTTGATGCTCTATCCGCTGATCTGGCTGATCGGCGCCTCGTTCAAGACCAATGCCGAGATCTTTTCCAATCCCGGCTTCGTCCCGACCCACCCGACGCTCGACGGCTATGTCGAGGGATGGAAGACCTCGACGCCCTACACCTTCGCGACCTTCTTCTGGAACACCTTCCTGATCATCCTGCCCAAGACCATCGGCACCGCCGTTTCGGCGACGGCCGTGGCCTACGGCTTCGCGCGTTTCGAGTTCCCGTTCAAACGGCTGTTCTTCGCCTCGGTCATCGCCATCCTGCTGCTGCCGAACGTGGTGACGCGCATTCCGCAATACCTCCTGTTCCGCGATCTGGGGTGGCTCGACAGCTATTTGCCGCTCTGGGTGCCTTCGGCCTTTGCCGGCGACGCCTTCTTCGTGTTCATGCTGATCCAGTTCCTGAGGGCCATTCCGCGCGACATGGAGGAAGCGGCGCGGGTCGACGGGGCCAACACGTTCCAGGTTCTCGTTTTCATCGTCGTGCCGCTGCTGGCGCCGGCCATCGTTTCGGTCTGCCTGTTCCAGATCATGTGGACCATGAACGACTTCCTGGGGCCGCTGATCTACATCTCCTCGGTCGACAAGTTCCCGGTCTCGCTGGCGCTGAAGCTGTCGATCGACACCACCGAAGCCTTCGACTGGAACAAGATCCTCGCCATGTCGGTCCTGGCGCTGACGCCGTCGCTGATCATCTTCTTCCTCGCCCAGAAGCAGTTCATCGAAGGCATCTCCTCGGGCGGGGTGAAAGGCTGAACAATGGCCGGGCTCCAGATCAGGAATGTCGTCAAGGTCTACGGCAACAGCTTCAAGGCGGTGCATGGCATCAGCCTGGATGTTCATGACGGCGAGTTCATGGTTCTGGTCGGTCCCTCCGGCTGCGCCAAGTCCACCCTTTTGCGCATGATCGCCGGCCTCGAGACCATCACCTCGGGAGAGATCGTCATCGGCGACCGCGTCGTCAACAATCTCGTGCCGGGCAAGCGCGGCATCGCGATGGTGTTCCAGAACTATGCGCTCTACCCGCATATGAAGGTCATCAAGAACCTTTCCTTCGGCATGCGCATCCAGCACCGCCCCAGGGACGAGATCGATGCCGGCATCGGCCAGGTCACCAATCTGCTCGAAATCGAGGAACTGCTCGACCGCCTGCCCAAGCAGCTTTCCGGCGGTCAGGCCCAGCGCGTCGCCGTCGGCCGCGCCATCATAAAGAAGCCGGAAGTCTTCCTGTTCGACGAGCCGCTCTCCAATCTCGATGCCAAGCTCAGGGCGGCGATGCGCGTCCGCCTGACCGAGCTGCACCGGCGGCTGAAGGAGCAGATGGGGCTCAGTTCGACCGTTGTCTATGTCACCCATGACCAGGTCGAGGCCATGACCATGGGCGACCGAATCTGCGTGATGAAGGAAGGGCGCATCATGCAGGTCGCCGACCCGGTAACGCTCTACGAGCGGCCGGAAAACGCCTTCGTCGCCGGCTTCATCGGAACGCCGGAGATGAACCTCGTGCCGGGCACAATCCGCTCCGGCAGCGGCGGGCTGACGCTCGCTCTCGGGCGCCAGGGCATCGTGCTCGACGAATCGGTCACGTCCCGTCTTGCCGGCAGTGGCGGAGCGGACGTGACGCTTGGCGTCCGGCCCCAGCATCTGACGCCCGTTCCGGCCGGCACGCCGAACACACTCGAAGGTACCGTGTCCCATGTCGAGTTCATGGGGCACGAAATCTATCTGCATGTCCTGATCGAGGGCTATCCGTTCATCTCGGTCACGCAGAGCGCCGGCATCGACCGCAGCGGCGTCAGGGACAGCAAGATGTTCTTCACCCTCAAACAGGAGGCCCTGCATCTGTTCGACCCGGAGACGGGCAAGAACATTTCCCTGGGCTCCTAGGCCGTCGCACTCATCAATTCTAAGGGAGGATAAAGATGAAAAAGACAGCTACCGTTCTGGCCGCACTGACCATGGTGCTGAGCACCGGGGCAAGCGCCCAGGCCGCAGATCTCAGGATGTCCTGGTGGGGCGGCGATTCCCGCCATATTGCCACCCAGGAAGCGCTCAAGGCCTGTGGTGCGAAATACGGCCACACCGTTTCGCCCGAATTCACCGGCTTTTCCGGCCACCTCGAAAAACTGACCACGCAGCTGGCAGGCGGTACCGAAGCCGACATCATGCAGGTCAACTGGCCGTGGCTGCCGCTGTTCTCCAAGGAGGGCACCGGCTTCGCCAATCTTAGGGACTATGCCGACATCATCGACCTTTCCAACTGGACTGACGCCCAGCTCGCCTCGGGTTCGATGAACGGCATTCTCAATGGCCTGCCGGTCTCCACGACCGGCCGTGTCTTCATGTTCAACAAGACATCCTACGGAAAGGTCGATCTCGGTCTGCCTTCGAACTGGGACGAGCTGATCAACGCCACGCCGGCCTTCAAGGAAAAGATCGGCAACGACGCCTATCCGTTCGATGCCACGACCCTGGACGTGGTGCTGATCGTCTCGCTTGTCACTACCCAGGCGACCGGCAAGGATCTGATCGATCCGGATACCGGCAAGGTCAGCTGGACGGTCGATGAACTGGCCAAGGGCATCGCGTTCTACCAGAATCTCGTCGACAAGGGCGTGATCCGCTCCTGGAAGCAGGCCGCGGGTGCCGGCACCACCAATCTTTGGGAACTGCCGGAATGGGCCGATGGACGTCTTGCTGGCTCGTATCAGTGGGACTCGACCTATTTCAAGTATTCCGACCCACTCAACCAGGGTCAGGAACTGGTGCCGGTCCCGATCCTCAAGATCGACGGCGCGGTGACCGAAGGCGTTTATCGCAAGCCGTCCATGACCTTCGCCCTTTCGAAGAACTCGAAGCAGCCGAAAGCGGCGGCCGAGATCCTGAACTGCCTGCTCAACGAGCCTGAAGGCATCATCCCGATGGGGACGACGCGCGGCCTTCCCTCGAGTCAGGCGGCAATGACGCTTCTGACCAGCAAGGGCGAGATCGATCCGACCCTCAAGGCGGCCAACGACATCGTCATGGCCTCGAGTGGCCCGGGCGTGTCGCCCTACAACGAGGATCCTCAGGTGCGCGACACCTTCCAGTCCACCCTCGAGGAATTCGCCTATGGGGAGCTGAACGCAACGGATGCGGCGTCGATCATCATCGCGGACATCAACGCGCGTCTCGCCGAACTCTAGGCTCTTGCCGGGGGGCGCGTCGCTGACGCGCCCCCTTTTGCCTACGCACTCCAGTGACCGCGCCGGATCGGCATGCGGGGTTAGTCGAGCTGTGCCATGCTAGAGGATTTTTTCGACCAGTACGCTTCCCGCTACGGCTACGCCAAGCCTGGCCACGCCTGGTGCTACGAGGACGGTTGTGTCTATTGCGGCCTTGAAGAACTCGGCAATGCCACCGGCAACGCGGCCTGGCGCGATCATCTCGAACGTCTCATCGCGGTTCAGGTCGACGCCGACGGCGCCCTCAGCGGCTATATGCGCGACGAATACAATATCGACAACATCATGGCCGGCCGTGCCCTGTTCGTGCTGACCGAGACACGACGCGACCGTTTCGGCAAGGCCCTCGACCGGCTTGCCGATCAGCTCGCCCATCATCCGCGCACGGCAACGGGCAATTACTGGCACAAGAGCATCTATCCGCATCAGGTCTGGCTCGACGGCCTCTATATGGGTCTGCCTTTCCAGATCGAATACGGCCTTTTGCGCGACCGGCCCGACCTCGTCGACGACGCTGCCGGCCAATTGCTGGGCGCGATGTCGATCATGCGTGACGCCACGACCGGACTTTATTTCCACGGCTATGACGAATCCCGCGCCGAGGCCTGGGCCGATGCCGAAACCGGGCTGTCGCAAAGCTTCTGGGGACGGGCCAATGGATGGCTGGCCATGGCGCTCGTCGATTCCTACGCCCTGCTGCCGAAAGACCATCCGGCCCGTGCCGAGATCGGGAAGCGCATCCTGGCGCTGGCTGAAGCGATCCTCGGCCAGAGAACGCAAAACGGCTTGTGGCTGCAGGTGATGAACAGGCCGGACCTCGAGGGCAATTACGAGGAAACCTCGAGTTCGGCCATGTTCGCCTACTTCCTGTTCCGGACGGCACGACTGATTGCCGCAGGCGCCAGCCTTGCCGACAAGGCCGTGACGGCGCTCGAAGCGTTGTCGCGCCGCTATGTCCGGCATCCCGACGGCATATGGCAACTCGACAATGTCTGCGAAGTCGCCGGGCTTGGCGGCTTCTTGGGCAGGCAGCGCGACGGCACGCCCGGCTATTATGTTTCCGAGCCGGTGGTCGCCAACGATCCCAAGGGCGTCGGCTCTTTGATGATGGCGGCGGCCGAACAGCTGCGTGCCGACGCCGTCGCCCGCCCGGCACTGGCCGCCAGGGCCTCGCTCGGCGGCTGAGCCCCAAAGGACGTCGCCGCGAAAAAGCCGACGCCCGGCGGCAGGCCGGGCGTTGGCAAAGGCGATGCGGCTGGCGGTTTCAGAGTCCGGTCAATGACTGGCGCCGCACCCGCCGCTCGATGAAGGTCTGCAGCACCACCGAGATGACGATGACCAGACCGAAGGCGAGCTGGGTGTAGAAGGCATTGATGCCGGCCGAGACGATGCCGGCATTGATGGCGCCGATGATATAGGCAGCAACGAACGAGCCGATCATCGAGCCAGTGCCGCCGAACACCGACGTGCCGCCCAGGAACACCGAGGCGATGGTGTTCAAGAGATAGCCCTCGCCGGTGGTCGGCCAGAAATAATAGCCGTAGATCGAGGTCATCAGGCCGGCGAGCACCGAGGTCAGGCCGACCAGGATGAAGGCGCGCGTCTTGACCGAGACGGTGTTGACGCCCATCAGTCGGGCGCTGGTCGGATTGTCGCCGACAAGGAAGACATGGGCGCCGAACTTGGTGCGGTTCAAAAGCGTCCAGAACAGGATCCCGAGACCCACCATCCACGCGGTCTGGATGGGGATGACGCCGAAAAGCGGCTCACGCAGGATGGCGTGCATTTCGGGATACATTTCCTGGGTCAGCGGCACGCCGGTGCCGCTCATCAGCACCAGTTCGAGGCCGCGGAACAGGAATTGCGTGCCGATGGTGATGACAAGGGACGGTATGTTGAGCATCGCCACAAGCGTGCCGTTGAGCCATCCGCAGGCGGCGCCCGTGCCGAAGGCGAGCACCAGCGCCATATACCATGGCAGATGCAGCTGGGTGACGCCGAGGGCGAAGACCGCCGTGCCGAGCGCCATGATCGAGGGGAAAGAAAGGTCCATTTCGCCGGTGATGACGACGAAGGTCAGGGCCAGAACGATGAGGCCGAACAGCGGCGTGGTCTCGGCGAAAGCGCGGTAGATGTCGATATCCATGAAGACCCGCGGCGCGGCAATGACGAAAGCGAGCCACATGGCGACGCCGACGCCGACGATGCCCAGCTGCTGGCCGTGACGGCGCAGGAAGGACGGCGGCGCCACGCGGTTGTCGAGCGGCGAGCCGGCGGAATTGGGGGATTTCTCGGCTGTTCCGACGGGGCTGCTCATGACTATTCCTCCAGAGAGCCGGTCCGCGCCACGCGGTAGAGCCGGTCGATCAGATCGTCCATGGAAATGTCCGCCTTGTCGTAGATGCCGGCGATCTTGCCGCGATCGAGCACATAGAGCCGGTCGACGACGGGATAGACGTGGAAAATGTTGTGGTCGATGAAAATGGCCGACTTGCCGGCCGTCTTGATGTTGGAAATGAAATCGAGGGTCTTGCGCGTCTCGGTCAGGCTGAGCCCGACCGTCGGCTCGTCGAGAATGACGAGCTGGGCGTGGAAATAGAGCGCCCGCGTGATGGCGACGCCCTGCTTCTCGCCGCCCGACATGGTCATGACAATATTGTCCGGGTGCACGGCCGCCGAGGTGAAGCCCATATGCTGGCCCATCAGCCGCGATGCTTCGGCGCGCATGCCCTTGACGTCGAGCAGTCCCCACTTGTTGTGCGTCTCACGCCCCATGAACATGTTGCGCCAGATCGGCTGCTTTTCGGCAAGGGCCCGTTCCTGATAGATGGTCTCGATTCCGAGCGCGCGGGCCTGGGCGACAGACCAGTCCTCGATCTTCCTGCCCCTGAAGTAGATTTCGCCGCCGGGATCGGGCCGGTGATAGCCCATGATGGTCTTGACCAGCGTCGATTTGCCGGCGCCATTGTCGCCGAGCAGGCCGACGATCTCCTGCGGATATATCTTGAAATCGACATTGGACAGGGAGCGGACCTCCCCGAAGGTCTTGGAAACGTTCCTCAGTTCGAGGACGGGCTCGCGGTCGTTCGAGGTCTCGGAATTTGTGTCAAGCATGCGGGTCT
>CAZKTH010000055.1:0-6719 GCA_964555575.1 uncultured Devosiaceae bacterium | reverse complement strand
TGAGGCTGACGAGAGGCGGGGTTGCTGTAAACCCCGCCTCCGATTTCCTGGCCTTGTCGGATTTTGACTGTCTAGCGGATTCCCTCGGCTGCGAAAGCCGCGATCGCCTTGACGTTGCCGGCATCGACGAAGGCGCCGGCAGTGTTGATGTCAAGACCCGAGAAGCCGAACTTCTTGGACAGGCACAGATTGATGATCGGCAGATAGCCCTGCAGGAAGGGTTGCTGGTCGATCACCAGATTCTGATAGCCCGACTCGATCGCCTGGGCCGTATTCGGCGACATGTCGAAACCGGCGAAATAGACTTCGCCCGGCTTGAGCGAGGCGGCCTTGGCATAAACGCCGACATTGGCGGTCAATGCGCCGTGGTCGGTCACGACGGCCTTGATGCCCGGATTGGACTTCATGATGCCGACGAAGGTCGGGGTGCCGGCATTCGGATCGGCATTGGTGGCCGCATCGATCTCCTGGTAGATGACTTCGACGCCAGCCTTTTCAAGGGCGTCGATCACACCGACGGTCCGTTGGCCACGGTCACCGCCAGCTGCCTTCAGACCCCAGACGAATACCTTGTCGCCCGCTCCCAGGTTGGCGCGCTTGACCGTTTCGGCACCGAGCGCATGGCCGGCCGCATAGTTCGGCGCCCCGACATAGCCCATGCCCTGGGCGCTGTACTTGGCCTGAGCCCTGGGCAGCGCGGTGTTGTCGGTGGTCACGATGATGCCCTGTGCAAAGGCCTTGTCGATCAATGCGTCGGTGGCATCGTCACCCGGATGCCCCATGAAGGCGATGGCGTCGACCTTGGTCGCGATCGCCTGCTGGAGCTGGGTGATCATCGTGTTGGGATCCCAGTTCGAGAAATAATAGGTGACCTGGGCGCCGGTATCGACTTCGGCCTGGCGATAGCCGTTATAGACAACCGTGGCAAACGGCCCGCCCTGGGCGCCGCCCGGGAATGCCGCGATCTTGACGTCCGAGCACCATTTCGACTGCGGGTCGGCGGCCAGTGCCGCACCTGCCGTCGTGAGGCCAAGCGCCGCTACCGCCGAGACCAGCAGCACATGACGCAAAAGATGCTTGCTCATAGGATTCCCTCCCTACTTGTTTGGGTTTCGGCTTGGGCTTCGGCCAAGCAAGCCGATCATCTGCGAGTCTTCAACTCGCTGATGGACAGACTATTCAAGTCAGATAAGTTTGTAAAGTTGAGTGCAATAGACCCCCTCCCGAGCGCCTTTTTTGCCGCATCAGGCTGCAAGGGGCGGCCCCTCCCCTGTCTTTGAATAGGCAAATCTATCGCAGAATCAATGCTGTTGCTGTCGCGGCAAACGCAGATGAACCAGCGCATTGTCTGTTGGCTTCGCCGGGACTAGTGTATGCAGGCCGTGTCATGAATGCACGGTTCCCTGGGGATCGGAAGGCGTGGTACGGTTCAAGTAATCAGACAAGTTGAAGAAAAAAGGTGAGCGACAACACCGCAGACGACAAAGCTGGAGAAGGCCAGACGGGCGGCAGCGCCGCCATGAGCGTCGCCGACCACCTGACCAATCTTATTCTGGCCGAACTGGCGCCGGGCGCCTCCCTGCCGAGCGAGGCCGATCTGGCCGCCCGCTACGACGTCAGCCGCCTGACGGTGCGGGAAGCGGTCAAGATGGTGGCGGGACGCGGCCTTCTGGAGCTGGCGCGCGGTCGCCGCGCCGTGGTGCGCGAACCCACCGGTACCGCCTTCGGCGAATTCCTGGCCATGATCATGACGCGCGACCCCAAGGGGCTGTTCGACCTGATCGAGGTCAGGCAGGCGCTCGAGATCCAGTCGGCCACCTATGCCGCCCGCCGTGCCAACCGTGCCGGCCTGATCGCCATCGAGCAGGCCCTCGAACTCATGCGCAACGCCGCCAGGGAGATGGCTCGGACCAGTGGCGCCGAATACGAGGCGGCCCAGCACCGGTTCCACAAATACGATATCGGCTTTCACGAGGCGATCGCCCTTGCCAGTGGCAATCGCATGATTACCTATCTGATCGAGGCCATGGCGGTTCCGGTCGAGGATTCCCTTTCCATCACCATGATCGGCCGCAAGAAGCACGGCCGGACCGCGCAGCACATTCTGGACGCGCATCAGCGCATTCTCGATTTCATCCGCGACGGCGACAGCCGCGCCGCCGCCCAGGCGATGCGCAGCCATCTGGAGGACGCCGAGCGCGACCTCAGGGCCGTGGTCCAGTCGCGCATTCAGAACGGGCCGGAATAGGCTTTTGCCGGAGCGCGCGCGGCGGCGCCGTCGATTCCCTGATCACCAGCTTCACCGCCGTCTCGGTATAGGTGGCAAGCTGGTCCTGCGACCTGATGCGTTCGATCAGGCGGTTGACGCTGCGGGCGCCGATATCCTCGGATTCGACGCGGATTGTCGTCAGAGGCACGGAATTGAGCATGGCGGTCGGGATGTCGTCGAACCCGACGACGGAGATGTCGCCGGGCACGCCGAGCCCGGCTTCCGACAGGGCGGCCATGGCGCCAAAGGCGCAGGCATCGTTGAAGCACTGGATGGCGGTGAAATCGGCGCCGCCGCGGGATTCGATGCGCTGCAGGACCGCCTGATAGGCGAGATTGGTCCGCATGAAGTCGAGTTCGAGGATGAGGTCCTCGTCGATCCTGACCCCGGCCTCGCGCATTGCCCTCTGGCTGCCGCGGATGCGGTCGCGGATGGTCGGACGCTGCGAATGCGCCAGGGTGAGAATGCGGGTATGGCCGAGTTCGATGAGATGATGGGCGCCGAGATAGCCGCCGGTGCCGTTGGCCGGTGCCACCGCGTCGAGCCGCATCAGCGGTTCGCGGCCGTTGACGATGACGGCGGGAATGCCGCGTTCATGCAACGTCTGCACCACGTCGTCCCGCTGCATGGACAACAGCAGAAAGCCGGCGGTGCCATCGCCCGGCTCCAGCTGCGTCACGCCAGCCGGACCAACCAGGCTCATCGACAGGGAGAGCCCGAGTTCGCGGGCGCGCCGTTGCATGCCACGCTGCACCGCCTGGATGAATTCGCCGGCATCGGCTTCGGCAAGATGCAGATCGGTCAATACGGCGATCTGGGCGCTCGACGCCGCGATACCGGCATAGTTGAGCCGTTCCGCCGCCGACTGGATACGCAGACGCACGTCGCCGGAAATGCCCGGCGCGCCGCTGAGGGCCCGCGAGGCGGTGCTGACCGAGACGCCGACGGCATCGGCGATATCGCGCAGCGTGATACGCCCGGAGCGCGTCGTGGCGATGCCTTCCGTACCGGTGGGCACCTCGTACCCGGCCATTGCTCCCCCCTTGGCTCACCCTTTTTCCGTCGCGCATGCGCCTAGCGCTTTTGTCAGTATGACACAAGGCGATCGAAGACGCAAATTTGCATGAAAGCTGCAATATTGCATGAAACAGTAAAATTGTCTTGACTTTGCGAATACGGGCTGGCTGACTCGGCACAGCAATGTCGACGTCAGTTCGACAAGGGGGAGACGTGCCAGGCGTGACGCAAGTCATTGGAAGCGCGCATTTCGAGCCGTCGGTCGCCGAGCGCCTTTTCGGCCTGCCGGATATCGTGTCCGGCTTCGTGCCGGCGCCGCCCGCCACCGACCGTGTTTTCTGGACGGGCCTGTCCGACGGCATGAAGAAGGCGCTGATCGCCGATGCCGAACAGGAGCTTGAGACCCCCTGGCCGGCGCTGACGGCTTCGGCCTATCGCGCCTTCACGCAAACCGGCGACCGGGCCGGCTACGAGGCCGGCTATTTCGCCCGGCGGCTCCGTCTCAATTCGCTGGCGCTCGCCGAGGCGGTCGAAGGCGCGGGCCGGTTCGTCGACGCCCTGATCGACGGTATCGTGCTCGTCTGCGAGGAAAGCGGCTGGCAGTTGCCGGCGCACAATTCCCAGGAGCGTGACGGCGTCTGCGATCCCCTGCCCGATCCCGACCGGCCGGTGATCGATCTCTTCGCCGCCGAGACCGGCGCCCAGCTTTCGCTGATCGCCTTCCTGCTGCGCACCGTGCTCGACGCGAAAAGTCCGATGATCGTCTCGCGGATCAAGCGGGAGGTGTCGAGGCGCATCACCCGTCCCTATCTCGATCGGCATTTCTGGTGGATGGGCCATGGCGACGAAAAGATGAACAACTGGACGGCCTGGTGCACCCAGAACGTTCTCCTGTCGACCTTCACCCGCCCGACCGGCCAGGCGACGCGCCGGGCCGTCATCGCCAAGGCCGCCGTAAGCCTTGACGCCTTTCTGAAGGACTATGGCGAGGACGGCGCCTGCGACGAGGGTGCGCTTTACTATCGTCACGCAGCGCTCTGCCTTTTCGGCGCGCTGACCGTCATGGACGCGGTGGCGCCCGGCGTCTTCTCTTCGCTCTGGCATGCGCCCAAGATCCGGAACATGGCCGAGTTCATCGTCAACGTTCACGTCGCCGGCGCCAGCTACATCAACTTCGCCGACGCCTCCGCCGTGCTCGACCCCTGCGGGGCACGGGAGTTCCTTTTCGGCAAACGGGTCGGCTCCGAAGCGCTTTGCGCCCTCGCCGCCGCCGATGCGCGCGGGCGCGATCCAAAGGCGCCGCCTGTCGATCGGGTCGACGACATCAGCCTGTTGCATCGTCTCATGGAGATCACCGCGACCGAAGAGATGGCGGCTTTCGAAAAAAGACCGCAAACCCCTCCGGACATCTATTATCCGAGCGCCGGCCTTTTCGTCGCCCGGGACGGACGTCTCACCGTCGCCGCCAAGGCGGGCGACAATGACGACGGCCACAACCACAACGATGTCGGCAGCGTTACGATCTACGCCGGCAAGGAGCCGATCCTGATCGATGTCGGGGTCGAGACCTACACGAAAAAGACTTTCTCGCCGGAGCGCTACGCCATCTGGACCATGCAGTCGGCCTGGCACAACCTGCCGAGCTTCGAGGGCATCATGCAGAAGGCCGGCGCGGACTACGCCGCCCGCGACGTCACGGTCGATCTCGGCGAGGAGATTTCGACGATCGAGATGGACATTGCCGGCGCCTATCCGCAGGAGGCGGGGGTCTCGCGCTATTGGCGGCGCGTCCGTCTGGTCAAGGGCAGACATGTCGAGATCACCGACCGCCATGAAGGTTCAAGGCCGGCCGAGCTCTCGCTGATGCTGAGCAAAAAGCCGGTCGTTTCGGCCAACCGCATCATTCTCGACGCTGACGCCGCAATCACCGTTTCGGGCGGCGGTGCCATCCGGGTCGAGGACATTCCGATCAGTGATCCGCGCCTGCGCCTCGCCTGGCCCGGGCGTCTCTACCGGGTGCTGGTGCCGCTGGCGGAACGCGAACTGCGCCTGGTTGTCACGGCCGACGGAGTGTCGCCATGACGGCGGCGGCGGACAGGCTGGCCGCGGCAAAAAGGCCGAAAATGGCGGTGTCACGGCGCCGGCGGCGGCTGATGAACAATCTGACCGCCTATTCCTTCATCGCCCCCAATTTCATCGGCTTTGCCGTTTTCACCCTCGGGCCGATCATCTTCGCCTTCGTCCTCGCCTTCATGCACTGGGACGGCAACAATCCGATCGAGTTCGCGGGCCTGGACAATTTCTTCAAGCTGTTCAGGGACAAGATATTCATCGCCTCGTTCTGGAACACGATCATCTATACCGGCGCGACGGTGCCGCTGACGCTCGCTTGTGCGCTCGGCCTCGCCATCCTGCTCAACCAGAAGATTTTCGCCCGCAATTTCTTCCGTACCATCGCCTTTTTCCCCTATGTCGCCTCGCTCATCGCGGTGGCGGTGGTCTGGAACATGCTCTTCCATCCCGAATACGGGCCGGTGAACATGGTGCTTTATTCGCTCGGGGTCGATCCCAAGAACCTGCCGCGTTGGGCTGCCGACCGGCACTGGGCCATGATCACCGTCATCATGTTCTCGGTCTGGAAGAACATGGGCTACTTCATGGTGATCTACCTGGCCGGGCTGCAGGGGATCAGTTCCGAGCTCTACGAGGCTGCCGATATCGACGGCGCCTCGGCCTGGCAGAAATTCTGGCGCATTACCCTGCCGCAGCTGGCGCCGACCACCTTCTTCGTCACGGTCATGCTGACCATCACTTCGTTCAAGGTGTTCGATCAGGTCTTTCTGATCACGCAGGGCGGGCCGGGCACCTCGACCATGGTGCTGGTCTACCACATCTACAACGAGGCCTTCGTCAGCTGGGATCTGGGCTATTCGAGCATGGTGGCACTGGTTCTGTTTCTGCTCGTTCTGGTCATTACCATCATCCAGTTCCGCTGGACGCGGGAAAGCGAGGAGGACCTCGCATGAGCGCCGAAGCCCTCGCCGCACCTCAAACCCCGCTCAAACGTCCGAGACGGCGCATCAACTGGGGCCTGGTCACCACCTATGTGATCGTGATCGTCGTCACGGCCACCATGCTGGTGCCGTTCGTCTGGATGCTCTCGGCCTCCCTCAAGTTCGACCGCGACGTCTTTGCCTTCCCCATCCAGTGGATTCCGCAGAGTCCGCGCTGGGAGAACTACATCGACATCTGGACCAAGATTCCGCTCGGTCTGTTCGTCATGAACACCTTCAAGCTGACGATCGTGGTCACCATCCTGCAGCTTCTGACCTCGAGTTTCGCCGCCTACGCCTTTGCCAAGCTGCGCTTCCCCTACAAGAACGCGCTGTTCCTGGCCTATATCGCCACCATCGCCATGCCCTGGCAGGTCTAC
>CAZKTH010000054.1:0-14423 GCA_964555575.1 uncultured Devosiaceae bacterium | reverse complement strand
CGATCAGCTCGGCGCGCGATGACGCCAGAACGGTCCAGAAGGCAATCCGGGCAACCCCGCCCGGCGCGATCGTCACCCGCTGCCGCAACGAAAAGACCGGGTCGAGGACCGTGCCGACCGTGTTGGAAAGCGGGTGGTTGCCGACAACGGCCAGGGCGTTGGTGAAAGCCCGGCCGCGCCCGAGGAATTTCAGCCGGTCCGTTTCATATTGCGGCGCGGCGGTGATGTCCCCTTCGGCAATGGCGAAATGCGCCGCCCAGATTTCGGGCTCGGTCGGGGAACGCCGCCGCCGCGTCGCCACGAGGGCCTCGAGTTCCGGCAGATATTCGGTCTCGACGAACATCTTGGCAAAGGCCGGATGCGCCGCATCGGCGGACGATGTGGTCAAGACGAGTTCGGCATAGGACGTCACCTCGATCTCGCGCGGCTTGCGGCCGGCATTGGTGAGCGAAACCCGACGGACCTCGCTGTCGTCCTCGCCCGAAACCAGCACGTCCATGCTCGTTGTCAGCGCGCCGTCCTGACGGGTGAATTCGGCACGGTCTTCAGCGAAAAGCACATCCTGACGCGCAGGCGCCGGCCCGGGCAGCGTGCCGGCCGGTGACCAAATCATGCCGGAATGCATGTCCCTGAGGACAACGAACGTGCCGGAATCGTCGCATGTGGCGTCTTCGTGCCAGCGGGTCACGGCACTATCGCCCCAGCGGCTATAGCCACCGCCCGTTGCCGTCAGCATCACCGAATAATGGCCGTTCGACAGAAGATGGGTCACCGGGGGACCGGCAAACGGCGCACGTAAACGCCTTACGACATGCGCCTTGCGGCGCATCTCGCTGGCCGAGGCTTTCACTTCCTCGGCGCGCGGATGATCAATCGCCACATGGCGCGGCGTGCGTTCCTGCAAGAGCAACTCGCTCGCCATGATCAGCGGGTCGCTGTGAAACCGCTCACGCATGCAACCGTCGAGAAGCGCGTTGGCGATGGCAACCACGGTCATGCCCTGATGGTGGGCCATGACATTGCGCACCACCGCCACGTTCTGCCCCTCGGGAAGCCGTGAACGGGTGAAATCGAGCGCTTCGTAAAAGCCGTAGGGACCGGAGCCGCCCAGGGCGGCGATGCGGGCGTAGTTTTCCAAAGCCCCCGAGGGGTCGATCATCGCGGCAAGCCCGGTCGCATAGGGCGCAATCACCCGGTTTTCCGACAGGCCGCGCTTCAGCCCCAGTCCGGGGACGCCGAAATTGGAATACTGGTAGGTGAATTCGATGTCGCGAACGTTGTAGGCGGATTCCGAAATGCCCCAGGGAATGCCGAGCGCGCGCGCATAGCCCTGCTGCCGGGTGACGACCCGATGATTTGTCTCGTTGATGAGGCTGCCCACGGGCGCGCGCATGACCAGGGCCGGCATGAGATATTCGAACATCGAGCCGGACCAGGAAATCAGCGCCGACCCTTTGCCGAGCGGCGTTGACGTACGACCGAGCCGGAACCAGTGGCGCGTCGACACATCGCCCTTGGCGATGGCGAAAAGGCTCGCCAGGCGCGCCTCGGACGCCAGCAGATCGTAGCAGTTCTTGTCGAGGCTGTTGTCGGCACGCGAATAGCCGATCGAGAGCAACCGGCGTTCGCGGTCGAACAGAAAGGCGAAATCCATCGCCAGCGCCATGATGCGCGCTTCGTCGGCGAGTGCCTGCAACCGATGAGCGATATCCCCCGCATCATCGTTCGCGGACAGTTGGTCACGATCGAAGGCGCGGATCCGGTCGGCCAGCGCCTCTGTCCAGAACACCAGGTCAGGCACCCTGCCTCTTTCCGAGTGTGGCACCATTTGCCTAGCATGGCTCGCGGCCTTGCCGGCCGACCAGGCAAGCCGTGCCGAAATCGCCGGCAGATCCTGCACGCCGGTCAGCAGGGCATGGAGGCCGGTCAGAAGCGCGCCGAGGCTGTCCGCGTCCGGCGACGAGATCTGAATGGACTCGAGCGCCTGGCGCGCCAGAATGAGGTCGTCGAGCATGCCGGATCGGGCGTTGCCGTCCGGCGGTGCGTCGATCCACTCCCGGCAGGCGGAAGAAAAGGCGATCAGGTGGCCGGCAAGATTGCCGCTATCGACCGAGGACACATAGGCCGGATCGAGAACGCGCAGTTCCTCGGTGTCGTACCAGTTGAAGAAATGGCCCTTGAACCGCTTGAGGCGGCGTAGACTGGCGAATGCCGCTTCCAGTCGCTCCACCGTCTCGATCCTGCCCGTCCAGCCGAAATCGCGGGCCGCGACGGCGGACAGCAGATAAAGCCCGATATTGGTCGGCGACGTGCGGTGGGCAACAACCGGATTGGGGTCTTCCTGGAAGTTGTCGGGCGGCAGCATGTTGTCGGCGGGCGTGACGAAGGTTTCGAAGAACCGCCATGTCCGCCGGGCGATCAGGCGCAGTTTCTGCTCGTCTTCCGGGGCAGGCAGGAGGCTGCTTGACGGCGACGGTGCGCGACTGGTCCAGAGTGCGATGGCCGGGGCGGCGCTCCACAACAAGGCGAAAACGAGGACGACCGGAAAGGAAGAAGGCGCAAATATCACGGCGCCGAGGACAGCGCCCAGCCCCAGGCCCGTGCCACCCGCCATCGATTGGTAGAAGCCCCTTGCGTTGAGGCGCTGGCCGCCGGTCGATTGTGCGGCCGTCGTCCATTGCAGCAGATGTCTGTGGGTGACGTAGCGGCGGACCAGCGACCGCAGGATGGCATCGCCCATCCGCCAGGCCTGATCGGGCAGAAACGCCACGGACAGGGCGGTCTGAAGCGCCGCCAGCCTTATCTCGACGCCGAGGGCGTGGAAGTGGCTGTCGAGCCGGATACCGGCGCGTCTGGGGAAAAGGGAAAAGAACGGCACGAAAAAGGCCGGGAGCGCCAGGCCGATGAGGACAAGGCCGGTGCCCAGGAGCGCCGAGGGCATGGGCAACAGCCAGGTAAGCCCCAGGGTGAGCAGCAGTGCCGGCGCGAACAGCGACCGCCTCAGATTGTCGAGGATCTTGGCGAGCCCGACGGCGCCGACGGAACGGGATTTCCCATGCCGGCCCAGCACAAAGGGCAGCAATTGCCAGTCGCCGCGCGTCCATCGGTGCTGGCGCTGGCAGGCGACATCGTATCGGGACGGGTATTCATCGACCACCTCGACATCGGACGCCAGGCCGGCACGGGCGAAAATGCCTTCGAAAAGGTCGTGGCTCAACAGCGTGTTTTCCGGGATTCGGTAAGCCAGGGCCGCCTCGAAGGCGTCGACATCGTAGATGCCCTTGCCGGTATACGAGCCTTCACCGAACAGGTCCTGGTAAACGTCGGAAACCGCCGCCGCATAGGGATCGATCCCGCCCGGCGCGGAAAAGACGCGCTGATAGAGCGAACCTTCCTGCCCAACCGGCAGTGACGGCGTCACGCGCGGCTGCAGAATGCCGTAACCGCCGATGACGCGCTGCTGGCCGAGGCTGAACCGTGGCCGGTTGAGGGCATGGGCCATCTTGCCCACGAGCTTGAGCGCGGTGTCGCGCGGCAGACGCGTGTCGGCATCGAGAGTAATGACGTAGCGTACGTCTTGCGGCACGGCGGGTCTGCCGCCATCGACGGACACGAAGCTGGTATTGGCGGCACCCCTGAGCAGGCGGTTGAGTTCGTGCAGCTTGCCGCGTTTGCGTTCCCAGCCCATCCACTTGCGCTCGGAGGTATTGAACAGCCTCCGCCGGTGCAGCAGCAGGAACCTGTCCCCCGCCGGTCCCGGCCCGTGCATCCGGTTCAACCGATCGATTGCCGTCTGACCCTCGGCAATAAGGGCGTCCTCGCCCTCGATCATTTCCTGATCGGCATCCAGACCATCCAGGAGCAACGCGAAGCTGACATCGCCGCCGGCGCCAGAAAGGTAGTGGACCTCGAGTTGTTCGACCTGATCGAGCAGCGCCTTTCTGCCGGTGATGAGGCTCGGGATCACGATCAGGGTGCGAAGGGACGACGGAACGCCGGCTTTGAGTTCGAGGCCGGGGAGCCTTGCGGCTCCGAAACTCCAGGTAACGGCCCGATTGACGAACGCGGTGGCCACCTCGGTGGCGGGGATGAAGGCGGCGATCGCCAGAAGCGCCGCCCAGCCCATGGCGGAAACGCCAAGTGTCCAGAACGCCAGGCCGAGCAACAGGGCCGCGACCAGGACGATGCTGCCGACATAGCCGGCAATGCCAAGGCGCAAATTGAATCGCCGGATCAGCAGATGTGCGGGCGCCCTGAAGGCGATCCGCCGCTCCAGCATGCGGCGGCCTTCGGCAAGCAGGTGATATCCCGGGTCGGCGAAGCGTCCCGCGTCGACACCTTCGGGGCGCTCAAGGGCCGCCTCCGCCGACAGTCTCAGGGCCGTTTCGGCAATCTCGATTTCGGTAAGGGCGGATCCACGCGCCAGTTCCTCGACCGCGCCGCGATAGAGGTCGCGTGTGGGGAAATCCATCTCGTCGAAACGACTCGCATCGCGAAGGCACGCGTCCACAAGGCTCACGCTTTCGAAGACGTCAGCCCAATCGATATCGGAAATGAGACGCAGACTGGTGACGATATTGCGCACGGTGACGTTCGAGGCGCCGAGGCGCTGCTGGGCGCGAAGCACGACATCGTCGATGGTGGATTGCTGCCCGGCCAGACGTTTCTCGAGCCAAGCGAGTGTCGGGATATCGGCAGAATCGTGATCGCGCAGGCGCTTGGCAAACTGCGCCGCGAACAATTCCGGCAAAGGCACGGACGCCATGCTGGCAATCATGACGTCGGGCGAGAGGCCGGCGATCAGCACGCGATCCGCCAGGGAGTCCGCCTCGTTGCGCGACTGCCGCCCGGCGGTTATCTGATCGGCGAGACGGCGCAGATTTTCGATGAGCACGATGCGAAGCGTGATGGGAATGGCCCAGAGTTCGCCGATCGTCAGCGGTTGGATACCCTGATAGGCAGAGACGAAGCGGCACAGTGTCTCGGGGTCGAAATGGCTGTCGGTGTGGGCGACGAAAGCCCAGGCCAGTTCGAGGACACGCGGATATCCGGCAAACGGCCCGCCGGCCAGTTTCGGCAATTGCCGGTAGTAGCCGGGCGCCAGATCGTCGCGAATTTCGCGGACATGCTCTTCGACCAGATGATAATTGTCGAGAAGCCATTCGGCGGCAGGCACGATGAGGCGATCGGCTTCGAGTTCCCTGGCGCTGGCGCGATAGGCGGCAAGGAGCACCCTGGCATTTTCGTTGAGGCGGGCGTGCAGCGAATGCACTTTTCGCGGTGATGATGCGACGGGCTGCGCCGCCGCGAGTGTCCGGGCGTGCAGTTCGAGCCGCTCGACCCCGAACAGCTCCTCTCGCACCGGCGCCGGATCATTCCAGGGCGCGGCGTGCGTCCGAAGGCGGGAGACAATGGCGGAAATCGAGAGCATGGCTGGCTTTCTGGCAATCCGTTCTGCGACTGCGCGTGCGTGGTAGGCCGATCCTGAGAAACGTCCGGATCAGAGGCCGGTCATGGGGCGGCGGGTCTTTGGACCAGGAAGGTTCGGCGCGAAAGGCGTTCACGACAGGCGCCCTGCACTACTCGGCATGCAACTGGAGCATCGTGCGAAAAAGCGGGTCCCGGCTTTTCGCCAACCGAGGACCGACCCGAAGGGACAGATCGTGCCGGCGGCACGATTTGAGGTCCGAAGGATGCGACCACAAAGAGATGGAGCATGCGTTCTCACTCCATCAGAACGCGTTTTGCTCTAGTGGCGCCAGTCGCCTTTCACGGGAAGGCTGCCGGAGATATCGACCACAATCCGGTCCGGCGCACACGTTTTGGTGTCGGCGATCGCGAGATCGAGCAGCTGCCCGTCGGCGATTCGCAATTGCAGGTCCTTGCGCGCAATCGCCCCTTTGACAAAGACCGACTTCAGGCCGATTTCGCCGCTTCCGGTCATCTGGCCCTTTTTGCGCATGAAGCCCTCGAGCTCATAGGTCGCGTCGGCATAGGCGATCCCGTCGCTCAGCAGCACGCCGGTTCCGGCAATGCTTCCCAGATATTTCATTTCGCTAATCCCTTGCGTTGCTTGGCAAGCATCGATCGATGATCGGCACTGATTGCCGCCTGCAGTTCATCGGAGTCGACCAGAAAAACCTGACGCGAAAACTCGGCAGCTTCGAGCGAGGGGATGTGAATCATCGTTGCGACGCGCCTGTAGGCCAAAAAGGACAGGCCGGCTATTTCTTCCTCGTCGACTACGATTTTGTAGGTGCCTGCGGGTTGCTCGAGTTCCAGCTCCGGGAGCATGAACGAATTCCGGAACGTCACGAGCGACTCGGTACTCCTGATACTCATTTCGTCTTCAACGTTTTCTCGCGCTTTCCGGCGACCTTGCGGGTGATGACTTCAAGGGAAAGCCGGACGGCACGACCGATTCTGCGACTGCCTTTGCGGCTTTCGGCTTCTTGGACTCCCGATTGCTGCGCTTCTGACCTTTTGCCATTGCCATCTCCTGCTTGCAGTGTCTGCCGAAGACGTGCCGCCGGCATGCGCGGGTTTATGTCCGAGCGCCGGTGAGGCCTCGGCGTGATCAGTATCGCTCCGTTGTCGTGGGACAAAAACAGAACGCCTTCAATACAAAGACGAATTCCGACTCCTCGCCAAGGATGGCGTGCTGGAATCGAGTATTTCTAGATAAAACGCATCTATGCGATTGACAAATCGCATACCGAGGCGGTCCATCTTTTGATGAGTGACGGAGCGCAGATGATTTTTGTTTCGATTTCTAGCGCTTCCTTGAGACAAATGTAGCGCGTCGGGCCTAAAAATTCAAGATCGCAAAGATTTATTTTGCGTCTGTCGCAATCCCGACGGGGCCTCTGTTTGCGATGCCGATCCATCCGGTTCGGCGCGAGGCCGCGGCCTGACGCATCCATCAGGCGATGCCGGTTGTCGGTGGTCTGACAGGCTTGATCAGCAGTCGGCCGCGATGTCGATCGAAGTGTCGATCCGGCAAAACCCGTTCGCATGCCGGCATCAGGAGGCCGCGACGGAAACGGGTCAGGCGCGTCGATGGCGCGGCTGAGCCCAATGGCAGGGTCCTTGTAACAAGTCGTGCGTGACACCACTTGTTGTATCCGAGGCGTTGAGTGACAGCGTTCGGACGCAGGAACCGCCAATTCCTACCATCAATGCGCTTTGCTGCCGTGGAGGCACACGGAATCCCATCCCGGATGGAGCCTGTCGATGCCTGAATCCACGAAAATCATCCCCTTTCCCAATCGAGCGAAGGCGCGGGCACAGCCTCAAAAAACCCGCATCGCCGAATTTGCGCAATTGTCGGAAATCATCCGGGACAAGCGATCCGGCAACGACGTCAGGCGCCTCATTTTGACAGCAGGCGCCGCCGAGGGCGCAATCACGAACGGGCGAACCTGGCCGCCGGGACACCGAAGCTGATGGCCAGGACCTTTGTCGAGGAGGAGACATGTCACTGAATTTTCCCAATCCAAGCCGGAGTTATGACCCGGAGAATGCCCGCGTGCGCTTCTGGGGACACGACAGCGCCATGGAGGTTGCATTCTTTTTGGAAGAAGACGTCCTTTTCCGCCTGTCACCGGGCACAGCTGCCGACGAAAAAGCGATCCTTGGCGCCTTCGACGCCAATCGAGGGCGCATCATGGATGCTGCGCGAAAGGCATATACGGGAAGACTCACCCATTCCTTCATTCTGGGTGCTGACGACTTCAACGCATGATTGCGAAGGCGAGGATGCCGATGCAACCGCACGAGGACCGGAACATGCCGCATGTCTACACGGTGGGCCAGATGCTGGATCTCAGTTCAGCGCCCCTGCATTCCAACCGTCCGAACGGGCCGTGCAAGGTTCTTGCCTGCCTGCCTCATGACAATGGACCGGCCCGTTATCGGGTGAAGTGCCTCAGCGAGCGCTACGAACGGGTTGTCGAGGAGACTGATTTGTCTGGCGGCGCAAGGACAACTGCGCTGACGATGGCAAACAAGGGCTTTGTCGGCCCGGCGGTTGCAGACAAAGGCCTTGTCAGCGTCGCCATAAATCGGCGGTAGATATCGCTTTCGGTCTTGAAAAGAACATTTTGAACGACCATTTAATGCAGGTACGTTTCCAGTCGTCTTTGGCGATCTGACCTGCCGGCTTGCCGGTTTGATTGGCTTCCCCCTGATATTGCGAACGTTTCAACTCATGCGCGTGTTGCGCATGGGCAATCGTCCGTTCGCCTCAGGGCTCGGGCAAACCAAAAGGTATGCGCCATGATTTCCGGCACAGTAAAATTCTTCAATTCCGCAAAAGGCTTCGGCTTCATTTCTCCCGATGACGGCTCCAAGGACGCGTTCGTCCACATTTCCGCCGTCGAAAACGCGGGCATGAGCACGCTCGCCGAAGGCCAGAAGCTCACCTACAGTCTCGAGAGCGGCCGCGACGGCAAGGTTTCGGCAACGAACCTGCAGCCGGCCGACTGATCTGAGATGGGGCCGTTTTTCGAAGCGGCCCCACGCCCATTTCCGCAAGGACATAATCAATGACGACTCTTGCGCGCACGCGCGCCGAAACCCTTTTCGCCTCGATCACCTCGCCTGCCGACCACGCGATCGAGTCGCTGGCACTGCCGCTGGAAAACATGCTCAAGCCGCACCGGGCCGGACCGAACACGCTTCACCTGCCTGCCGGCACGCTTCCTGTCCGGTTGGGCTGGCCCGTGACCAGGTCCCGCCGGCTTCACAAAGCCGACGGTGTGACCAGAACCTGGTGAGCCGCCGAACGCCTCGCCCCGAACGCCGATGCCCTGCGGCGTGTGTTCGGTGTGCTGAGGTGCCCTCCTCGTTTTCGGCTTGGCGCGCCTGATCCGTTTGGCAAGCAAGGGCGACGCCACGGAACGGATCGGGGCGCTGCATTTGACCTCGAATTCCAGCTTTGTGCCGACCGGTGGAAGGTTTTTGCCTATGACGGGCTGCTGACCGGTGCATCAATCGATTTCTTCGTCTCGTTCGTCAATGAGCGTGTCGGCGAACTGCAGGCGCAGTACATGGTCGACAATCTCGAAAAGGGCAGCACCATCATCATGGTGAACGGCTCCCAGGACGCCGCTTCGGGCCGTCAGTTCAAGGCTGGCAGCCACAAGGCCATCGATCCGGCGGTTGCGGCCGGCGACGTCCCGATCTTCGTCACGGAAAACGGCTATGCCTTTGCCGACCATGTCGACCCGAACGGCGAGATCAACGACATCGACCGCATCGAATACTGGCGCGAGCATCTCTCGGCGGTGGAGGCGACCATAGCGGCAGATTTCGACGTCAAGGGTTACATCGCCTGGTCGTTCCTCGATAATTTCGAATGGCAGATCGGCTATGCGGTTCGCTATGGCATGATCTTCGTCGACTATGGCACGCAGGCGCGTATCGTGAAGGCGAGCGGGGCATGGCATAGAAGCGTTTTCGGCTTCGGCCGGCGGGAGTTTGCCGATCGGCTCGCGCGGAAGATCGGCATCCGCGCTTCAGGCGCCGACCCGGACATAATGGAGATCACGGGCCAGCCAGCAGCCGATCCGCAGACCGCTGACCGCGCCGGAATCACTGCGTTCGATACGGATGGTCCAGTCGCCCGGGGCCGGAGCGTCGAGCGCGCGCCGCGATGGAAGCTGCCAGAGGTCCGTCGCGACGGGATGGATAGGCATCATCTCGGACTGGCCGAGAAAGCCCTCGAAAAACCCGAAAAAGGCACCTTCGGTGTCGCGGATCTCGAAATCGGCATCGAGTTCCGGAGAATGGTAGCACCCGGCGATGTCGGGCCGGGCCGGGCCGGAAACGCGCACCGCGCTGCCGCTGAGGTTCTCGCGCCAGCGCTGGTAGTCGATCATGTCGCCGTGGCGCACAAGCGTCATCGCGGGCGAGCGCGCCATATCCGCGTTTTCGACCGTCAGGGTCTCGGGCAAGGTGGAAAACCCGACCTTGAGGCCGTCGCGATCCGGCTCGAGCGTCCACAAAAGGCCGGTTTCCCGGTCGAAATAGCGACCGGCCCAGCCGGGATCGACCGGCGTCTCCGCTGGCTGCGGCGCCGGCAGACCGAGCGCCGCCCGCATCAGTTGCGTCGCCGTCTCCTGCACGTTCGCCTCGTGGTTGAAGAGCACGACGACGGAGAGCCGCTGCGATCGGGCATGAAGCCGGTAGGCACGGAAACCGCGCAGGGCGCCGCCGTGACCAGTCGTCGAAACCGACCCGATCGTGTCGTGCGACAGCCCGAAGCCATAGGGTGCCGCGCTGCCGTCCGAGAAGGTCTGGGGCCGCGCCAGGCGGCGGTAAAGGCCGGTGTCGTCGTCCCGCGTCCTGTCGATGAAGCCTTCCCAGGCGAGCATGTCGTCGAGCGAGGCGGAAATGCCGGCATCCCCCGTCCAGATGATGCGGTTTGTCGCCGGGAAAAAGCCGACACTGTCATTGCCCTCGTGGCCGACAGTGCCGTCGGCCGGTGTCGTGGTGTCCGGCAGCAGTTCGGCCGTCTCCATGCCGGCCGGATCGAAGATGCGCTCGCGGTAATGCTCGGCGAGGGACCGCCCCGAAACCGCTTCGATCAGGTCGGACAGGATGCGGAAATTGCCGTTGGAATAGGAATAGCGGCTGCCCGGGGCAAAATGCGTCGTGCGCATGCGCGCGAACAGGGTACGGGCATCTTCGCGCCGGAACACATCGCCCGCATTGGCGCCGTGAAGGCCGGTCAGGGCCCAGTAATCCCTGAGGCCGGACTGGTTGTTGCACAGATGCAGGGCGCCGGGACGTTCGGTCTCCATGTTCGGCAGATAATCGCTCAGCAGGGCGTCGTAACCGTCCGGATCCTTGCGGAGCGAAAGCAACGTGGCGCAGGTGAACTGCTTGGAAATCGAACAGATGGGAAAGCGTGTCGCGGTCGTGACCGGCAGGTGCCGTTTCGGATCGGCATAGCCCCAGACATGGCTGAGGACGACGGCGCCGTCCCTGACCACGCCGACCGCACCGCCGGGGCCGCCGACCGTTTCCGAAAGACCTGCCACGAATTGCTCAACGGCGGATTGATCGAAAGATGGCATCCCTTTTCCTCAACAGTGGCCGGCGCCGCAAGGCACGAGCGCCGGAAACGGCGTGCAGGCAAAACTGATCTCTTGCACCGGTATCAAAGAAACTGACCGAGTTCATCCTGGATTCTCGACACGATCTCCATATGCGCGTCGACCAGCGGCCCGCGAGCGGCGAAGACGTCCTCAATCAGCAGGTTGAGGGCGAAGTGCAGGCCGACCGGCATGCCCATGAAGAAATTGGATTCGTTCGGCAGCACCACTAAAGCATCGTGCGCAAAAGTGGGTCCCGGTTTTGCGCCAACTGAGGACCGACCCGAAGGGGCAAATCGTGCCGGGGGCACGATTTGAGGTCCGAAGGATGCGACAACAAGAACATGGAGCGGCGAAGCGATTCAACCTGAACGCGCGCCGCTCTAGGTGCGGCGTCCGACCCGTGGCCCAGTCGCAGAATTCGTCGCAGAAGAAGACGACGTCCATGCGGGTTTCGAGCGCGGCCTTGAGCAATAGGGGGCCTTCCGTGGCATGGCGGAAATTGTCGATCATGATCAGCGTCTTGCGCGGACATCATCGGTAAGCATGTTGCCGAAGACGCCATTCACGGTATCGAGCGGCACGACATTGTTCCTGACGTAGCGCCGCCGCTGGCACAGCCGATCGGCGCGATAGCGCATGGACTGAAAGCCGGCGACATGGACCGCGCCGCTTTCCACCGCGATCGCCTCGGGCCGGGCGCCGAGGTGGGTGGCAATCCGCGCTTCATGCCTGGTGAAGGACGCTTCCTGGGCGCGGATCGCGGTCAGCAACCGATTGTCCAAGCTTCAGCCCTCCCGACTGATCCGGCACCGCTCGTTGTCGTTTCGCCTGCCTTTCGATCCGTTGGCGAACCGAAAGGGCCGTCACGACGGCGGGGGTTCGGCCGGTGCGTCCCGTTCCGGTTTGAACCCCTCGCTGGCGACGAAGAGCTGCTGCGTGTACGCCTCCGAGAATTCTTGCGTTTCCAGCGCGTCGGCTGCCAGCATCTCGACGATCCTGCCGTCCTTCATCACGACCAGGCGGTTGCACATGTGGCTGATGATGCCGAGATCGTGGCTGACCATGACAAAGGTCAGGTTGTGACTGGCCCTGGCCTGTTCCAGAAGGTTGAGGATCTCCGCCTGAATCGACGCATCCAGGGCCGATGTCGGCTCGTCGAGCAGCAGGATCTTCGGTTCGACGATCAGGGCGCGGGCGATGGCGATGCGCTGGCGCTGGCCGCCGGACAGCTGGTGCGAATAGCGGAACCTGAAGCCGGTGCCGAGGCCCACCTCGTCCAGAGCCCGCGCGATGCGCTCTTCCTTGTTGTCGAGCCTGTGGATGAGCAGCGGTTCCCGCAATAGTGCGTCGACCGTCTGGCGCGGGTGGAGCGAGGCGTAGGGGTCCTGGAACACCATCTGCACATCGCGGTAAAAGCTCTTTTGACGGCGCTTGTCGGAATAGAACTGTCCGTCCACCATCAGTTCGCCTTGGTCGAAATGATTGAGGCCGGCAATCGCCCGCAAAAGGGTCGACTTGCCCGATCCCGATTCTCCGACGATGCCGAAGGACTCGCCTTCCGTCACCTTGATCGAGACGTGATCGAGCGCGACGAAATCGCCGAATTTCACGATCATGTCGTTGGTGGCGAGAATGTCCGTCATGCGGCCCATTCCGGCTGACGGTCGAGGACGGGCAGGGGATGGCGGTGATTGCCGATCTGCGGCAGGCAGTTGAGCAATCCCTTGGTATAGGGGTGGCGGGCATTCTTCAGATTGGCGGACGGCAATTCCTCGACCACCTTGCCCGCATACATGACCAGCACCCGGTCGCAGAAGGACGACACCAGCCTCAGATCGTGCGAGATGAAGATGAGGCCCATGCCGCGGTCTCTCACCAGCTTGTCGAGGATTTTCAGAACCTCCAGCTGAACCGTCACGTCGAGCGCGGATGTCGGCTCGTCGGCGATGAGAAGTTCGGGCGAACATACCAGCATCATGGCGATCATGATGCGCTGGCCCATGCCGCCGGAAACCTCGTGCGGATAAAGATCGAAGACGCGTTCGGCGTCGCGGATCTGCACCGCTTCGAGCATGGCGAGCGTCCGCGCGCGCGCCTCGGCGCCGCCGACTCTTTCGTGCGTCCGAAGCGTTTCCACGATCTGCCGGCCTATCGGCATGACCGGGTTCAGCGAGTATTTCGGATCCTGAAGGATCATGGCGATGCTCTTGCCGCGCATGACGCGTCTTTGCCGGGCGGACACGCGCTTCAGGTCGATATCGCCGAACTTGAGCGTATCGGCCTCGACCCGGGCGTTCCTGGCGGTGAGACCCATGATGGCGCGGCCCGTCTGCGATTTGCCGGAGCCGGATTCCCCGACGATGCCGAGCCGTTCGTGCCCGAGCGAGAAGGAGACGCCGCGCACCGCTTCCGATACGCCGGTCCGGGTCGGATAGGTGACGCGCAGGTTTTCGACCGTCAGAAGCGCCGTCACTGTCCGCCCTCCTTGGGGTCGAGCGCGTCGCGCAACCCGTCACCGAGAAGGTTGAAGCCGAGGCTGACGATGAGGATGGCGAAGCCGGGCATGGCGGCCACCCACCATTGGTCGAGAATGAATCTGCGACCGTCGGCGATCATCGCACCCCATTCGGGCATCGGCGGCTGGGCGCCCAGGCCCAGGAAGCCGAGGCCGGCGGCGGTCAGGATGATGCCGGCCATGTCGAGCGTCACCCTGACGATCAGCGAGCTGAGGCAAAGCGGCATGATGTGTTTGAGAACGATGCGCCACGGCGAGGCCCCCATCAGCTTCACGGCGGCGATGAAATCCGATTTGCGGAACGTCATGGTCTCGGCGCGGGCGATGCGCGCATAGGGCGGCCAGGAGGTCAGCGCGATGGCGATGATGGCGTTCTCGATGCCGGGTCCGAGGGCGGCGACGAAGGCCAGGGCCAGGACCAGCTTGGGGAAGGCCAGGAAGATGTCGGTGATGCGCATGAGAACCGCATCGGTCCAGCCGCCGGCATAGCCGGAGACGGTGCCGACGATCAGTCCGACCGGCGCGGCGATGATCGCCACCAGCGCCACCACGAACAGGGTGATCCGCGACCCGTAGAGCAGACGCGAAAGGATGTCGCGCCCCTGCCCGTCGGTGCCGAGCAGATAGCCGTCGGTCAGCGGTGGCTTGAGCCGGGCGCCGGCAAGATTGCCGATGACCGGCGAATGGGGGGCGATGAGCGGGGCCACGGCGGCGATCACGATCAGCGCGACGATGATCACGAGGCCGGTGAGCGCGAGGCGATTGTCGGAGAAACGTCGCCAGATGACGTAGGCGCGGCCGAGCCG